>CAMDRI010000071.1 GCA_945906725.1 Candidatus Kuenenia stuttgartensis | reverse complement strand
CACTTCGACCGACGTGATCCGGCTCAGGACTAGCTGTCCATGCAAACCAGCACCTTGTCGGTTGGATCCGGCTCGCTTGTGGATTTGATTCCGTCTGCTCCAACTCTCGAACCTGCAGCTGAGTTACAAACTGCGCACGCCACGACGTCGATCGACTTCGTGGTTCAAACTGCCAGTGCTGAAGTCGCATGCGAACCGACTTCGCAATTCGCGCAGACAAGCAGAACGGTTGTACGCGAACGTCGCACTGCGGTACCAAGGGTCGCACGGCGTGCGATTTCCCGGCGCACTTGCTCGCTGATGGGCGTGCAGATTGTCGGCAGTGGTTCGTATGTGCCGGAGAACATCGTCACGAACGCCGATCTGCGCGAGCGCTACGGCTTCGATCCGGATTGGATCGAGCAACGGACCGGCATCTTCGCTCGCCGTCACGCCTCGCGCGATCAGGCCACGAGCGATCTGGCCGCCGAAGCCGCGAAGCGTGCCATCGAAAACGCGGGTGTGAAGACTGACGACATCGACTTGCTGATCGTCGGCACGTTCACGCCAGACCATTTGTGCCCGTCAACCGCGTGCCTCGTGCAAGAGAAGTTGGGGCTCGATGTGCCGGCGTTCGATCTGTCCGCCGCATGTTCGGGGTTCGTGTACTCGCTGGCGACGGCGTCGCAATATGTCGCGACCGGCAACAGCAAATTGGCACTGGTCATCGGAGCCGACTGTTGCAGCAAGATTGTGAATCCGCTCGACAAGAAGATCGCTCCGCTGTTCGGCGACGGAGCCGGTGCGGTGTTGGTCTCGCGCGGTTCTCCGGAGCAAGGACTATTGAGCTATCAGCTTGGCTCAGACGGCGGTGGTGGCTCACTGCTGGAATGCTCGGCCGCAGGAACTCGGAATCCGGTGTCCATCGACGACATCACGGCCGGACGACAGTTCTTGAACATGGACGGCAAAAACGTCTTCATGTGGGCAGTGCGTGTGGTCGAGGACACAATTCGACTGTTGCTCGAAAAATCCGGGACGAGACTTGAGGATGTGTCGTACTTCTTCTTGCACCAAGCAAACGCACGCAT
This sequence comes from Candidatus Kuenenia stuttgartensis, assembly GCA_945906725.1. Classification (GTDB taxonomy): domain Bacteria; phylum Planctomycetota; class Planctomycetia; order Planctomycetales; family Planctomycetaceae; genus SXKJ01. Next base: position 26,041 of record CAMDRI010000071.1, on the reverse strand, counting down.
TCTTGATCATGTCGTCGAGAAGTTGGGTGTTCCTCGTGAAAAAGTTTTGATGCAAGTGGACCGCTACGGGAACACGTCGGCCGGTTCGATCCCGTTGGTGTTGGACGAGGCTTCTCGCGCCGGACGCATTCGAGCCGGTGACACCGTTTTGATGTGCGGTTTCGGAGCGGGATTGACCTGGGGCACGGCACTGTTTCGGTGGTAGAAATCCCTGCGTGGTGGCGAGGTCATGCCATGAACGAACTCATCCGCAAGCTGTTGGGCAAGACGATCCTGGTTTCGCTGCGGCTGGCCGGCGCGATCCCCGTCAAAGGAATTTTGACCTCCGCCGAGGACGGCTGCTTGATCGTCGAGCAACTCAAGGGAGCTCGCCGGGTGCCGGTTCACATTCCGTTGGCGTCTGTGCTGTTCTTCGTCGAGGAACACGACGAGCATCACTGAGTTTTTGCCGTCTCCAACCCGTCGCGGCCCACTTTCCAGCGGGTTGATTGCACTCATCGACGTTCGGTGTCGGTGATGACTGATCCGTCGCGCCTTGTCGAATCGGGTCGGGTTCGGCGGGTCTGTGCCAGTCATCCCAAGAAAGCTCGCTTTGTGGAATGAGCTTGGGTTGTCGTGGCGCGACGGTCTCCGATTCGCCGAAAGGGGTTGGAGACGAGTTGCCTCAACCGGTAGATTGCGGTGCCGTGTCCCGTTGCGTCGTGAGTTGTCGACCGATGTGCAACGCGATCTAGCGGCGATCCTCTGATTCGCGAGACTGATTTATGAGTACTCCAGGCGATCCGAAGTCCTCCGATTCTGGCGACTCCAAGCAGCCTTCAGGCGGTGATTTCGACCATACACTTCCGGAGGGAGCTTTCGACCAGACGATGTCCGAAGATTCCTTCGACAGCGCTCCGCCGAAGACGCTGCCCGACAAGTCTCCGCCCAAAGACGAAATCGAAGTCGCAGAATCGCCCGACGATTCGGCGACCATGATCGGTGACGAACCAGCCGCCGCCGATGACGGTGCCACGATGATCGGCGACGAGCCATCCGCAACCAATGAGGACGCCACCGATGAGGGCGCAACGATGGTCGGCGATGAGTCGTCCGTGCCCGATGAGGGTGCGACCATGCTCAGCGATGACGGAGGAGTGCCGCCCTCCGAAGACGATTACGGCAAGACACTGCCCGATGGAGCACTCGCCGAAGCCACCCCTGACGAGGAGGACTTTGCCGGGAAGACGATGATGCTGGACTCCGCCGCCGGAGACGAGGGCACAGCCACTGAGGACGACTACGGCAAGACGATGCAGGACAGTGCGCCATCGGAATCGACCGATGATGTGGCCGACGCTGACAAGACGATGATTGGGGACGTCGCGGCGTCTGGCATGGACAACGGAGATGACTTCGGCAAGACCATTCAAGTCGATTCCTTTTCCGCGACCATGACCGATGACGGCGACACGTTGCCGCAAGAAGATTTCGACGGCAAGACGATCGTCACCGACAGCGCGGTGGAGCTAGATGCTCCTTCCCCCCCGCCGAAAGCGACTCGTCCCCAGCCAAAGATTCCCGTCGGCCGGACGATGACAGGGTCCAACGAACAGAAAAATCGTGGGACCGTCTTGACATCGCAGGCCACGCGAGCAGGCGGACTGACTTCGGTTCAAGGAACGGAAGTCGGCGACGCGAACACCGTCGATGGCATCGAAAAGGACGATCTGAATATCGCGATCCGTCAGATCACTGGATTGAGTTTCGGCAGAATTCCCAAAGCCGATTTCAAGCTGGTCAAAGTGCTGGGTGAAGGTGGCATGGGCATTGTCTATGTCGCCAAGCAGCAGTCGCTCGGCCGAGAAGTGGTCTTCAAGACGCTCAAAGCGATGCCGGAAGCGCAAGCCTCAAAGTTGAAGGCCAGTGGCACGTTCAACTCGGTCATCAAGCATCGATCGGACATGTTCGTCTCCGAAGCGGTCGTGACGGCGGACTTGTTCCATCCGAACATCATCCCGATTTATGAAATGGCCGAAGCGCCCGATGGCTCGATGTTCTACACGATGAAGTGGGTCCGCGGTGACGGCTGGCACAACCGCATGAAGGACATGACGCTTGAAGAAAACATCGAAGTGCTGATGAAAGTCTGTGACGCCACGGCGTTCGCGCACTCGCGGAACATCGTCAACCGCGACCTCAAGCCGGAAAATGTGATGCTCGGAGGATTCGGCGAGACCATTGTGCTCGACTGGGGCTTGGCTCTGCCGTTCGGCGAAGGTAAAGGCCGTCTGCCGCTGGCAACGACCGCCGGACTCGGTTCGGGTACCCCTGCGTACATGCCGCCGGAGTTAATCACCGGACCGCTCAACAAAATCGGACCCGCCTGCGACATCTACCTTTTGGGAGCCATGCTGTTTGAGGCCGTGACCGGGAAACCGCCGCACGACTTTGCAAGCTCGCAGTCCAAGACTCAGTCGGCCGGTGCGAAAATGGCGGTGATTCGCCGCATCGTTGTCGAGAACATCATCCGTGAGACTGAACATTCCGGCGAGTTGATCGACATCGCAAAGAAAGCGATGGCCACGAAAGCAGAAGACCGGTATCCGACCGTCGTCGAATTGCAGAACGCGATCCGCGAGTACCAAAAGCACGCCGCCAGCCGCACGCTTGTGGAGCGCGCGAAGCAGTTCACGACAGTCGTCGAACTCGTCACGACGGAAACCAAGCCCGCTGCCGATGCCACGGCCCTCGGCTACACGAACTATCAAAACGCGCTGGCGCTGTACAACGAATCGCTGCGCGAGTGGCCGGGAAACAATCAGGCTCGCGATGGTTTGACCGAAACGCAGTTGCATTTCGCCAAGCTCGCGTTGACCAAGGGAGACTTTGACCTCGGTCTTTCGGTACTCGACACGAACGCCGAAACTCACACCGAAACGCGATCGCAGTTGGTGAAAGCTCGCGAGGAACGCGAAGGCCGCGTCCGCGTGATGAAATTCCTGAAGATCGCGGCAGCCATCTTGATCGTGGCGGTCATCGGTCTGTTAGCCGTCGCCGCTCGATTCCAATTCAATCTGCAAGCGGCCCAACAAGCGCTGGTTGCTGCGAATGAGCAGAAGGCTCAGGCAGAGATCGACAAAGCAAACGCTGAAGTTGCAATGAAGGCGGCGGAACTCGCCACTGAGAAGGCTAAGAAAGATCTCAATGCCGCCGACATCGCCAAGGCCGATGCCGAAGAAAAACTGGTCGTGGCAAAAGACGCTACTGAGAAGGCCAATGAAGCCACCAAAGAGGCAAACGCGAAACTGGAAGTCGCGAAAAAGGACACTGAAAAGGCACTCATTGCATTCAACCAAGCCAAGATCGCTAAAGACAAAGCCGAGGAGGCCAAAACGGCCGCCGTCGCTGCAGCCCTCGTCGCCGATGTCGCCAAAGCGAAAGCCGAAGAGGCGAGGGGAAAAGCGACTTACCTCGCGGGCTTGGCTTCCGCGAATCGCTTCGTACAAGAAGGCCGCTACCCGGACGCACGCAAGAAGCTGGAAGAACTCAAGAAACTGGACGAGGACCGTCCGAAGGACAAGAAACGTTGCAAAGAAGAATGGGAGCAATTGTGGAACACGGCCAACGCGCCGCAGGCGGTGTCACTGTCTAAGCCGGTGGAGTCCATTGGATTGAGCCGTGATGGCCGCAAACTCGCGGCGGGCGACAGCGCTGGCCACATCGTCGTCTGGTCTGTCGATGAGTCCGGCAAGTTGCTCGAAGAACCGTTGCGGCGTCTCGACTTCGGCTCGCGGCAACGAGTCGTGACGATTTCGCCCGATGGAAATTCCGCCGCGGCGGCGGGAGACAACGGCAAGATTCTGGTGTGGACGCTTTCAGCCGATCAACCTCCTGTGGAGTTAAAAGGACACGACAGCGCGGTCAACACGCTGAAGTTTTCCGACGACGGCCGACAACTGGTTTCCGGAGGCGACGATCGTACGGTGAAACTCTGGTCGATCGCTGAAGCACGCGTGATCGCCAATCAGAAGGTGATGTACTCGGTTCAGTGTGTCGATTGGTCGCGTGACGGCAAGTTCCTGGTCGCTGGAACCTCCTCGACGGCCGACTCCAGCGGAGTGGCGTACTCCTGGGCCGTGCAAGCGCGCGACAATGAGTTGGAACTGATCTCGCTGCGCACGTTTCAAGTCCCGCCCGAAGGCAAGGTCAAGCAGGATCGCGGAGTCGTGACGATTGCGTTGACCGACAACGGAAAATTCGCGGTCAGCAACGGTCCCGCCGCGGAGTTGCATCTCTGGCGAGTGGACACTCGCGACAGTAAAGACACGAAAACTTCCAAGAAGGTCAACTTCGAGTCGGTCAAATTGGGCCTGCATTCGAACCGCGTCGAGCGAGTTCGTTCGGTGGCGTTCTCGGCCGATAGTTCACGAATGCTGGCTGCGGGCGACGACGGAACGATCACGATTTGGGACCGCCGCGAAACCCAAGACTTGCCGACCTACACACGCTCAAAATTGGTGTTGTCCGGCCACGGCGGCCCGGTTCGCCGAGCGATACCGTTGCCGCAATCACCCGACTTAATCGTCTCTGGCAGCTACGACCAGAACGTCCATGTCTGGAACTTGAAAACGTATCTCGAATCGCGCGACTGGCTCGAAGACCCCTCGAAAGCGAAATCGGACGCGGATAAGGAACCGACCGCATTCGTTCCGATTGGCGTGGCTCCCGATCCCTTTGGGATCCGATGGACCAATGTTGCAGAGCATCGCCTCAAGCGTACCGAGTTCGCGCTGGCAAACTTTCAAGTCGCGGAAGAAAAACCCGCGTCTGTGAACAAGCCGAATGGCGATTCCGGTTTGAAGTCGGTGCAGATCATCACTGGGCATACCGATTCGGTCCTCTCGGCCGTCTTCAGTCGTGACGGCTCGCGAGTCTTGTCCGCGTCGCGTGATCAAACGGCTCGCGCGTGGGACAGCGAAAATGGCCAGGCGGTCGGCACCGTGGCCAAACAAGCGGCCGTCTTTGACGACAACATCTTTGCCGAAGGGCACGAATACGACCTCTTCGCGATGCGGTTTTTTCCAGACGCCAAGCGACTGCTCACCAGCGGTTTCGACGGCACGATGCGGATCTGGGACTCACGCATCGACGACGACAACTCGTTCGGCCGCGAACTGGCGACGCTTCCGGAGACGGGCATGTATGGCGTCGTTGAAATCTCTCGCGATGGCGAATGGATTCTGACCGCCGGCCGCAAGAACTCTGCACAGCTTTGGAACACACAGCGTGTCTTGAGCAACCGCCGACCAAAACCGGATTTGATTCTCGAAGGTCAACATCGTTTCCGCGTTACAACCGTCGCGGTCTCTCCCGACAGTTCGCGATTGCTGACCGCCGATCGTGAAGGCTACGTCGTATTTTGGGACGCGAAGACAGGTAAGGTCATCGGCCGCCAACGCAACTCACACAGCGGCGAAGTGGTCAAAGCGGAGTTTCTCGGCGACGGCTCACGTTTGCTGACCGCCGGCGTCGATCGCCGAGTCGCACTGTGGAATGTCACCGAGTCGGACGCCGGCTTGGCGTTGCAGCGAGTCCGCCAATTCGATCACGAAGGCATGGTCATCAGCCTGGCCGTCAGTCCGCTCGGCGATCGCTTCCTCAGCGTTTCTCGCCGCGGCGAGAAGGCTTCCAAAAAAGCCGATGCCAACAAGCCAAAAACCAAGGTGACGTTTTGGATGATCGAATCTGGCAAGGAGCAAACCATCGACGTGACCAGCCAGAGTGCGGCGAATTCCATTTCGGAATCGGCCCGCGCTCCGGTTCCCGCATGGGCCGCCAATGGCACGTCGGCGGTCATCACCACTCCGGACGGCGTGATTCACTTCTACGACTCTAAAGCTAACCGCATTACGAATTCCTTGGGTGTGGACAACAGCGACGGCAGCGCACAACGAGCGCAGCCGTACGCCACCATTCTGCGTCCCGATGAACCGACGCCGCTGCATCTCGTCACACAGACTCACAACGCAGCCTTCTTGTGGCGGCTGAAAGACGGAACCAACTTGGTCAACTTCCGCCCGCAAGGACCGGTGTTCTCGGCCGGCTATTCGTCCGACGGCCGCTTCGTTGTGACCGGTGGCCGATCCGTCCGCATCTTCGATGGCAACGAACAGCACATCACATTCGCTCGGCCGCTGCACAAGATTGAGTATCCGCATCAGGGCCTCGTGACCAGTGTCGAGTTCTCGCCCGCGAACGGCTCGTACCGGTTTTTGACGACCAGCTACGACGAGACCGCGAAGATCTGGGAGTGGCAGCCCGATCACAAAATCGCCCGGATGATTCACGAACTGAAAGGCCACCAAGGTCCGGTTCGCTCCGGCACGTGGTCGGCCGACGGCGCGCGAGTGCTCACCGTCGGGAACGACGCACATCCGCGGATTTGGAGCTTTTCTCCAGACGGTCCGCCGAAATCGGAGACTCTCGAATTGCCTAAGCCGCACGCGGACAACGCGGTCGCCAATGCCGACGATTCCGAGCGCGACTTCGATCAGTTGTGCGGCGCGTTCTCATGGGGCGGCCAGTTCGTCGCGGTCTGTGGTCGAGACGCCAGCACCGGCGAGAGCATCGGTTGGATTTGGAATCTCACACCTGCCGTCGGAAAATCGCCGCAGTTGCACGCGACCGTTCGCGGACACGGACTGGGCGGCATCAACTCGGTCTCGTTCCTGCCCGATGACGACCGTTTGCTGACGGGCGGCACCGACGGCACCGCTCGGCTGTGGGATTGGCAGAAAGATGCCGTCCTTGCGGAAACCGATCCGCCGCTCGCTGCCGACTTTTTGATCTCGCTCGTCCGCCGCGGCGAAGCCACCACTCACAGTGGTGCGGTGACCTCCGTTCGAGTCACTCGCACCGGCAACATGGTCACCGCCAGTTCTGACGGAACCGTGCTGATCTGGCCGAAGTAGTCCCATCGCCGACGGGAGCTAACCGAAGTGGGCCGCGATCGCACCCCACAGAAATGGCATCACCAAAGCCAGACCAATCATCTTGAGGCCACGTACCGGCTGCCCGGTGATCATCACCACGATTCCGACTATGCAGCCAATCGGAAAGCACACGCAGACCGCGATGTCGGCGCCGGTCAATTGATTGTCCACTGCGGTGCCGGCTCTTTGTCGCTCCCGATTGCGGACACTGGAACTGAAAGTCTCACCGCAGAACCGACACTTCACGGCGGCAGTGGCGATCAACTCGCCGCACATCGGACAAGGCTGTCGCGGAATGTTTTCATCCGATGTGACGGCTGCGCCGTCATCCTCAAACTCATCAGCGTTGGTCTCCCGTCGGAATCCGTTCGCTTCGACGTCTTCGGAGGCATTCGGGACGGCAACAACCGCACCACAGTCGGGACACTTCGCCTTCTTGCCGGCCAGTGCTTCCGGTGCCTTCAGTGCTTTTCCGCAGTCACAGCACTTCACAGAAATCGGCATCAACAAGCTCCAACCAAATCGAACGCAAGATTTCTACGCAATCTCCTTCGGCCGCCACAACCCTTGCAGCTTGCCACGAGTGTCCGTCGAAAGATCGAGCCACGAATCGACGAGCAACTCGATCTGAGCCAACGCGGCCGTGGGAAATGTCTCGACGTGCCCGATGAGACGATCGAGCCAATCTTCCAACCCAGGATTGTGGCCCACGACGAGCACTCGCTCGAACTGATTCGGGACGCGCGAGACGATCGCGACGAACGCCGACGGATCGGCATGATACAGCACCGGAATAACCTCAACTGCGCCGTCGAACTTTGCTTCTGCGGCCGCGAGTTGAGCTGTGGCGGTCGCACGAACCGCGGACGAAGTCAGGATGTGTTCCGGGATCAGGTCCAATTCTCGAATCAGTTGGCCCATGCGTTTGGCCGCCGCGCGGCCCCGTTTCTTCAACGGACGGTCGTGGTCAGCGAGACTCGTGTCCGACCAACTGGATTTTCCGTGTCTCAGGAGCAACAGCGTTTTCATTGGCCACCATTTGCAGCACGATGCGGTTCGAAGATCGTACGGCGAGAGTTTTCGGCGAGCCGGCCGATCGCACACGTCTCGCGGAACAGGACTTCTTGCGAGCGATGTGGCGGGTTCTTGCCCTGTTTGACGCGCGAGTAGCTGCCGTCTGAATTCAGCCGCCGGGCTTTGAGGTTGTCGTCGAAGTACGCTTCGAGCACCGACATCAGCCGCGTACGCAGAGTTCGGTCGTCGATCGGGACAAGCAACTCGACGCGACGGTCGAGATTGCGCGGCATCCAGTCGGCGGACGAAATGAAAACTCGTTCGTCCCCGCCGTGATAAAAAAACATGATGCGAGCATGTTCGAGAAATCGGTCCACGATGCTGACCACCGAAATGTTCTCGCTCAGTCCCTTCACGCCGGGTCGCAGGCAACAGATGCCACGAATGTTGAGCTTGATCTTCACTCCCGCCTGCGAAGCCTCGTACAGCGCGTCGATGATTGTCGGGTCCACCAGCGAGTTGAGTTTAGCGAGGATCACTGCTTTCTGGCCCTGCTTCTTGCGCTGTGTCTCGGCTTCGATCATTTCCAGCAGTCGTGGCCGCAGGCCCAGAGGAGCCATTTCAACCCGCCGAAACTTCATCGGCTGCGAGTAGCCGGTGATCGCGTTGAAGAAGCTCGTCGCGTCGGCTCCGAGTTCTTCGTCGCTGGTCATGAAGCTAACGTCGCTGTAAATCCGAGCGGTCATTTCGTTGTAGTTGCCGGTCCCGAAATGGACGTAGCGGACGATTCCTTGCGGCTCGCGGCGTACGATGATCAGGCACTTGGCGTGCGTCTTCAGTCCTTTGACTCCGTAGATGACTTGAGCACCCGCGAGTTCCAGGCTCTTTGCCCATTCGATGTTGCGGGCCTCGTCGAAGCGGGCTTTTAGCTCGACGATGACTGTGACGTATTTGCCTTTCTCGGCGGCTCGTTGCAGAGCGGCCACGATCGGACTGTTGCGGCTGGTCCGATACAGGACTTGCTTGATCGCCAGCACATTCGGATCATCCGCCGCCTCTTCGAGCAGTCGCAACACCGGCTCAAAACTTTCATACGGATGCACAAGCATCAGGTCTTGCCGGTGCAAGACTTGAAACATGCTGCTCCCCAGATCAACGGTCGGCGACGGTTGCGGCGGCCACGATTCGTAGCGCAGGTGATCGAAGCCTGATCGCTCGGACAACTGCATGAACGCGGACAGGTCCAGCGGTCCCGGCACGGCGTAGACCGATTCGTTCTGAACCTTTAAAGCGTCTTGCAGAAACGCCAGCAGTTGCGTCGTCACGGTGTCGGAAATTTCCAACCGCACGCACGCTCCCGTGCGGCGAGTTTCCAGCACCTCCTCCATTTCCGCGAGCAGATCAAAGGCGAGATCTTCGCGAATACTCAAATCGGCGTTGCGGGTGATCCGAAACGGCACGCACTCGCGCACCGACTCGCCGGGGAAAAACTTCGCAGCCTGCAATGCCAAGACGTCCTCAACCAGCATGAACTCATGGCCGCTCTCGGCCGGCAACGAAACGAATCGCGAAGTCAATTTTCCGAATGGGACGACTGCGAAACGGGGACGCTGCTTGTCATCGTCCTTCGCCGGATCGAGCCGCACACAAACGCTGAGCGACTGCGTAGTCAGCAGCGGAAAATCCTCGGACGACGTGACCGCGATCGGCGTCAAGATGCTCAACAATTCGCCGTCGAGCAGTTGCTCGGCCAGTTTGGCCTGCCGAGGCGTCAGATCGGAGGCCCGGCGGCGGCGGATGCCCGCTTCGGTCAACTTTGGTTCAAGGTCTTGCAGAAAGCAGGTGTATTGCTCGACCGTCATGTGATGAGTGCGTGTGCCGATCGCTTGAAGCTGTTGCTCCGGAGTCAGCCCGGAAGGATCGAGTGACGTGCTCCCCTGAGCCAGCAGCATCTGCAAGCTGCCGACCCGAACCATAAAAAACTCGTCCAGGTTCGATGCGGTGATCGCCAGAAACTTCAGGCGTTCGAGCAGCGGCGTACCGGTGTCCTGAGCTTCCGCGAGCACTCGCTGATTAAACTCCAGCCAGCTCAGTTCGCGATTGAGATATTTGCTGTTCGTCGGGGTGTCGCTCATGGTGCCGTAACGTAGCGGACCAGTGTGAAGACCCAAAGGCTCGCTACAATCACATATCGTCCGATTGCCCCCTGCTCGGCACCCAAAACTAACCCGAAGCGTCAGCGAGGGCGAACGCTTCACTCGGCCTACATCATCGTCGCTTAGAGCGCTCGCCCTCGCTGACGCTTCGGGTGAGTGCGAATTTTCCCTGGGAGTTTCAACGTGCCAATCGAGTCCCCTGCGGAATCCGATCTCGCCGCTGTCCAGAAGCTGGCCGACAGCTACCAGCGTGTCACACGCGAGTTGTCGAAAATCATCGTCGGGCAACACCGAGTCATCGAGGAACTGCTGATCGCGATGCTCGGCAGCGGGCATTGTCTTCTGGTCGGCGTCCCCGGCCTCGCGAAGACGTTGATGGTGCGGACGCTAGCCGACACGCTCAGCCTGTCGTTCAATCGCATTCAATTTACTCCGGATTTGATGCCGGCCGACATCACTGGCACGGAGGTCATTCAAGAAGACAAGTTGTCGGGAACTCGCGAGCTGCGATTTCTGCCGGGGCCGGTCTTCGCCAACGTGCTGCTGGCCGACGAGATCAATCGCACGCCGCCGAAAACGCAAGCCGCGCTGCTCGAAGCGATGCAGGAACGGCAAGTCACCGTCGGCGGCAAACGGCATCCACTCCCGTCGCCGTTCTTCGTGCTTGCCACGCAAAATCCCATTGAGCAGGAAGGGACGTACCCGCTGCCCGAAGCGCAGCTCGATCGGTTCATGCTGCAAGTCAAAGTGGACTACCCGACCGAGGACGAAGAATTCAACATCGTCCGCAGCACGACCGGCGGAGTGCATGCCGTCATCGACAAGGTGCTCGGCCAGGAAGATCTGCTGCGACTGCAAGAGATCGTGACTCGCATCCCGGTCGCCGATCATGTCATTCGATATGCCTTGCAACTCACGCGACTGACTCGGCGCGGCGACGCTGAAGCGACCGACGCGCCTCAATTCGTGCGGGACTTCATCACCTGGGGTGCGGGACCGCGAGCGAGTCAGTGTTTGATTCTCGGCGCGAAGGCTCGTGCGGTGCTGCGCGGGCAGACGCACGCGTCGCTGGAGGACGTACAAGCGGTCGCGGCTCCGGTGCTGCGACATCGACTAGTTTTGAATTTTCACGCCGAAGCCGAAGGGCTGACGGCCGACGCACTGGTGCGGCGGCTGATCGAGCACGTTCCGGCCGACCCAGCGAAGTGGAATGGTCGTGGCTCAACACCTGCCGTATTTCGATCCGCGAACGCTCAGCAAGCTTGAAGGGCTGACGCTGCGAGTTCGCGGTACCGTCGAAGGGACGGTCACGGGAGCACACCGCAGCCCCTTTCACGGCTTCGCCGCCGAATTCGCCGAGCACCGCGAGTACGCGCCAGGCGACGACCTGCGCTACGTCGACTGGAAAGTCTACGGCCGCAGCGACCGCGTCTTCGTCAAACAGTTCGAGGAAGAGACCAACTTCGCGTGTCACGTCCTGCTCGACGCCAGCGAGTCGATGTCGTACCGCTCCGAAGCCGCGCCGCTGTCGAAGCTCGAATTCGCGAAACACCTCGCCGCCGCGATCAGCTACGTCGTCGTCAAACAGCAAGACGCGATCGGCCTGGTCACCTTCGATCGCGAGATCGAACAAGCCGTTCGGACCGGCAGCCAGCCCGCGCACTGGAAACAGATTTCACACGTCCTCGAAACGACAACCGCTCGGCCGAAAGCCGTCGATCCAAACCCGGAAGCTCTCCCGCCCGACATTGCCGAACGCCTCGCCCAGCGGGGCGTCGTGATCGTTCTCAGCGATCTCTTCGCGAGCCCTGATTCGCTGATGCTCGGACTAAAGCGGCTGCGGCATCGCAAGCACGACGTCCGTGTGTGGCAGATCGTCGATCCCGCCGAAGAGGATTTCCCGTTTGAAGACCCAACGCTGTTCCACGGCCTGGAAGGCTGGACCGATCTCTCCGTTGAGCCGCGACTTCTGCGTGTCGCCTACCAACGCGAGTTCCTCGCTCATCGTGAGTCACTGCGCCGACAATGCCGTGACCTGAGCATCGACTTCTGCGTGCTGCGCACCGACATGCCGGTCGAACTTGCTCTTCGTAGGTCAGCCTTTCCAGGCTGACCCGAATTGGCAAACGACGTAAACCGTTCATCGGGTCAACCTGGAAAGGCAGACCTACTTCGCCAACGCCAGCGCCGTGTGACCGATTCCGCGAGCCACGACATCGGCGGGAGCCCCTTCGGCCACGATCTGTCCGCCACGCAATCCGCCGTCTGGGCCGAGGTCGATCAGCCAGTCGGACTGAGCGATGACTTCCAAATGATGCTCGATGACGACGACCGTGTGTCCGGCGCTGACCAACCGCCGCAGCAAGCTCAGCAACCGTTCGACATCGGCTGGATGCAGGCCGGTCGTCGGCTCGTCGAGCACGAACAACGTCGACTCCGTACTTTCGCGGCTCAACTCGGTTGCGAGTTTCACGCGCTGAGCTTCGCCTCCTGACAGCGTTGTGGCCGACTGACCGAGTCGCAGATAGCCCAGCCCTACTTCGCGAAACGTTTTGAGTACCGCTGCGACTCGCGGGATATTCGTGAACAGCTCAGCCGCTTCGTCGATTCGAAGCCGCAGCACGTCTGCCGCCGTCCGTCCGTAAAATCGAACCTGCAATGTTGCCGAGTTGAATCGCTCGCCGCGGCATGTCGGACAAGTCACGAACACATCGGGCAGCAACTGCAATCGAACCCGCTGCACGCCACGACCACGACAGGCCTCGCAACGGCCGGACGGAGAATTGAATTTGAAACGGCTCGCGCGGAACCCGCGCAGCTTGGAGTCCCGCGTCTGCGAGTACAGCCGGCAGATTTCGTCCCAGACGCCGGAATACGTTGCCGGATTCGACGTCGGCGTGCGGCCGATCGGCGACTGTGTCACTTCAACCAGCCGCGCGATCGCGTCGGTTTCCCCACCCAAGCGATGGGCGAGGTGCTGCCGCACCTGCGGTACAAGTGCGTGATGCACGAGCGACGTCTTGCCCGATCCGCTGACTCCGGTGATCGCAGTCAATGCTCGCAGCGGAATCCGCACTGAGATATCAGACAGGTTGTGGACCGAGACATTCGCGAGCGCGAGCCATCTTGACTCGCGCCCGCTTCGTAGGTCGGGCACTCTTGCCCGTCCTTGGTCGGGCAAAAGTGCTCGACCTACAAACTGCCCCGTCACCGATTGCGGGTTGTCGGCCACGTCGCTCGGCGAACCGTACGCGATCACTCGGCCGCCATCCGCACCGGCTCCGGGGCCCAGGTCGATCAGATGATCCGCACTCCGCATGACATCGGGATCGTGTTCAACGACCAGCACGGTGTTGCCTTGATCGCGAAGCTCACGGAGCGTCGCGATCATCGCCTCCGTGTCTTTCGGATGCAGCCCGACCGTTGGCTCGTCGAGCACATAGCAGGCTCCGACCAATCCCGATCCCAAGCACGCGGCGAGTCGTGCTCGCTGAAACTCTCCACCGGAGAGCGTCCGCGTCGGACGATCCAGCGACAGATAGTCCGCGCCCACTCGAATCAAGAAATCGAGCCGCCCGCGAATCGCCGGCAGCGTCCGTTCGAGCACGCGGGTGACGGAGACTTCCGAAGTCTTCGAGACTTCTGAAGTCTGCCACTGAGCCACAATGCCCACTGCTTCGCTCACAGTCTTTCTAAGCAACTCCGGCAAAGTAATTCCTCGAAACCGAACGCCTTGCGCGAACGGATTCAGCCGCGAGCCGCCGCAATCAGAGCAGAGTTCTTGTCGCTCGCTTTGCCGTTCAGAGATCGCATCATGATCGGTCTCGGCGGGGACGATCACCCCCAAGCCACGACAGCTCAAACACGCGCCGTGCGGGCTGTTGAAGCTGAACGTGCGCGGATCCAGTTCGGAGAAGCTGACCGCACAATCTGCGCACGCGAACCGGCTGGAGTAGGCGTGATCCTCCCAGCCGTCGGGCGATTGCTCGCACAGAATGACCGTGCCGTCTCCGTACTTCAGAGCAAGTTCGACCGACTCGCGCAGCCGAGCCTGCAAGCCGGCCTTCACGACGATGCGATCGACGATCGCCTCGATCGAGTGCGACTTCGTCTTCGCGAGCGCCGGCGGCTGAGACGCTTCGATCAACTCGCCGTCCACACGAGCACGAACGAAGCCCGCCTTCGCGATCGTCTCGAAGACGTCGCGATGCGCACCTCGTTTGCCGCGCACCAGCGGGGCGAGAATCATCACCTTGCGGCCAACTTCCAGCGCAAGGATTTGTTCGACGATTTCTTGCGGGCTGCGAGCCGACAGCGGTCGTCCACACTTTGGGCAATGAGCTTCTCCGCAACGAGCAAACAGCAGCCGGAGGTAATCGAGGATTTCGGTCGTCGTCGCCAATGTGCTCCGCAGCGAACCTGACCCGGCCGACTGCCCGACACTGATCGTCGGCGGCAGTCCGTCGATCACATCCACATCAGGCCGTTGCCACACACCGACCCGCGATCGCGTCTCGGCCGACAGACTTTCGAGATACCGCCGCTGGCTCTCAGCATGAATCACATCGAATGCCAGCGAACTCTTGCCGCTGCCGCTGACTCCAGTGATGACCGTCAGCAGTTGCCGAGGGATGTCCACGTCGATGCCCTGTAGATTATGCACGCGAGCACCTCGCACTCGGATGCACCCGGCGGACAAGTTCGGCGATTGAGCGTCGGCAGACATGGCGGCTCGAATCTGTAGTCGATCCACGCCGACGGCGATACTCTCTCGCTTTTCCGTGGTACACGCGGCTCGCGTGTAACAATGGAAGATTTCGGATCACTCACCGTTACGAATCACACGCGAGCCGCGTGTGCCACAAGCCCATGCCCGAAGTTGTCCCACATCCATTTTTGTTTCGCTTCTCACTCCCCGTGCGGCGCAACGACTCGCCGACCGGCGAGCCGAAACGCGGCAAGTCCACATTTGGAGGACTCGATCTCTCGGCAGACTTCGCGTTGCCGGACCTCAGCGAACTGCGCGGCGTACGGCCGATTGGTGAAGTCCGGGCAGCCTGGAATGACGAGGGGCTCGGTTTCAGCGTGCTCGTTCGTGGAAAAAAACATCCGACCGTCGCCGAAGAGCGATCGCCGACGATGCCGGACGGCGTGCAACTCTGGATCGACACCCGCAACACGCAGTCGATCCATCGAGCCAGCCGGTACTGCCATCACTTTTGTTTTGCTCCGACGGGAGCCGGCCGTGATGGCGAGCAGCCATTCGGAATCCAGTTGCCGATCGCTCAGGCGCGCGAAGCGACGCCGCTCGCCGCAAAGGGTAGCCTGCTGGTCAATGCCGAGATCTTGCCCGACGGCTATCGGCTTGAGACGTGGCTGCGACGCGACCAGCTTCAAGGCTTCGATCCCGCCGCGAACCGCGAAGCCGGGACGCCGACGAAGCTCGGATTCTTCTACGAGATTCGCGACAGCGAACTCGGCGATCAAACGCTAACCGTCGATGCCAGCTTCCCGTTTGCGCACGATCCCAGCCTGTGGAGTACGTTGGATCTGGTCTCGTAGGGTGCGGTCGAGTCATCGAGACACACCATCGATTGGACTACAACGTGGGTCTCGATGACTCGACCACTCCCTACAAGTCACGCGAACAGCGCGTCGACGAAGTTATCGGGGCTGAAGACTTGCAGGTCATCGATCCCCTCACCGACTCCGACGTACTTCACCGGAATGCCCATCTGCTGGCGGATCGCAACGGCGACTCCCCCTTTGGCGGTGCCGTCGAGCTTGGCGAGGATCAGGCCGGTGCATTGCGTCGCATCCGAAAAATTCTTGGCTTGGCTGAGCCCATTCTGGCCAGTCGTCGCATCGAGCACCAGCAGGCTCTCGTGCGGCGCGCCAGGGATCTTCTTGCCGATGACACGATGAATCTTTGTCAGTTCTTGCATCAGGTTTTGCGAGGTTTGCAGCCGGCCGGCGGTATCCACGATGAGAATGTCTTTGCCAGTGTTGAGCGTATGCTCGCAGCCGGCGAAGGCGACGCTGGCGGGGTCCGTGCCGCTCGGCGTCGTGACGATGTCACAGCCGAGCCGTTGACTCCAGAGAGCCAGTTGCTCGACGGCGGCCGCGCGAAACGTGTCGCCAGCGGCGAGGACGACCGAGTTCCCGGTGCTGATCAGCAGCTTGGCAAGCTTCGCGATCGAAGTCGTCTTTCCGGCACCGTTCACACCAGCCACAAGAATCACCGACGGTTTAGTCGGCGACAGCTTCAACGGCGAGAGCGGATTCTCGGCATCCCAATTGGAGTTGCCGTCGCCGCGCAACAGCGATTTCAGTTTGTCCTTGACCGTCTGCCAAATGCCGTCGATATCGACCGTACGGCCGAGATGTTTGGCTCGCAATTCGTCCATGATCGCATCGGCCGCAACGACACCCATGTCAGTGCGCAGCAGACGCTTTTCAAACTCGACGAGTTTCGGCTCATCGAAGATTTCGCCCGCCTTGAGCAGGTCGCGAATGTCGGTTTGCAGCAGTTGCTTGGTCTTCGCCAAGCCAGCTTTCAGTTTGTCGAAGAAGCCCATGATTCGATCTTCTAAAACGATGAAGAGGAACCACAAAGGCACGAAGGCACAAAGGACGGCATTTCACTTTGTGCCTTCGTGCCTTTGTGGTTCAACCAAATGCTTACCTAAGCCGCAGCCGCTTACGATCGGTTTCCAGCAGCACGACCTTCCGCAGGCGGATCGTCTTCGGTGTAACTTCGACGTACTCGTCGTCCTCGATGTATTCAAGGGCCATTTCCAGTGACATGTCACGGGGCGGTTTGAGTATGATGTTTTCGTCGCTGCCGGAAGCTCGCATGTTGGAGAGCTTCTTCTCGCGGATTGGGTTGACGACCATGTCGTTGTCGCGCGAGTTCTCGCCGACGATCATGCCCTCGTAAACCTCATCGCTCGGCTTGACGAACAGGTCAGTGCGTTCTTGCAGTTTGCCCATCGCGAAGGCGACCACTTTGCCGTTCTCCTGGCTAACCAGCACGCCGTTGGGGCGGTGCGGCACTTCGCCTTCACACGGCTTGAAGCATTCAAAGCGATGATGAATGACCGCCTCTCCCTTCGTTGCGTTGAGCAACCGCGTTCGCAAGCCGATCAGCCCGCGAGCGGGAATTGAGAACGTTAGATGGCTGATGCCGTTGTCGCTGGCGGTCATGTCGATGAGTTGACCGCGGCGAGTACACGTCGGTTCCATCACGGCTCCGACGTACATGGAGGGGACGTCGACGGTCAGCGTCTCGAACGGTTCATGCTTCTTGCCGTCGACCGTCTTGATGATGACTTGCGGCTTGCCGACCGAAAGCTCGTAACCTTCGCGTCGCATCGTCTCGATCAGTACCGAAAGATGCAGGATGCCCCGGCCAGAGACGAGGAATTTTTCTTTCGAGCCGGCCTCTTCGACTCGCAGCGCGACGTTGTGTTCGAGTTCGCGGTCGAGTCGATCGCGAATGTGGCGGCTGGTGAGGAACTTGCCGCCGTCTTTACCTGCCAGCGGCGAGTCGTTGATCGTGAAGAGCATCGACAGTGTCGGCTCATCGACGCTGATACGCGGCAACACTCGTTGATTGAATCGATCGCAAACGGTGTCGCCAATCTCCGGGTTCGGCAGTCCGATCAGCGCCACGATGTCGCCCGCTTCGGCACTCTCGGTTTTCACGCGGCCAAGCTTGTCGAACAGGTGAACCTCAGTGACTTCGCCGTTGAGCGGTTTGCCATCGGCTTTCATCACGGCGATCTTCTGGCCGGTCGTCACGCTGCCGCTGACGATCCGGCCCGTCGCGATACGGCCAACGTAGTCGGACCAATCCAACGTGGTGACCATCATCTGCAATGGGCTGTCGGGATCGACGACCGGACCAGGGACGAACTCCAACACTTTATCGAGCAGGGGTTGCACGTCACCGGAACGAGCTTTCGAATCGTCGCTTGCGTAGCCTTCACGGCCGGAGGCGAACACATACGGGAAATCGAGGGTGTCGTCCGTCGCACCGAGTTCGACAAACAAGTCGAACACTTCATTGAGCACTTCGTGCGGGCGAGCTTCCGCGCGGTCGATCTTGTTGACCACGACGATCGGCTTGAGTCCCCGCTCGAACGCCTTCTGCGTGACGAATCGAGTCTGTGGCTTCGGGCCTTCAAACGCATCAACCAGTATCAGCACGCCGTCGGCCATGCCGAGCACTCGTTCGACCTCGCCGCCGAAGTCGGCGTGGCCGGGAGTGTCCATGATGTTGATCTTCACTCCCTTGTAGTTCACTGCGATGTTCTTCGCGAGAATCGTGATGCCTCGCTCGCGTTCCAGATCATTCGAGTCGAGCATCGTCTCACGCAACTCGGAGTCGCGGAACTGACCGCTCTGCTTGAGCAGCGCGTCGACGAGCGTCGTCTTGCCGTGATCGACGTGCGCGATGATCGCGATGTTGCGGATATCGCTGCGGCGTTTCGGAGTTTCGGACTCAGGAGCATGGCCGGGCTTCGGCATGTGCGTGTGACCGTGCGGAGTTGTGTGCGTGAGTGAAGACACGGAGTGCGGGCGATCCAAGGTCGCAGGCGGAGGCATTTCGAATCAGTTC
This sequence comes from Candidatus Kuenenia stuttgartensis, assembly GCA_945906725.1. Classification (GTDB taxonomy): domain Bacteria; phylum Planctomycetota; class Planctomycetia; order Planctomycetales; family Planctomycetaceae; genus SXKJ01. The sequence goes on along the minus strand of CAMDRI010000071.1, from coordinate 7,274 downwards.
AGTCGGAGAAAAAGAAACGGGTGGGCCAAACAGAGGCGGCTCAAAGGGGCGGGGAGTGTAACGGTCGCTGTATTGGGTCGAAAGGCGATCTCTCGACGAAATCGCGTGAACCCCGCGTTAATCCTGTGCGATTTGATGGATTGTCACGGCTGGACGACGTTGGCGGTCTTCGGATTCAGCCGGGCTTCCGGTCGAGGCGGCTCGAACGCGCCGCGAGGATAAAAAGTCATCGAATCCTTTTCGATCGCTTGCCGAGGCATCGTGCGCTGGAATTCGGAGCCGGCCGGTCGGTGATCGACGGACGGAGCGATCGTCTCATCGGGGAACGGGTTGTGGTAGTTCCAAAGCGCTTTGTCCTGTGCGCTCGAGCGCGGCACAAGATCCGGAACACGAGTGAACTGCGGATGACAGCCACTCAATCCGGTGACACACGCGGCGGCGATCAGACATCGTCGGAATAAATTCATGCGTGAAAAATCTTGATAACGAAGTCTTTTGGTTTCAGCGTTTTTGAGACGCAGATTACGCTGAGGAATTTGCAGAGGTCGCGGAGATTATCACTGCGAAATCTCTGCGCAAACTGCGTTTCAAATCTAGCTCGAAACGCACGAACACGAATAGACGGCTTTGTTTTCCGCGGTGTTTTCGACGTGTCGGCGAAATCGATCAAAATCTTGAAAGCTGTCTTGACCGATTTCTGACGCTTGCCATACACACCCGCCCCCACGCGACTGGCAGCTTTGAACACGATTCATTCCGACAGTTCGCGTGTCACTTCTCAGTGCCTCTCTGACACAGTTCCGTGTCCTTCTGACAAGACGTTTGTCACAGCGAAATTGATCACAGCGATTTTCGCGTTCGACCTCACCGCCCACTCAACAGGATGGTGCCATGATTGGGAAGCAGTCTCGTTTCGCTCCCGTGCTGGGAGCATTGGTTTGGTTGGCATCGGCAAGTCCGGTGTCCGCTCAATGGATTCCTTTCCGTGGCTTGTTCGGTTGCCCTTGTGGCCCGACCTGTGCCCCGGTCTGCCAGCCAGCGGCGATGTTCACTCCCGCCGGATGCGGCAGCGGAGCATGCGGAGTCACCCCGGTTGCGTACGCCAATCCGGCTGCGTGTGCCCCGGCAATGGTCGCTCAGCCCGTGACTGAGACGGTCATGCAACAAGTCCCCGTCACGGAGTACCGCCAAGTGCGACAGACGGTTCGCAAGCCGGTCATGCAAACGACATACGTCGATCAACCGGGAACAGAGTATCGTCAAATCGTCGAGCAAAAGACGGTCAACGTGCCGACCTGCTCGTACCAGAACGTCACAGAGTTCCAGACGGTCCAACGCAATTGCGGCCAATGGGTCACGAAGTGGCATACCAATCAGAAAATCAGTCCGTGTGCCTACGACAATCGGCCGGGCCTGATGGGCGAGATGAACCGCATCGGCTTCGCGACACGGCAAGCGTTCACACCGACGCAGTATGCCACTCGCGAGTACGTTCAGCAGACAGTGGCTCAGCAAGTGTCGGTGACTCGCCGAGTCGCCATCCAGGGGGCCAAGCAAGTCACCTACAACGTCCCGCGCACGATTGCGGTGCAGACGACCCGTAAGGTCGCCGTCAACACAATGAAGTACGTCGATGAAGAAGTCGTCGTGATGCAACCGGTGACGGTTGTGAAGTCGATCCCGACAACACGCACCAGTTACCGTTTGGTTCCAGCGGGCAGTGCACTGGCTCTGGCACCAGCCAATTCGAACACCGCATTGCGTCCGACTCCCGAAGCGGAACTGCCAAAGACGAAATCCGCGACACGCGATTCCGAGAAGACTCCTTCAACCAAGCCGAGCGATTCCACTCGCGGCGCGATTGATGTGCTCGACGAAGCCGCACCGACCCGAGCCACAAACGACTCGGTCCCGGCCAGCACGGTTCGTTTCGTCGCGGCCAAAATGCCCGGTGCCGCTCGCGTCTCCGGCTGGCGACCAACGCGAACCGCGTCCGTCGAGAAAATTCCGCTGCCCGTACCGACGATCTCCGTTGCCGAGAACGTTCGATAGTGAAACATCGGCCGGACATTCTGTCCGACCGAAGGACGGGGCTGACAAGGAATGTCGGCTCCGCGGAAGGCGATGGACAAGAACGTCCGTCGCCCGTCTTTTCAAAAGACTTCCAGGTGTTCTCTCCAACCTCCTGTCATCGAGCTCGCTGAACTCTCTCCCTCAGCTTCGATGACAACCAACGACAAGGTCACGTCTCTCCTCTCCCTCCTCCCTCCGGTTCCTCAGAATCTCTCTCCCTCCCTCGCGGTGTCGGCATCAGCCCGGCTCCCAAGACAAGTCCCTCCCCACCGACCCGGCTTCTTCTCCAGAGGCCGGGTTTCCTTTTTTGGGGGGGAACAGATTTGAGATTTGAAATCCGGCGGTTCAGGCTCCTTCGAGTTGGTCCGCTGCCAGGCACGCCATCGTGTAGAGCAAGCGTTGTTCTTCGCAGCGTTGCAGATAATCGGACGGCATCGCCGCGACGACGGCGTCGTCGAACTCGACGATGAATTTCTGGTTCGGCTTCTTGCCATTGAGTTCCATGATCGTCGCCGTCCATCCAGCAAACGAAACATCGGCAAAGTCGGGAGACACGACTCCGTCCTTCACTCGCACGCGCGAGCCGATCGTCAGTTTTCCGGTGGAAGAGTTACTCATGCGGACTCGTCGCTCCTGCCTCACAAAAAAACGTGGCGGATGCTGCCTGCATCCGCAAGTCCGACGCAAGCTGCGTCGGACACATTTTCGGACGACGAAATATAGTTGCCCGTCCGAGAAGCGCAAAGCGTTTCACGGGATCGCGTGCGATCCGCCACATCCTTGACGCTTGGCGACCTCGCAGGGAAGCTCTGTTCCTGAGTGATGGATTACCGTCGGCGAACACCGGCAAACGCAAGGGATCGGAGTGCCTCATGCCTGAAACTGCCGCTGCCTCGGATCGCTTTTGGGTCGGCTTTGACCTCGGTGGCACCAAGATGTTGGCCATCGTCACGGATGACAAATTCCAACCGATCGCGCGCAAGCGACGTAAGACTCGCAGTGAAGAAGACAACTCGATCGGCATGGGCCGAGTCATCAACACGATCGAGAAGGTTCTCGAAGAATCGGGCATCACCGCCGATCGACTGGCTGGCATCGGCATCGGCTGTCCGGGAATGCTCGAACTCGATCGGGGCATCGTGCGCGAAGCCGGGAACCTTGGCTGGGAAAATGTCCCGGTCCAAAGTCAGTTGGAGAAGGCCTTCGGCTGTCCTGCGGTCATCCTGAACGACGTCGATGCCGGCGTGTACGGCGAATACCGCTTCGGTGCGGCGCAGAAGGCACACACCGCGCTCGGCGTCTTTCCCGGAACTGGAGTCGGTGGCGGCATGATCTACGAAGGGAAAATCTTTCGCGGAAAAAACTGTTCCTGTCTCGAAGTCGGTCACATGCAAGTGATGGCGGACGGCCCGCGATGCAGTTGCGGCCGACAAGGTTGTCTCGAATCAGTCAGCAGCCGGTTAGCGATTTCGGCGGCGGCCGCTCAAGCGGTCTTTCGCGGGCAGGCTCCAAAGCTCGCGGATTTGGCCGGCACCGACTTGGGCAACATCCGCAGCGGGATGCTGGCCGAAGCGATCAAAAAGGGAGACAAGGTCATCGAGCAAATCGTCAAAGATGCCGCCGCGCATCTCGGCACGGCGATCGGTGGATTGGTCCATGCGCTCGCGCCGGATGTGATCGTCCTCGGTGGCGGACTGGTCGAAGCGATGCCAGAGTTGTACGTCGAGCAAGTCACCGCCGCCGCGAAGAAGTGGGTGCTGTCGGCATACGCCAAAACCTACGAGATCGTCGCCGCGAAACTCGGTGACGACGCCGTCGCGCTTGGAGCCGCTGCCTGGGCGGAAGCCACGATCGCGGCATAATCCCGCGGCTACTCTTCCATGATCTGCTTCTCTTTCGCCGCCGCTTCGTCGTTGACCATCCCTTCGTATTTCTTGGTCAGATTCTGGACCTCTTCCTTGGTCGCTTCGCACAAGTCTTCGGTCAGGATCTTGTCCTTCTGTGACGTGTCCGCGTGCTTGTTGGCATCGCGGCGGACGTTGCGGACCGAGACACGCGCTTCCTCGGCGAACTCTTTGACTCGCGAGACCAGTTGCTTGCGGCGGTCGGTCGAGAGGGGCGGAATGTTGAGGCGGATGACTCGGCCGTCGATTTTCGGCGCGAGACCGACATCACTGGATTGAATCGCCTTGCCGATCGCGGCCACGTTCCCTTGGTCGTAGGGCCGAATCATGATCTGCTGGGGCTCCGGAACGCTGACCTGAGCGATCTGCTTGAGCGGCGTTTCCGATCCGTAGACCTCGACGCGGATGTTGTCCACGAGACCTGGAGTGGCCCGGCCGGTGCGCAACCCCTTGATCTGATTGCGAAAGTTCGTCGCAGCCTTTTCCATGCGTTCTTCGCAGTCCAGCAGAATGTCGTCCTGATCCATGATTGATCCTTTTTCGTGGGGCAGATTCTCAATCTGCCTACCGAGTGAAGGGCAGGTTGAAAACCTGCCCCACGAGCCATCGGAAACTTATCGGATCGGCAAACTGATGCAAGCATCCCTCGCGGCAGCGTCCCTAAACCATTATCCCTCATCTTTGAGTTGTTGCGTGTTTCAAGCGGCTGAGGTTGTTCATGGCACTGGTGAGTTTGAATGGAATCCATTTTGGATACGGCGGCGGGTATCTCCTGGAGAACGTCGATCTGCAAATCGAACGCAGTGAACGAGTCGGACTCGTCGGCCGCAACGGTAGCGGCAAGTCAACGCTGATGAAGCTCATCAGTGGCGAGCTGGCGGCGGATGACGGGCAAGTCCTGCGCGGGCCGGGGGTCCGTATCGGTCGATTGATTCAAGAGGTGCCGCTGGGCAGCGAGAGTTCCGTGCAAGAAGTCGTCGCGATGGGACTCACGTCACCGACGATCGAAGGCGATTCGTCGCGGCGGACCATCGAGCCGCTCGAAGACTGGGAGCTGGAGCACCAAGTCGAGCGTGTCCTTGAGAAAATGAGTCTCGACCCGCACACGCGCTTCGCCGCGTTGTCGTCGGGGATGAAGAGACGCGTACTGTTGGCTCAAGCATTGGTCAGCGAGCCGGACTTGCTACTGCTCGACGAACCGACCAACCACTTGGATATCGAAGCAGTCGCCTGGCTGGAAGAGTTCTTGATCCGCTACGGCGGAACGCTGGTCTTTGTGACGCATGACCGCGTGTTCCTGCGCAAGCTCTCGACACGCATTATCGAAGTCGATCGCGGCCGACTGCTCGACTGGCCGTGCGATTACACGACGTTCCTCCAACGCAAAGAAGCCGCTCTGGAAGTCGAGGCTCAGCATCAAGCGCTGTTCGACAAGAAGCTGGCGCAAGAGGAAATCTGGGTCCGCACCGGCATCAAGGCCCGCCGCACACGGAGCGAGGCCCGCATTCGCGAACTCAACAAAATGCGTGAAGAACGCCGGCAACGCAAAGACCGAGTCGGCAACGTGCGACTCGTCGTGCAAGAAGTCGAACGCTCTGGCCGGTTGGTCATCGAAGCCAAGCAGATTGGGTTTCACTATGTGGCGGACGCTGCCACCGTCCCGTCCGACGCTAGCAGGGTCGGCCACGGTTGCGACATTCTCCGCGACTTCTCGACGCTCATCCTGCGCGGTGACAAGATCGGCATCATCGGCCCTAATGGCTCCGGCAAGAGCACGCTCCTGCGATTGCTGCTCGGACAACTCGCGCCGACGACTGGCTCCATCCGCTTGGGAACAAAACTGGAAGTCGCTTATTTCGATCAACTCCGCGAGCAACTCGACGAAAACAAAACCGCTCAGGAGAACGTCGGTGAGGGTAAACAGATGCTGGTCATCAACGGCCAGGAGCGGCATGTGCTCGGCTACCTGCAAGAGTTTCTGTTCTCGCCCGAACGAGCACGCACGCTGGTCCGCTATCTTTCCGGCGGCGAACGCAATCGGCTGATGCTGGCGAAGCTGCTGACAAAGCCGTCCAACATGCTGGTTCTCGACGAACCGACCAACGACCTTGACGCCGAGACGCTGGAGCTACTCGAAGACCTGCTGATCGAATACCCCGGCACCGTCCTGTTGGTCAGCCACGATCGCGAGTTCCTCAACAACGTCGTCAGCAGCACGCTGGTCTTCGAGGGAGACGGCCTCGTCAAAGACTACGACGGCGGCTACGACGACTGGCAACGGCAACGGACGGTCTCGCAAACTCCGTCCGCATTTCCCGAAACCCTCATGCGACCTTCCAAGAGTGGCCCGGCTCCGCGCAAGCTGAGCTTCAAAGAACAACGCGAACTCGAATCACTCCCTGCCCGCATCGACCAACTGGAAACCGAACAAGCCGCCCTGCACGTCACGATGTCCGCTCCGTCGTTCTACCAGCAACCGAAATCCGACATCGCTGCGACCAGTGCGAAACTCGATAGCCTCGAACGCGAACTCGCCAACGTCTTCGCTCGCTGGGAATCCCTCGAAGCCGCCCGTTCGTAGTTCCGTGGAGCACGTTTCCAACGTGCTCGTCACGGGCACGTTGGAAACGTGCCCCACGAAAGCCCAACATGCTAACCCTCTTCGTCGATGCCGACGCCTGCCCGGTCAAAGACGAAATCTATCGCGTTGCCAAGCGCTACTCGCTGCGAGTCATCGTCGTCGCCAACACCGCGCTGCGAGTCCCGACCGATCCGCTGATCGAACTCGTCGTGCGTCACGAACCAGGACTCAACATCGTCGACGACTGGATCGCAGAGAACTCCGGCCCCAACGACATCGTCATCACCTCCGACATTCCGCTGGCCGCCCGCTGCATCGCAAAGCAAGCCCGCGTGCTCGACCCGAAAGGCCGAGTCTTCACCGAGCACGACATCGGCGAAACGCTCGCCTTGCGCGACCTGCTCGACGGTCTCCGCCAAGACGGAGTTGTCGGAGGCGGCCCGGCTCCGATGAATGCGAAAGATCGCTCCAAGTTTCTCTCGAAGCTGGACGAAACGATTAACGCCGTGCGGCGCGTTCATCCGACACAACGGCCCTGATCACTTGCGTGCAACGGCAATAATGCCTGCTAAGAGAGCGTGCGGGAAGATAAGAGTTCTGGACAAGGAAGTCCTGCCCGCCTTACGAGTCCGCCGTTGTGAATTGGTAGAACTATCAACACGAAGCGGAGGATTGGCATGGATGCCCAGGAACAAATCCGAAAGCCCTATCCGAGT
>CAMDRI010000070.1 GCA_945906725.1 Candidatus Kuenenia stuttgartensis | reverse complement strand
AAACACATCCCGTCAGCAGTCCTCGTCTGTCGCAAAGCGGGCGGCGAACAGCAGGAATACCTGGAAATCAAGTTCAGCGACTTGTTGGTCTCGTCTTACCAGACTGGCGACAGCAGCGGGGGAGATCTCCCGATGGAGTCAATCAGCCTCAACTTCAGCAAGATCGAGTACGCGTACAAGCCTCAAGACAACAAAGGCAACCTCGGCGCTGCCGTCAAGGCCGGCTACGACCTGAAGAAGAACACCAAGGTTTGAGATCGACTCTATCAAATAGGAAGACGTCGCTAGTTTAGCAAACTAATGTCCCTAGATCGCACATCGGGGGCAGGACCATTGAACAAAAATGGACCTGCTCCCTCTTTTGTATTCCCTCAGTAGCTAGAACCAAGATTGGGAGGTAATCATGGAAAAGCAGGTCCGGGTGATGACCTTTGTAACCAATTTTAATGGGGGCGGTCCCGGCCATTCCGCCGTCGCAGTGGATTCGACCGTTTATACGTTTGAGGACGTCGGCGGTGGCTGGCTGCAGGAGGGCAGCGGCTGGAAAAAGTTCGGCTTCGACAGTTATTTGAAGGCCAACGCACACCGACCAGTGCTTGTCCAGACACTCAGCCTTGTCAGGGGTGATTCTGTCGTCAAGTATGTCGATAGGTCGATCGCGGCTGACGACGACTATGTCAGCTCCGGCGTTTGTTCCTCGCAGGTCTCGCGCGCGGTCAACTTTGGGCTGCCGGAGAATGTGGATTTCGATCCCAAGGGCATCGATACTCCCTATGGCGTCTTCTATTGCGCGCGGCGATTGTCGTTGGTCATGAAAGAGGAGTACTTTTGGCCCGGGCGCAGCAGCCTCGGCACCCTTGTCTGGGCTGGCATCGTCAACAAGCTGCAATCCGACTATCCGTCGGTGCTGGCCAAGATGAATGTAACGCCATAGAACCAGGGCTTCCAAGGTGGTGATTTCGCACTTTTGTGGCCGAATTCGTGAGAATTCGGATCGGATCACCTCCCGTCCGAACTCTCACGAGTTCGGCTACAGGCTGAATTCTTCGGTGTTTTGCGCCTTCGAAGCCCTGCGCCATAGAACCCGTCCAAGGGGAGAAAAAGGGGACCGGTCCAGTTTAATAGTTCAGATCATGCAGTATTGACGTTTTTCGTATTTCCATCGGAAGAACAGCATGAGCGCACAACAGCATTTCGAGGCCGGTCGTCTAAACGACGCCGTTGCCGCCGCAACCGATGAAGTTCGGAACAATCCCACTCGACTGGAGACTCGAACGACCTTGTTTGAGTTTCTGAGCTTTTGTGGAGAGTTGGACCGTGCGGAGAAACAACTCGATGTTGTTGGGCAACAGGACGCGAAAAGCGAATGGGCCGTGCAGGTTTATCGAAACGTGCTGGCGGCTGAGCGGAATCGGCGGCGATTGTGGAGCGACGGATTAGCCCCCGAATTCCTGCTCGATCCGCCGGAGTATGTACAGTGGCACCTGCAAGCCATCAATCGCCTTCGCGAAGGCAATCTGAGCGAGGCGAACGAGTTGCTGGCGAAATCGGCGGAGCATCGCAGTGATGTGCTCGCGACGATTGGCGAATCGCCGGCTGCGGCGTTTCAAGATTGTGATGACGTGCTCGCGCCGGTTTTGGAACTGATCGTTCTGCGAGATTACGTTTGGCTGCCTCTGGAGCAAGTGCGTGAGTTGGAAATCATGAAGCCCGAGCGGCCGCGCGATTTGATTTGGATTCCCGTGCGGTTGGTCCTGCAGGATGACTCGCAGCGGCGCGGTTACATGTCGGTGCTGTATCCCGGAACTCACCAGCATTCCGATGACCAGGTGAAGCTCGGCCGAATGACGGATTGGCAGGAGACGGATGGTGGACCGGTTCGTGGAATTGGGCAGAAGATGTTTCTGCACGGGGAGGACGCGTTCAGTCTGCTGGAACTCGGCGAGGTTCGATTCGGGGCCGAAGCATGAGCGCCGATGCTCCACCGGTGACCGATGACGACGACGATAGGGTCACGGCCAGCATCAAGCTGAACAGTCCCAGTTGGAACATGGAGTTCAAGCTGACCGTGCCGGCGGGGCCGACCACGCTCAAAGAATTGCTGCCCCTCGCTCAATTGCTGTCGGACGCCGTGGTGAATGCCACCGTGCAAGAGGTGGAGCAACTCGGCACGACGATTTCGTGCTGCAAAGGGTGCGGAGCGTGTTGTCGCCAGTTGGTGCCCATCGCCGAAGTGGAAGCTCGCTACATCGCCGAATTGGTCGGTTCGATGCCCGAGCCACAACAGTTGCAGGTGAGGGCGAGATTCGCGGATGCTTTGCGCAGGCTTGCCGAAGCCGGCCTCTTGGACAAGTTGCATGAACCGGAGCGTTGGCATCGCGAGGGAGTAACCGAATTCGGGTTGCAGTATTTTCGGCTCGGCATTCCGTGTCCATTCTTGGAAGACGAGTCGTGTTCGATTCACCCTGACCGACCGTTGAAGTGCCGCGAGTTCTTGGTCACATCGCCGGCCGTGCATTGTCAAAATCCGACCGCCGCAACGGTGAAAACAGTCCCCTTGCCTCTGCGACTGAGTCCGGCACTTGCTGAATTTCAAGTCGTCGAATCCGCGCCTCATCTGATCCGTTGGGTTCCGTTGGTGTTGGCGCTGGAGTGGGGCGCGACTCATCCCGACCCGCCCGCCGATCGCACTGGACCCGATTTGCTCGGTCAATTGATGCGGAATTTGACCGGGAAGGAACCACCCGCGATGCCAACGTCGGAAGGTATTGGCCCTCCGAGTTCTGATGCGGTCCTGATGGGTGCGGGCTAGGCACGCAGAGAGGTCGGGAGTTCTGATTTCAGTTTTGCTCCTGCAATCCATCCCAACCTTTCCCGGACACAACCATGTCATCGATCACCGCGACCAGCTACGAAGAATTACCGTACGACGGATACGCATTTCCTGTGACGCACCCAGACGCACTCGCGGTTGCGGGAACCTTACGCGGAATGGTGCCGGCCCCCATCGAGACTTGTCGAATCTTAGAATTAGGATGCGCCAACGGCGGCAACCTCATCCCAATGGCCTACGGTTTGCCCAACAGTCGTTGCGTCGGAATTGATCTGTCGCCGCGACAGATTGCCGATGGGCAAACGGTCGTTGATGATCTCGGTTTGAACAACATCACGTTGCGGGCGATGAGTATTTTGGATGTTGGTTCGGAATTCGGTGAGTTCGATTACATCATCTGTCACGGTGTGTTCTCGTGGGTGCCGCGAATTGTGCAGGACAAGATTCTGGCAATCTGCCGGCAGAACTTGGCTCCGAACGGAATCGCGTATGTCAGTTACAACACCTATCCCGGTTGGCATTTTCGCGGAATGATACGCGAGATGATGAACTTTCATGTGCAACCGTTTGGCACCGTAAAAGAGCGTGTGCAGCATTCGCGTGCGTTTTTGAATCTGATGGCGAAGATTTGGGACCACCAAGATCCCGACAGCGCCATTGCCCGTTGTCTCAAGGACGAGGCTGAAGATTTAGAAAAGGCGCGGGACTCGTATGTCTTTCACGAGCACTTGGAAGACTGCAACGAGCCATTGTACTTTCAGGAGTTCAACTCACGGGCGGAGTCGCATGGCTTGCAGTACTTGTGGGAGTCGAAGGGAAGTGCGTTGGCTCGCAGTCTGCCCGAAGAAGAGTTACGTGTTTTGGATTCGCTCTCGGACGATTTGATTCGTCAGGAGCAGTATTTTGATTTCTTGCGCCGAAGAGTCTTCCGCCGGACGCTTTTGTGTCGGCAAGAGCACCTGTTGATACGCGTGCCGAATGCCCTGCCGGTGCGCGATTGGCAAGTGACGTCGCATGCCAAGCCTGTGCCTGACACGCCTGATTTTGATTCCGTGTTGCCGGTCGAATTTCGCACGCCCGATGGAGTCACACTGACTACCAATCGTCCGCTGATGAAGCGTCTGCTCGGATCGTTGTTCGATTGGTTTCCGCAATCTGTCTCGATTACGGATTTGTGGAAGGCATGGCAGGTTGATGCGGAGCGATTTGCGTCCGACGTGATTGCGCAAGAACCGATCCAAACCATCGAGAACCTGACTCAAGAGTTGCTCGTCCTCTTTCTGTCCGACATCATCGAACTGCACTTGCAACTGCCGCCCTTCGTGACGGAGGTCAGCAAGCGTCCGGTAGCAAGCGCTTTGGCTCGACACATGGCGCGGCGCTCTGTGAATGTGACAAACCTCCGTCATTTTACGATGGAAATGAATAATTTCGAGCGTCTGGTGCTCATGCGACTGGATGGCACGCGCACGGTCGAGGACGTCCTGCAATCGTTGCTCGCGGACGTTGAGGAAGGTCGGATGAGCTTGGAGGCTCGCGGTTCGAACGTTTCCAGTGTGGAAGCCGCTCGCGAGTTGATGTCCAATGCGTTGAACTCCGCGCTGTCGAGTCTCGCTTCACGAGCACTGCTTGTCGGCTAACTTGGCGGGACGCTCGCACACGAGTAGAGTCGTTGTCGTTGTTGTCAGTCGTTCGTCGCGTGGGGGATTGCCGTGGCTCGTACCAACCAGATCACACTGATTCCGTCCGTGTTGGACCGGTTGATCGACAATGAGCCGGATCGTTCCACCGAACCGGAATGGGCGCGGGCTCAGGGTGTGTTCGAGTTGCGCGACACGGTGAAGCGAGATTTGGAGTCGCTGTTGAATTCACGGCAGACTCGGCCGGAGTTGGTGGACAACATCGATGAACTATCGACTTCGATGCTGACCTATGGACTGCCAGATTTCACCTCCACGGGGGGTGGCGGAGTCGAAGGACACGAAACGCTGCGTCGTGCTGTGGAACGGACCATCGAACGGTTTGAGCCGCGACTGCGGCATGTCGATGTGACAGTCGTGCCGCCCAAGTCTTCGTTCGAGCGAAGCCTGCACCTGACGATCAGTGCGATGTTGTGGATTGATCCAGAACCGATTCCCATTTCGTTCGATACGGTGGTGCAGACCGCAACCGGCACCTGTGAAGTCAAATCAAGCTAACGAAACATACCATGTCCGACCGTTTGGAAAGCCGCTACAACGACGAACTCGCGTTCATCCGTCGCATGGCGTTGGAGTTCGCTCGCGACCGGCCGAAGATCGCGGATCGGTTGATCATCGACCGCGAGTCTGGGCAGTCCGAAGACCCGCACGTTGAGCGACTGATCGAAGCGTTCGCGTTTCTGACCGCTCGCGTTCGATTGAAGCTGGACGACGAGTTCCCGGAACTCACCGAAGCGCTGCTCAATACTTTGTACCCACATTACCTCGCGCCGATTCCGTCGATGGCGATTGTGCAATTCGTGGCAGATTTAGAACAAGGTCAACTCACGACGGGATTCACAATTCCAGCCAAGAGTCCGCTCTTCTCACGCGAGATTGACGGCATGCCGTGTCGGTTTCGCACGGCATATCCGGTGCAGTTGTGGCCGATCGAATTGTCGGACGCTCGCTTTCAGACGGCACCGTTTGGTAGCGACATTCGGCCGCCAGCGCGATCGGGTCAAGCGCCCTCGCTGATCCGCTTGGACTTGCGGACGGCCAGTAACACGTCGTTCGCGGAATTGAAACTCGACCAGTTGCGATTCTTTTTGAGCGGCGACGAGTCGACCGTCCACACGCTTTACGAGTTGTTATTCAATCACGCCACAGAAATCTTGGTTCGTCCCAAGGCGGCGACGAAATCCGAAGGAATCGTCCTTCCGGTGACTTGCCTGCGACCAGTGGGATTCTCTCCGGATGAAGGCTTGTTGCCCTACGGGAATCAGTCGTTTATGGGTTATCGCTTGCTGACCGAATATTTTGCGTTTCCCCAGAAGTTTTTGTTCTTTGATTTGACCGGTCTCGATGTGACCAGCGCCGAGGTGTTTCGCCAGGAATGCGAGATTTTCATTTTTCTGAATCAATCGGCCAACAATCTCGCCAACCGCGTTTCGGCGGAGACTTTTCGATTGGGGTGTACTCCGATCATCAATTTGTTTTCGCACGACACCGATCCCATTCGACTGACTCAAACTCGCCATGAGTACCAGGTGGTTCCGGACGTGCGGCATCCGAGCGCGATGGAGGTGTATTCCGTCGATGCCGTGCAAAGCACGAACGCGGAAACCGGCCGAACAACCACTTATCAACCGTTCTATTCGTTCAAACATGGGGACGAACGGCGCGGGCAAACGGCCTATTGGCATGCCAGCCGTCGCCCGTCCGTGCGGCTCAACGACGCAGGAACGGATTTATTTCTGTCCTTCGTAGATCTCGATTTTGATCCTCGACTTCCGGCGGCGGATGTCGTGATGCTCACGACGACCTGCTCGAATCGCGACTTGCCAGGCCAACTGCGATCCGCCGGCGGCGTTGCCTGGGACTTCCAAATTGCCGGGCAGGCACCGTTGAAAAAGATCGTGCCGGTCGTGAATCCGACGTCGCCGTGTCGGCTTCCCTTGGAACAAAGCCGCTGGCGACTGATTTCACATCTGCTGCTGAATCACCTCTCGCTGGTGGATGCCGAAGATGGTGCGGCCGCGCTGCGCGATTTGTTGAAGCTGTATGACTACACGCGCACGAAGACCGCGGAACTGAACATCGACGGCATCATGAGCGTCACCAGCCGGCGTTGTCTGGCTCCGCTGCGTGATGGCGTGCATCAGGGGTTTTGCCGAGGTGTGGAAGTGACAATGCATTTCAACGAAGACAACTTTTCCGGTACCGGCGTATTTTTGTTTGCGGCGGTGCTGGAGCGTTTTCTGGGCTGGTACACCTCGTTGAATTCTGCAACGCGATTGATCGCACGCTTGAATCAGGCAAACACCGAACTGAAACGCTGGCCATTCCGTGCCGGAGAACGGATTTTGCTATGAGCGAAGTCTCTTCCTCGAACAGTGTGGATCGGCGGTTGGCTCGCGAGCCGTATGAGTTCAGTTTCTTTCAAGCTGTACGAGTGCTGGAACGGCTTTGGTCCAATCGCGCCGCGGTGGGCCAAGATGCTTCGCCTAGCGACGAGGTGGTGCGGTTCTGTGCTCATCAGTCGGTCGAATTTCCCGCCAGCGAGATTCAATCACTCAAAGAGCCAAGTGACGAAGCACCCGCTCGAATGACGGTGACGTTTCTGGGAATGACGGGCACGTCCGGCACCTTGCCGCGAATGTACACGGAGCTCGTGTTGGCTCGTGCGCGTCAAAAGGACACGACGTTCCGGGATTTTCTCGATTTGTTCAATCACCGGTTGACGTCGTTGTTCTATCGCGCTTGGGAAAAGTACCGCTTTTGGATTGGCTACGAGCGAGCCGAACAAACCGAACAGCGGCCCGATTGGCAAGCGCCGCTGCGAGTCCGAGACTTCGCGCTCAACGAACGGCCGCGGATTGATCTGTTTTCAGAGGTGCTGCTCAACTTGTCGGGACTGGGCAGCCCTGCTCTGCGATATCAAACTCGCAACCGTGAGTTGCTCGTCAATCGTCGCCGATTCGAAGATGAGACGCTGCGCTTTTACGCGGGTCACTTGTCGCAGCAGCGACGCTCAGCCATTGGGCTGGAGTCCTTGTTGCGTGACTTCTTTGGTGTCCATGTCCAGGTGCATCAATTCTTTGGGCAATGGCTTCGGCTGGATCGCGAGTATCAGACTCAGTTGGTGCTCGGCGGCAATACGGAATTAGGGGTGACGGCGATCGTCGGCGAGCGTGTTTGGGACGCTCAAAGCAAGTTCCGCATCCGTGTCGGATCATTGACGTACGCGCAATTTCGCACGTTCCTGCCATCGGGGTCAGCGCATCAGCCACTGGCGCATCTGGCTCGGTTGTATGCCGGATTTGAATTCGACATGGACGTGCAACTGATTCTGAAGTCCAACGAAGTTCCCCCGTGTCGCCTGGATGCGGGAACCTTGGGAGGCACGCAACTCGGCTGGGATACTTGGATTCGCTGCGCGGAATTTCAGAGCGACCAATCCGATCCGATTTTCATTCTCCGGGATGATCCGGCTCATGGCTGATGATCTGGTAGCATGGTTCGCAGAAAACGCTGAGTATCGTGCGGCTGGTTCCTGCTCGGTCGGTTCAAAACGGCGACAATTTCGCCAGCGGCTTCCTTGCGGACGCTGGTATCGAAGACGCTCACCAACTCCCGGCCATCCTTCCCAAGCTGATTGAGCCGGGAATCGAACAGAGTCTGATCGAGCGTCCCGGTTGGAAGCCAATCCTTCGCAACGACCTTAAGTGTCGTATACTCCCAATTCTGAGTCGCGGCCGACAACTTGATGTCTCCGATCATCTGGATTCTGATAGTGGGGAATCGCTTGGGACCGAATTCGATCGCGGATGCACTGGGGCGGATCAACTGGGAATCGGTGTCAGGTATGCGGCATTGGAACTCCTGAGAAGAGTGACTTCAAGGATTGCTCAATCTACGCCGGATACAAAATGGTGAGGCCGCTGCGATGGACAATTCATTTCCCACGATGTCTGCCCGTGACGAAGACGTCGAGCAAGTCTTGACGGATTTTCTGGACGCTTGGAAACGAGGCAGTCCAGTTCCTTTGACGCAGGTTTTTGAACGGCTTCAGAACGAGCCACCGCAAGTCCGCGAGTCCGTGCAGTTGCTCTTGGTCCTGCGTGACCAGACTCTGCGCTGGCAGATGTGGAGTCGGCAGCGCGAAATGATGGGCGATACCGACACAACCCCGGACGCTCCGACGGAGCCGAGCGGACGAGCACCATTGCTGGAGGATTATGTCCGTCATTGTTCTCTGGACGGCGGGCTGGAATCGCTGCCTCCGGAAATGGTGGCGCACGAATTCAGATTGAGAGTTGAATGCGGTGACTTTCCGACGTTGGAGAATTACCAACAACGCTACCCGCATCTGGCAACGACACTCACCACTTTGTTGACTCCGTCGCTGCGGGCCATGGACTCGCAGTTGACGGCGACGGAAGGAGATGCCCCGACCGCCGTCGATCCCGCGCTAACGCGTCTGGAAGTGCCCGCGAGTCCGCTGGCAACCACGCTGCCCATGTCGCCGGAGGAGATGCCCAAGCGGCGGAGGGCAGACGCTGAACGCAACGCCAATTTTGGACAATACGAACTCTTGAATGAGATCGCTCGCGGAGCGATGGGGGTGGTGTATCGCGCGCGGCATGAGACCATCGGCAGAATCGTCGCGCTAAAAATGATTCTGGCGGGGGCGTTCGCCTCGGAACGTCAAGTCGATCAATTCCTGCAGGAAGCGCAGAACGCTGGGCAACTGAAGCACGACAACATTGTCACCATCTACGACGCTGGAAGAATCAACGAACAGTACTACATCGCGATGGCCTACATTGAAGGCCACAGCCTAGCGGATGCGGTGCGAGAAACGTCGATGAGCGCCCAACGGTCGGCGGAGATCGTTGAAGCAGTGGCTCGTGCGTTGCACTTTGCCCATGTTCAGCCGCAGCCGGTTTATCACCGAGACATCAAGCCGGCGAACATCCTGATGGATCACGCAGGCAGGCCCTACGTCACAGATTTTGGAATCGCCAAACGTGTCGAACGCGAGGACTCGGCGGACGGTGGTGAGGACGATATCGCCGGAACCCCCAGCTACATGCCTCCGGAGCAAACTTACGGTCGAGACATCGGACCGTGGAGCGACGTCTATTCGACGGGGGCTTTACTGTATCACTTGTTGACGGGCAGGCCCCCCTTTCTGGCCGAGTCGCTGCTGGAGACGATCCGGCAGGTCCGCGGATCGGAGCCTCTGCCGCCGCGAGAACTCAATCCGAAGGTCGATCCCGATTTGGAAGCGGTCTGCCTGAAGTGTCTCAAAAAAGATCGCACGAAGCGCTACTTGTCGGCCGAGCATCTCGCTGATGATCTGCGTCGGTTCTTGAAGCACGAACCAACCAAGGCGCGACCGGTCTCGCAATTCGCACGTTTCAATAAGTGGTGCCAACGAAATACGGTGATCGCATCGCTGACGATGTTGACTGCGGCGTTGTTGATCGTCGTCGCAGCGGGAGCCATCAAGTTATTTTTTGACCAACGAGAGTTGACGAAGGCGGAGTCCATCAAGCGTGATAACGCCGATCAGCTCGCCATACAGCAAACGCAAATTGCCCAAGCGGAAAAAGAAAGACGTGAGAAGTCGGACGAACTCGTCAAACAAAAAGAGGAACTCGTTCGGAAACAAGAAGCGCTCGCCGCCGCTGAAAAAGGCAAACGCGAGGCTGCGATTGAGCTCGTCGCTAAGACTGAGAAGATCGCTCAACAGCAAACGGCACTGGCCGACCTCGAAAAAGCAAAACGCACGGACGCGGACAAGAACGCACGAAAGGAGAAGGATCTTCGCGATGAGGCACAAAAGAACCTGGAGCGAGCCATCGAGGCCGTCGATGTCAGTCTGACCCAATTGGCTGACTCGGAGCTGAAGGACGTTCCAGGTATGGAGGACGTTCGCAAACGGGTTGCTCAGGCTGCTCTGGAGCAACTCAGGCCGATTATCGACTCTCACCCTGAGGCGAAGGATGCCTTCGAAGCCTGGGCTCGATTGCTGGTTGTCCAATCCAAGCTCCTCAATCTCACCGGCGAAAGCCAGAAGGCCGTGCCGGTGCTCAAGGATGCGGTCAAAGAATACCTCGAACTGACAAAAGATCCGAATGGAGGCAATCAGCATCTATTGCTGGATTTGGTGGCGACCTACCGGCAACTGGGTGAAAGTCTGGCCGATCAGGCCAAAGTAGATCACTCCAGTTCCGAGCGACGACTCGAATCGGTCCCTGAGGGTCTTTTGAAGGATGCCGTGAAGGAATTCGATAACGCACTTGCAATTCAAAACAGGCAGCCAGCAGCGGTGGCAATGGACTGTCGGTGGGAAACCGAATTGGCGAGGACGCATCAATCACGCTGCATTGCCTTGATCTACTTGAAGCGCGCCGGCGAAGGGCTTGAACCTCTTGAGAGAGCCATTTCGAGCTTGCGTGAACGTCTCGTAAAATTGTCACCGATGGCGGAGCGACGGGATGCGGAGCGACAATTGGGAAGTTGCTATTCGACGCTCGCCATGGCCGAAGCTCTTGAGGAAAGCCGACCTAGCGTGGAGGTACTCAAGAAACGGCTGGCGCGTTTGGAGGAGGCCGAGGCGATTCACAAACGACTTCTGCCCGTTGACGGCAAAGCGGCGGAGCCACGCTTTGATTTAGCCATGACCCGCTACTCGAACGCGCGGGTCTTGACCAGTTTGGCACTGGAACTTTCGGACAAGGCGCGGTTCGCACTCGCCTCGGACAATGTCGAGAAATCGCTCGAAGCCATCTCCAAGCTGGCCGGCGAATTTCCAAAAACGCCAATCTACGAATACCGTCGCATCGGCGCGCTGCAGTTGAAAGCGGCGATTCTCGCGGCGCAAGATCAGAACGCCCAAGCGGTCGCGATCTTGAAGGCTGCGGAAATGGGCATCCGCATTTACAATGAAAAATTCACCGAAGCGAGTCAACCGAATCTCCGGTTGCGGATCTGTGTCTCCGCATTGGAACTATACATTGCCGAGTTTTCGAACGCGGAACTTTCGGAACGAAAGTCGATGGCGATCTGGCTCAAAGAGTGCTTTGGAAGCCTCCGCAATAAGAATCCGTCGAATCAAAGCCAGGAGAATCTCGAAGCTAAGATGCTCGAATCGGTGGCTGGACAACTCTTGTCCGCGGTGATCGCGGAGCAAAACAACCAGTTACCGAAATGGCTGGCCGAACTGCAATCCGCAGAGTTGGCTTTTCGGGGCTATGGGAAAACGATTCCTGATCCAAAGGCCTTAGGCGAGCATCTGCGATTGAGAGTTTGCCGAGAGGCACTGGTCAAAGCGGATCGTTTTTTCAAAAACGGTGCCCCAATGACACTCACTGACACTCTGAAATGGACCTTCGATGTGCTCCCGGAACTGACAAAATCTAAAGACCCTAAGGTTGCCGCAGACGCTACAGGGTTACTCAAATTCGTTTCGTCCGCATTGAGGTCCATGTTGTAATCCTTCGGTGTGGGGAAACTTGAAAAGGATCGCCGGATGAATTCGTGGTCGAATTATGTCGGACAAGACATCGCTGGCCGGTATCGGTTGGAGAGCTTGTTGGGCGTTGGTAGTTTTGGACCGGTCTATGCCGCGCGGGATGGCAAATCTCGGCAGGCGGTGATGCTGCGGTTGCTGCCAGCGGAGTTGGGAGGAAACTCGGCGTTTGATGCGACGGTGCTGACCGACTTTCGGCATCCTCAGGCCGTGGCGGTGAGCGACGTCGGCGGATTTGAGGAGACGCGTTATGTCGTCATGTCGCGCGATGTGGGGCAGCGGATTCAGGTGCGTGATCCGTGGCCTGTCGAGCGTGTGTTGGACTTTGTCCGGCAAGTCAGTGCGCCGTTGATTGCGTTTCACGAGCGCTACGATCTGCAGCATCTGCATCTGCATCCGGGCAACGTGTTCGTCGATGAGTCTTCTGGCAAGCCGAAGTTTCAAATCGCGGACTTAGGACTGGCGTCGCAAGTCGGAGCGGGGACATTGATTCTCGCGGCGATTCGCGAGCGACGGACCACCCCCGAGTTTCTCTCACCGGAACAACTGCAAGGGAGCGTGCCGTCTTCGCAGTCCGATGTTTATGCCTTCGGAGCGATGGTGTTTCAACTCTTTTCCGGGTTGCCGCCGTTTCCGTACAGTGGCGAGTCCTTGGCCGCGTACGCGTTGCATGTCGCCAAGACTCCGCCGCCCCGATTTCGAGATGTGTCGGACCAACTCAACATCGACTCGTATCTCGAATCGATCATCTTGCGCTGCTTGTCGAAGTCGCCCGAAGGGCGGCCCCGCTCGATCAAAGAATTTGTCGAGTCCTACGAGATGGCCTATCGAGACTTTCAGACGCGCACGCTTTCGGGGCTGAAGCTGTCACAGCTTGAGGAGGCTCGCCCGAACGAATTCCGTGGCGCGAATCCGCCATCGCCGACCGTCGGCCAAGTTCCGCCGAAATCCAACTTGCCGACGAGTGCTTCTTCGCCAGTGTCACTCCCGCAAAAACCGACCTCTCCGACCGCGTTGCCTGCCAGCGACATGCTTCCCAGCACGTTCCTGCCACCGGTTCGAAATGATCAGATTCCGTATCGAGCGCTGCCGCACGGAACCGACACCCAAGTCGAAATGCGGAGAAGTTTGGGCGTTTCACGTGCCGTGCTGCACGAGTCGCAGGCCATTTTGCAAACGATCAGCCCACAACTCAGTCCCTGGTCGGGCATGGGTGGTACGGCGTCAAAACCCGATGCTCCGAATTCGCAACTAGGTACGGACGCGCTGCCCGCAAACTCCGAGCCGTCGCGTCCAGCCGCACCTCCCCTTGAGAATCACGCTGTCCACGAGCAACTGATGGGGCCGCTACTGTCCAACGATTCGCCATCTGTATTCGTCAGCCGCATTTCCGAGTCGCCTCGTCTAGAACCTTCGTCCGCTCCTCCACCGGCCACTTTTCAAAGGCCGCGCGAGCCGGAGCGAGACCAATCTCCGTCGGTCAACTCACGGGGTTTCGGTTCGAGAACGCCGATCGACACGGATCAAACGATGTCGCCGTCCTCCGAACCATTGCCACAGACTCCCTCCGAGTTTGGTAGTCAGGCCGATTCCAATTTGACGATGCAGATGCAACAAGATTGGCTGCGATCCCAATTGCCAGCCGCAGCACCCCGATCGATCGCACCGGCCTCACCGACGTCGGTGCGGTTCGAGTCGAAAGCGTCTGGGCCGCCGAGGGTCGTGCTGGTCCTGGCCGTCGCCATTTTGATTGCGGCTGGCAGTGCCCTGTTCTATGGCCGAGTCATTGCTCAGCGAGTTGATAACGTTGTCAAGAAATGCGTCGCCAAAAAAGACTTCAAGCAGGCGAAGACCACTCTCCAACAGCTCCATCCACTGGCGCGTGTCTGGCTGAATCCTGAGAAAGAAATCCAACAGCTTCTGACCGACGGCTTGGAACGAGTTGCCGAACTGCGTACGGAGCGAAATGTTGCAGAGGCGGTCTTGCTGACAAGTCAACTCGATGCTGCGTTTGTCCTGAAGTCGCAGTCGGATTCCGAAGAGCCGCCAAAAAACGCCGAGGAGCCGTTGAAGGACGTGGAGGAACCACGTCGCATTCGCCAGGAACTTGCCCAGGAACTGCGGAAGGACGTGCTCTCACTCGCCAGCCAGAAGCGGCTTGATGAAGCTTGGGCGAAACTCAATGGAGAGGTTGCAGCGGAGTTTCGGAAAGTGACCAAGATACTGTCCACCGAGAGTTCAGAGTTCGATGTCAAAGCTGTGAAACGCGAGATCCTGCAGAAGGGGTTCGAACTATCCAAACAGCACTCCGCGGATGGACAACACGCAGAGGCATTCAAGGTGCTCGAATCCTGGCTCAAAAGATTTGGCACGGACGATGCGATTGATCCTCCAGACAAGGAAAGACTCAAAGCTGAGAAGTGCGAGGCGAGCGTCCGCATGACATTGCTCGCCGCCAATGAGGAGTCTCGTCCCGGCCGAAGACGATTCACGGAGGCCATCGAAATGCTTGACAAATTACTCGGTGATCTCGATCGCGACTCGTATGCACAGCATCGTCCCGCCGTTTTTCTCGCGCGAGGTCAGATCAAGTTGGCGCTGGCCGAAACGAAATCGGACTCCGTGACGGAGACCACCAAGCGATTCGAGGATTCTCGAAAAGACTTCGATGACGCGCTGAGTGCTTTGGGACAACAGCCAACGGATACTTCCGATCTGCCAACGAAATCGGACGTGCTCCAAGCGCGATCGGCGATGCGACTGGCTCGCGGACTGTGGCACAAGTCGCGTGACTCGAAAGACAGACCAACTCAATCGCTGTTGGAAGCGGTGCGAGATTTCAAGGCGGCTCTCGCCGGCGTTCCAAACCTGGTTGAGGCCCAGCGCCACTTGAAGGAAATTCGCGAGTCAGCTCAGTCCTCGGCGCTGGTGGCGTTTGATTCGGCACAAGCGACGAAGAGTCAAACAGAGGCGGACCAATCGTACTGCGAGGCAATTCGACAATTGACCTTAGTCATCGAAGGCTCGCTAACGCCAGAGGATGACGGCCTGGTTCGATCCGCGAAGCTGCTGCGTGGCTTGGCGGCATCGTCCTTGAAGCTTCCTGATTTTGAAAACGGGATCGCCGATCTTTCCCAAGGAGTGACCGAAGTTTCGAAATCGCAGTTGGCCGAAGTTGGCGAACATTTGGCAGCAGAGTTCGATGCGGAGCAACGCATTTCTTGGGGTCAGCGGTGGGTCGCTGTCGCTCGTGCCAGACTGGCATGGTTAGTTGCGACTTGCGATCAAGCCGAATTGCGAGAGCAGACGAAAGCCAAAATCCGTCCCGTCGATCTCGCGGAAGCCGCGGCAAAGGACTTGGAGAAATTGATCGATGACATCGACCGCGGAGAGGTAAAATTCGCGGACAACCAGGTCTCCCTGGCGATGGACCGTAGTGAGGCTTGGAAGTCGCATGTGGTGGCCCTCTTGGATTCAGGAGACTTCCAAGAGGCCGAGCGCCGAATCGATCGCGCCCAATCCTACTTGGTTCCTAAAGACGAACCTTGGAAAGCCGATCGCTGGGCTTTCCTGCAACAACTGCGAGAGGAATATGTCTCCAAAAAGTTGCCGTTTCGCAAGAAGTTCACAATGGGTGCCGTCCGGCTGTGTTCTCAGGAATGAGCCGCTTTCGAGAATGCCCGACTCCCTGGAAGCTGGTTGGGGGTTGCCGTAACCTGATGCACCTGAAGGTCACGATTCGGCAACGAGACGAGCAAACATGACGAACCACGCGGTTCATTGGGCGGAAGGCATCTTTCTGCGACCTCATCATTTTCAGGCGGCGGAACGCAGCCTGAAAGACTTGGTGGCGCGCACACACGACTGGAGCAGCCCGTATCCCTATGGGCTTCGGAAAATCGACATCGACACCGACGCCCTGGCCAACTGGCGAATCGTGTTGCGCGAATGCCAACTGCGGCTGCGAGATGGGACTCAAGTCTGCTTTCCCGACGACGCCAACCTGTCGCCACTGGACATCCCGCCGAAAGCGTTTGATCGACACAACCGCTTGACGGTCTTCTTGGGGATCCCGCATCTCAAGTTGGGACATAGTAACGCGAGTGCCGTCGGCACGAAACAGGAAGTCCGCTACGACGTGATCCCTCAGGAAGTCGAAGACGAGAATGACGCCGGCCGGCCGCAGACCATCGACTTGCGCTGGTGCAATCTCAAACTGTTGCTTGAAACCGATTCGCTGACGGGGTACGAGACCATTCCGATCTTCAGACTGCTGCGCGGCGAACGGGCAGAAGCTCCGCCGGAGCTTGACCGAGAGTACTTCCCACCGCTCTTGGTCTGCGATGCTTGGCCCGTGCTGCGCGATGACATCATCGACTCTCTGGCGAACTTCATCGGCAGCCGAGTGGAACAGGACGCTCGGCGGATGTTCGACCGCAAAGTCGCGTTTGAGAGCGGGCACCGTGAAGACTTGGAACTGCTGTTCCAATTGCATTCGTTGAATACGGCCTCGGGCTATCTGATGAACCTGCGGCTGGTTCGCGGCATCCATCCAGTCACGGCCTACATGGAGCTGTGTCGGGTCGCTGGGATGCTGGCGATCTTCCGACCGGATCGCCGTATGCCGTCGCTGCCGTTGTACGATCACGACGACCTGGGCACCTGCTTCTGGGCCGTGAAACGCTGGATTGAAGGAGACGACCGACCTCCCGAACCGATTAAGCGGGTGTTTGTGGGTGCCGGTCTGCAAATGCAGGTGAAGCTCGAAAAAGATTGGCTCGGCCCGGCCTGGGGATTCTACGTCGGCGTGGAAAGCACGTTGCCGTACCAGGACGTTGTGAAACTGATGGGCGGCGACTTCAACATGAAGGTCGGCAGTTCGCGGCAAGTCGATTTGATCTTTGCACGCGCGCAATCCGGTGTGAAACCGGAACCCGATCCGTCCGCGCCGCGAGCTTTGCCAGGCCGCAACTGGACTTACTTCAAAATCGATCGCCGCGCACACGCCTGGAAGGACGTCGAAGACACGCTGTCGATGGGAATTCGCATCAACGACAGCCAGATCGACGGCCGCATCGATGGGAATCACGAAATCAAACTGAAGCTCAACGATGGTCGAGTCGTAAAAATGGTCTTTGCTCTGTTCGCTTTGCCCCCTGAGTTGACGCGATGACGCCTGAGTTTTCTTTGTTGGTCAATCCGATTATCCGTCGCACCATCGACTTGGTGGATCTAGTTCGTGTCGGCACTGCCGAGTTGAAAGAGACTCGCGGCAAACTCAAGTCGCTGCTCGATCAAGCCGATCGTCAGGCGGCCTCATCCGGCAGTCGAGTGGGGGAAGACGAATGGAACCTCTCCAAGCGAGTGCTCGTGTTCTGGCTGGACGAAGTCCTGACGGCCGCCAACCCGCAATGGCAGAGCATCACGTTGGAATGGGAATACTATGCGACCCGCGACCGCGCTTGGCGGTTCTATTACGACTGGGAAACGGAAGCGAAGAGAACATCCACACCCAACGTCGCCGAGTTGTGGTATCTCTGCCTGGTCCTGGGCTTCGAAGGGGACATCGGGGATGCGTTCGCCGAACACCTCAATACGCCAATCCCGATCGGCATTTCCGCCGAGGACTTTCGCCGACAATGGGCCGGTGATCTGGCGCGGCTGATTGTGCCACTGGAATCGCGCGCGCTGGAAAAGATCCCTCTGCAAGGCACGATCGAACCTCTCGCCTGGGATTCTCGCCTCTGGGATGCCGCCCGTTGGGCCGTCGTCCTGCTAGTGATCACATTGCTGCTGTACTTCATTCCGGAATAGCTCTGCCAACCCGAAAACGCGCGGTCATTTTTCCGGGCTGAACTTCTCGTAGGCCTCTTTGAGCTTCACATCGTATTGGTTGGCGGTGTAACCGGGTCCGTTGTATCCCCGAGCGAAATCGGCCCAGCGTTTCTCACGCAGTGCGGCCACCAGCTTGGAGTTTTGCAGGAATGTCACGAACGCATCCAGTTGCTTTCCTCATGAACTCGGCCTTGTCAGTTTGGAGTGCTTGTATGGCTAACTGCCACACGCATTACTTCATCGGTTCTGTGAGTCAATTTGACACACGGAGAGGCCCACAATTCGTTAGCTCTCGTCGAATTACCTCGCCTTGCACTCAAACGATTGCACAAGCCCACCGATGGAGGACCGGATCATGATCTGGTCGAGGTTCAGCTAGGGAACGTCCTCGGGAACCGCCTGGATGGCGGTAAATGACAGCGTTTCATGTGACTTCGCCGTCCGTTGTAGTAGTCCACGAACACCGAAACGACGTGGTCCAAGTGTCGTTGGCCAAACAGGATGAACTTGAAAAGACACTCGTATTTGATGGTCTGAATGAATCTTTCGACCCTGCCGTTCAAAATCGGCGAGGCAATGGAAAGCACGTTGGTTCGGACCGTGATGTCCAGCGTGTCGCCGAAGCCCGCGTTGAGTTCCTCCAGCACCTGCTTGAACGCCGCCCGCTCCACCGTCAAATCCCCCGGCGAGGAGATGAAGACGCGAATCGTGCGGACGTCGGACATACGGGACGCTCCGGAGAAAAGTCGCTGATTTGCAACCGTAGCCATGTTCTGGCGAACGTGGGGGAAAATCCCGGTATCCGTGCACCACGCTACCGTCAATGGTCTCGTTCGAGAACGAACCGAGCCATCGCTTGCAGGCGTCGGCCACGCTCACCCCAGGGGGCGATCGCGAGGCAGGCTTCGTCGATCAAGTCGCGAGCCAACTGCTGGCTTCGTTCCAAGCCAATCAGGCCCGGATACGTCAACTTTCCGAGGCCCGCGTCCTTGCCGACTCCTTTACCGAGCTTGTCCTGTGAACCGGTCACATCGAGCACATCATCGGCAATCTGAAACGCCAAGCCGATGCAGGTGCCATAATGGTCGAGCGTGCCGAGCGTCGCGACATCCGTCTGAGCAATTCGTCCACCCATCGTGAGTGCGCTGCGAATGAGGCGGCCGGTCTTCCGGCGGTGGATCGACTGGAGGTGGGAAAGCAACGATGCCTCGCTTGTGGACGTTCCTCCCACCGAGCTTGTCTTGGTGGAATCGGGCTTTTGCACGACTTGCTCTTCTGCCTCGCCTTCGATCAAGTCAACTTGCTCTTTGGGGAGTAGTGCAGAAGCCCGATTCGACCAGGACAAGCCCGGTGGGGATTCGGAAATGGCTTCCGCCTCCAAGTCCGCGACTTGGCCACCGACCATCCCACAGGCTCCGGCGGCGAACGCGAGGTCCGCGCAACAGGCCGCTGCGACCGCTGACGGACGGACGTCACGAGCGGTGACCTCGAACGCCAACGTCAGCAGTGCATCTCCCGCCAGAATCGCCAGCGCTTCACCGAAGACTTTGTGATTGGTCCGTGTTCCACGCCGGAAGTCGTCGTCGTCCATTGCTGGCAGGTCGTCGTGAATCAGCGAGTAGGTGTGAATCATCTCGATGGCACACGCCGCTGGCAGAGCCGCTTCAGAATTGCCGCCGCACGATTCACAAGCCATCAGCACCAGCACCGGTCGCAGCCGTTTTCCGCCGGCGAGCAAGCTGTACGACATCGCCTCACGCAACCGCGGAGGACACTCACCGCCGAGTCCGCCGTCGGTCGTGAGGTACTTTGCCAACGCCTCCTCGACCTGCGCTTTCCAGCCAGACCAAGACGCTTGCAAAGAATCGGCACTGTCAGACATGAGGCGGACTTTCAGAACCGGCGCGAGACGAAATCACATCGCGGCAAACATTATCAAACCGAAAGGAAGTACCACCACCGGGCCCAGTCCCACGGAGAACCATCAACGCATCGCGGCCGGGGCCGAGGCTTTGGTGTCACCGTCCGTGACATCAACGAGTGACACCTACCGCTGACTTTTCAAGACTTTTGCAGTCAACGACCGTCACCTTGAACGCATTTCCGAGCATCGGCGACTCCTGAAAATTCTCTCGGCGGCAACATCATGGCAGCAAACGAAAAACGCTCGTTGCTAACGAGTAGCAGCGAGCGTTTCACAAGCGAGGCCGGCGGGACTCGAACCCGTAACCTCCGGATCGACAGTCCGGCGCTCTAACCAATTGAGCTACGGCCCCTTGAATCGAAAATCTGGTGGGGCAAAGGTGGGCGGGATTCTAGTCCGCGCCCAAGTCGCGTCAATAGAGTCGGCAAACGAACCCACAGGCTTCAATCAAACTTTGTAGGCGGCGCTACTTACTCGCCGGAGAGTACTCGCGCAACGGTTCCCGGGACATCGCGACGACCGTGCTGCGTTGCAGGGCTTGAACTTCTTCAGCCATGTGTTGCACCGACGCTTTGTCATGATGAATCGCCAATTCTAACGACATCTGGCGACTGGCTCCGGGAGCCAAAGCGAGCACGCGGCCGTGAGCACGCTCGAAGCTGCGCAGGTTCGGGAAGTTCGTGCCGGGTTCGAGGCCGGTCACATAGCCGTCTGCTTCGGCGGCGGTGTTCTTCCAGAGTGTGAAGCAAGGTAACTCGGCCAGCGGCATGCGGAGACTCAGTGCAAGATCACCGGCCGCATTCCGCAAAACAACCAAACCACGCTGCCGAGCATCGCCGATTAGCCGGAAGAAATACGCTTGTTCGGCGTAACCAGCATCGGGAGGGGCGTACTTGTCGTAGGTGTCGACCCCCTCGGCCGCGCGAGCATCGCGAGGGCTGACTTCGCGAGCTGCAGCCAAGAATCGCGAACCCGCTTCGAGGAACGGGCGGCCGATGTTCGTATGGTACAGCATCTCGAACTCGGCGTGCTTCGCGGAGAGATTGGTGACCTCGTCGTGGATCGTGAAACCATTCGAGCCGATCGTCGTCTCGATGGTCGAAGTCAGCCTCAGGCACGGGCCGAACATCGAGCACTCATTGACGACGCCGGTGACCGCGATGCGGCCCGGTGAATCGGGATCGACGGTGACCTCAACGCGATGAGCGGGCAAGTTTGCGATCTTGCCGTGCAGCGTCAGTTCGCCCAAGATCGGGTGATCTTTAAAATCCGCATCGCAACCCGGCGGTCCCATGAACGAGAGGCCGCACCGACAGATCAACTCGTTGAAGCCCGCCAGCCAACCGAGTCCACCACGCTCGGTCTGATTCACGAAGGCGGGATGCACCGGCATTTTCACCGGCGAGTCCCAGCCGATCGGAATGCCTTGAAAGTTGCCGCGCCACACACCCATGCCACGAGTCGGCAGTACTTCCAGCTTCAGCGCCCCGTTGTCGATCTCGACGACATCCACGCCGTCGGACAACCCGCCGCGCAGCCGTCGCTGACGCACTGCCCAATTCGTCGAGCCATTGAGCGGCAGTGAGGCTCCCGACAATTCAAAGTCGTCGTGCCAGATTTGGCGAGCGACGTCGGAGATGACGTGAGTTACGGCAGGCATGTGAGACTCTCCAGAGATGTTTGGCATCAAAATCCCAAGCGTCAGCGAGGGTGAGCGCTACAAAATGCTCTTAATTCACAGTCACTTGAGGCGTTCGCCCTCGCTGGCGCTTCGGGTTGGTGTGCGGAAGCCCTTCCAAGACAACCCGACGGCAGCCAAGATTTCAGCCACCAGCCACGCGGCTCGCAACAGCACGGTCGCCGCGACTGCCTGCGTTTGGCTGATTCCTGGTTGGGGCGTCAGCAACTCCAGCAGCGCGGCTTCGCGAACTCCCAGGCCACCAGGGGCGAACATCGCCGCGAATCCCAAGAACGAGGCTGACGAAACGTCGCCGGTCCAGATCAGCCAATCGGACAACGGGGCTTGGACTCCGACCGCTCGCAGAGTGCAGCCCAAGCTCAGCCCGTGAACCAGCCAAGTCGTCACCGAAAAGAAGCACCATCCCAGCAGGAATGCACTGCCGATCTGAGTCGGTGGCGACTCGGTGGGGCGATCTGTGTCTGAAGGAGTGACAAGGTGAGGGGGTGACAAGGTGACGACGTGGGGCGTCAGCTTTTGGGCAATCAGGCCGAGGACTCGCGCCACGAATGGCACCAGCACGACGCAAACAACAACTACGCCGATCCCGAAGATCAGTGGATGCTCGAAGGCTGGACGAATCGCTGTCGGCAAACCGTCGATCACCGTTTTCGGCCAGACGACTGGAGCCATCATCAGTCCGACCGCCGCGCCGACTCCCATGCACACGAGCACTTCATACGTCGAGGTCAACGCCGAGACACTCGGTCGGCACCCCCGATCCGCAAGCATCCCCGCGCGGACCAGCAGCACCGACGCCTTGCCGGGAATGTACTTCGCCAAGTGTCCCGCAAAGTACGCACGCGCGACGTCGAACCGGCTCGACGTGCCACCCAAGCGATGAATCAGCCGATGCCACAACAACACCGATGGCAACCAGCCGATGAGGTACAGCGCACTCGCTGCCACCAGCCACGGCCAATGAATCGTCACCGAGCCGACGTCGCCTTCACGCCACAACTTCCATGCTCGCTGTCCCACGAACGCGATCACCAACGCGAACAACACCCACTTCAGCACCGGCCACAGCCGACGGAAGAGATTCGCACGAGGCGATCCAGCGACAACTTCCAAAGTCATGGACGATCCGATTTCAACAACTCCGCACCAACTTCACGCAACGTGACGAGCAATTCGTCGAGATCATCGGTCGTCGTCAACGGATTGATGATCGTGACTCGCAGCGCACCAACGCCGCCGTGATTCGTCTGCACGATGTAGAACCGGCCAGACTCGATGAGTCGCCGTCGCAGATCGCGCTGAAACGCGCCAAGCATTTCGGGCGGAGCCGACTTCAGCGCGGCAGGGACGTGACGAAACGCGACGATGTTGCACTCCGGTTCGTGCAGTGGAACGAAGTCTTCAGCGACCAGCAGTTTCTCGTAAAAGCCCCGGCCCAAGTCGAAGGTCACATCGACCAAGTCCTCGAAGACCTGTTGGCCAAACAGCGACCATGTGCCCCACAGGCCGTACGCAGCAGCTCGTTTCGTGCATTCCAGAGTCAGCATTCCGCTATCGTACTCGGCCATGCCGGGAGCCGACGGATCGAACAAGTACGGAGCCTCCTGACGAAACGTCTCAAAACGATGCCGCTTGTCGCGGTACAACACGAACGCGCACAGAGCCGGCATGAACATCATCTTGTGAGCGTCCCACACGACGCTGTCGGCTTGATCGACTCCGTCGAGCAGATGCCGATACCGCCGGCTGAACAACGCCGCTCCACCGTGAGCCGCATCGACGTGCATCCACACTCCATGCTTTCGGCAGACCGCTGCAACGTCGCGAAGTGGATCGAATGCTCCAATCGGAGTCGCGCACGCGCACGCCGAGACCGCAACAACTCGATGTCCTCGCGAGATCAATTCGGTCAGTTGCTCATCGAGCTTCTGCGGATCGAGCTTCCGTCGCTTATCGAGCGTCGCTCGCAAGACTTGTTTCGTGCCGAGGCCGATGACGCCGGCTGCCCGCGCGACTGAGTAGTGCGCGTCCCCTTGCACGACGATGACCGGCGCTCGGCGCGGATCTCCCGACCCCGTCGCAACGCCCTCTTCCCACGAACTTCCGAGCGTGACGTTTCGCGCGGTCAACAGGCCGGTCAGATTCCCCAGCGAACCGCCGTGCGTCACCAATCCTGCAAACGAATCGCGCTGCCAGCCGATCTGTTCACCCAGCCGGCTGACCAGGGCACGCTCGACGGCCGTCGCCCACGGGCCCATCTCGTAGATCGCCATCACTTGGTTGGTGACGGAACCAACCGCATCGAACAGCCCGGCGATTGGCACCGGTGCCGGTACCTGATGACCGATGTACCGAGGATGATGAAGATTGTGCCCTCGATCGAGCATCTGTCGAACGATGTCGGTGAAACGGGTTGAGAGTTGAGAGTTGAGAGTTGAGAGTTCGGCCGAGACACCATCCAGCCAACGCTCGGCTTCCGCGATATTGGCGACCGGTTCCGCCCAATTGAGCACGCGGGTCTCGCGTTGTTGGACCCGCTCCAAGTGTTCGGCGAGCAGTTCTCCCCACTGCTGGGCCGCTGCTCGAAACTGCTGCGGATCGTACACCGCTTGCAGTCGCTGCTGTGCCATCTTCAATGCGAGTTCATCCAGCATGGAGCGACCTGAATCTCGAAGTTCGACACAACAATTCGTCGCCTTTTCGGCCTTGGTCGAAATGATAGTGCCCGTCCGCGAGAGCCACGAGCGTCCGTTACCAACCCGTGCGTGCCGCTTGACAATCGAAACAAGCGATGACACTGTGCCTCACAGCAGGCCAAGGCGGTTCACCTCTTTCACCGTGTTGTTGACCATTCGGTTGCCTGCAATGCACTCGAAGTCCGCTTCCCATCTTCGATATTCAGAGGTCTGTCATGCACATGAGCGAATTCGATGACGCCTATGATGATCAACAACGCATTCGCGGAGCGATCCTCGAAACCTCCATCAGCGATCTTCCGCTGCGAGATCCCATTCTGGTTTGTTCCACATCCAGCGTGGGCGACGCGGTCAAGAATATGAACGACCATCACACGGGCTGCGTGCTCGTGGAAAAAGATGGCAAATTGATCGGCATCTTCACCGAGCGTGACGTGCTGACAAAAGACTTCTTCCGCGCCGATAGTCACACGGTCACGGTCGAATCGGTGATGACTCCCAATCCCGAAACGCTGGAACCCGAAGACAGCATCGCCTTCGCGCTCAACAAGATGAGCGTCGGCGGCTATCGCCACATCCCCATCGTTGATGGCGACAAGCCCGTGGGAGTCCTCTCAGTGCGGGATGTCGTGGACTTTCTCGTGGATCTGTTCCCGTCCGATGTTCTCAATCTGCCTCCCAGTCCCAAAAACGCCATCACCAATTCGATCGACGGTGGGTAGGCCACTTTGCAAACTCGTGGGGCAGGCAAATCGCCTGCCTTTTTTCGTTGAATCTCTGCAGATCAACAAGGATTCTCACCAATGCGACAGATATCACGATGCTCTGGATTCGGTTGGTTACTGATCGTCGCGCTGGCTTTTGATCACTCATTTGCTGACGAAGGGATGTGGGTCTACAACCAACTCCCGACGAAGATTTTGAAAGAGCGGTACGGCTTCGAGCCTCCGGCCGGTTGGGCGGAACATTTGATGCGCTCGTCGGTGCGATTCAATTCCGGTGGGTCGGGGTCGTTCGTGTCGAGCACCGGACTTGTGCTGACCAATCATCACGTCGCGGCCGATACGCTCGCGAAGATTTCGACGGCCGAGCACAACTACTACCGCGACGGCTTTCTGGCGAAGACGCACGCCGATGAAGTTCCCGCGCCGGACTTGGAACTCAATCAACTTGTCGAAATCGTGGACGTCACCGACCGCGTCAATCAAGCGGTCGCGGCAGCAGCAGCCGACAAGGCTCAAGCGACTCGGCAGGCAGTCATTGCGACCATCGAGAAGGAATCGACCGAGCAGACCAAACTCCGCAGCGACGTCATTACGTTATTTCAAGGCGGGGCATATCACCTCTACCGCTACAAGAAATACACCGACGTGCGACTGGCCTTCGCGCCGGAGTTTTCGATCGCGTTCTTCGGGGGCGACGCCGACAACTTTGAATACCCTCGGCACGATCTCGATATGGCGCTCTTCCGAATCTACGAGAACGGTCAGCCAGCAAAGATCGAGCACTTTTTGAAGTGGTCTACGAAGGGTGCGGCCGACGGCGAACTCATATTTGTTTCTGGCCATCCCGCTCGCACCAGCCGTCTGCTGACGGTTGATGCGTTGAAGTTTCAGCGCGACGCTCGATTTCCTGCGATGGTGAATCTGCTACGTCGGCGCGAAATCCTGTTGCAACAGTTCGCGGCCGACGGCGAGGAGTTTGCTCGGAGAGCCAAGAAAGACTTGTTTGGCGTGCAGAATAGCCGCAAGCGATCGGTCGGCCAGATGCAGTCGCTGCACGACCCGCGGCTGTTCGACGCCAAGAAGTCAGCCGAAGTGGAACTGCGTTTTCGTCGTGTTGATTCGCCGGGCGATGCCCTTATATTCGATCCTTGGGAACGTATCGCGGCTGCCAACCAGCATCACGCGCATCTTTTCAAACGGCACATGCTGCTCGAAACGGGAGTTGGGTTTTATTCGGACTTGTTCAGCATCGCGCGATCGCTCGTGCGGATGGCGGCCGAGGATGTGAAACCGAACGAAAAACGTCTGGCCGAGTACCGCGACTCCGGCCGCGAATCGCTCAAGCGAAAAGTCTTCTCGCCAGCACCGATCTACGAAGACCTCGAACGGGCCAAGTTGATGGACTCGCTCGCAATGCTGATCGAGGAACTCCAGCACGAGCCGGGTGTTTTACAAAAGGCGCTGGCCGGCAAAGGGCCAGTCGCGCGAGCGGTGGAACTGGTCAACGGCACGAAGCTCAAGGACGTCGAAGAGCGTAAGCGGATCGCGGCCGGTGGTTGGAAGGGGATTGAGTCTTCGACGGACTCGATGATCGTGCTTGCTCGCGACATCGACGAACGGGCGCGATTGGTTCGCAAAGAACTCGAAACGTCCGTCGAGGAACCGGAGCGGCAGGCTTATGGCGAAATCGCCAAACTGCGGTTCGCGAAGTTCGGCACGTCGGTCTACCCCGATGCGACGTTCACGCTGCGGCTCGCGTTCGGCACGGTGAAGGGAATCGACGACGGTGACACGAAGATTCCCGCGTGGACAACGATGGGCGAAGCCTTCGAGCACGAAGCCTCTCATGGCGGTCAAGAGCCGTGGAAGCTGCCACGCACCTGGCACGAACGAAAATCCAAACTCGAACTCACGACGCCGCTGAACTTCTCCGGCACGGTGGACGGAGTCGGTGGCAACAGCGGCAGTCCGGTCGTGAATCGAGCCGGCGAGGTCGTCGGGTTGATTTTCGATTCCAACATTCCAGCTCTCGCCAACGAGTTCCGGCATTCGTCGGACGTTGGTGGCCGGTCGATCTCGGTTCACTCGGCCGGAATGCTGGAAGCGATGCGAAAGATTTACGACGCCGGCAAGCTCGCGGATGAGCTGGGACGATAGTTGCGTGGCAAGCCGGCATTGGAAATATCAGGCAAACTTTAGGGCTGCGTCTGTCCGGCAAGTAATTGGGCGACGGCTTCAAGGTCGGGTATCAGGCACGGATGCTTGTATTGCTCGACGCTGCCTCCGATTCGCGTCTGCCGTTGCTCGGCGAAACGTCGCCAAGTTCCCGGTTGCAGTCGCGTGATCCGTAACGGTCCCAGCCGGCCGGTCGAACGTTTCTCTTGGTACTCGCTGTTCAATTCTTGCAGCTTGGAGTCCGTCGCGTCGGCCAGACAGTC
>CAMDRI010000069.1 GCA_945906725.1 Candidatus Kuenenia stuttgartensis | reverse complement strand
CACGTCGTGCTGACGGATCGGACTGAGATTCTGGACTCGCGGCCGCATGTCTCGCTGCCGGTGGCCTGTGTCCTGAAGGGATCGACGAACGACGCGGTGCGGATCGGCAAGCTGTACTTCGGCCTGCACGCGGAGTTCAGCGAAGACTCGAAGGCGTTCGAGAAGCTCGCGAAGGAATTGGTGGCGGACGCGGATTTGCTGGAGCCGCTCGACCGTGTTCGCGAGGCGTTAAATGAGACCATGAATGTCGCTGCGTGATTTTGGAGTGCGGGAGGATCAGTCCCGATTTGGATCAGATCATGTTGGACGTTGCACCGCATTTTGAGACCGAAGCAAACCAAAGCGGTGCTGACACACCGCACTCCCAAAGTGTGCCGCTCGACTTTACGGCGGGCTTGTACTCATCGGGTCTGAACGGTGCGTTGCGACGCTGGCCGAATGTCGAGACGCAACCGCTTTCGCTGTTCGACAAGCGGGCTGGTTTGACTCCGTCGTGGAAGCCGCATTGGGCGAAGGTGCCAACGGTCGGACTGACGTTTCCACTGGGGTTCGAGTTTCAGCCGAAAGCGGATGCAGTTGCGGAGAACGACGGTCTCAGGAGGATCGCTCCGCCGAAGGTTGTTGAATCCGAACACGCCGATCGAACCGTCGAGAAAAAGGCGACGCGGTTGAAGCCACCCAGCGATGCGATCTCGCTGACGGATCGGCTGTTTTATCTCTTGCAACCGCCGTTGCAGACCATGCTGGCCGGGCAAGAATTGATCATGCCGTTTGAGCCGTTTCCGTATCAGTATGAAGGGATCGCCTGGTTGTTCTCGCAGAAGTCGGCGTTGCTCGCGGACGAGATGGGATTGGGCAAGACGATGCAGGCCATCACGGCGATTCGTCTGCTGTTGCGCGGCGGACAAGTGCGGCGTGTGTTGCTTGTCTGCCCGAAGCCGTTGATTCCGAATTGGCAGCGTGAGTTCAAAGCCTGGGCGGAAGAACTGCCGGTGACGATCCTCGAAGGTGACAGCACGCGGAGGCGGATGCTCTGGCAGATGCCGACTCCGGTGCTGCTGGTGAATTACGAATTGCTGGTGCGCGACTGGGCCGAGATGCTCGACGACGAGCGTCCGAAGTTTGATTTGGTGGTCCTCGATGAGGCTCAGCGGATTAAGAATCGCGACTCGTGTACGTCACAGACCGCGCGGTCGGTGTCTCGCAAACGAAGCTGGGCGCTCACCGGCACGCCAATCGAGAACCGCCCCGAAGAGATGCACACACTGTTCGAGTACATGACCGTCAT
This sequence comes from Candidatus Kuenenia stuttgartensis, assembly GCA_945906725.1. Classification (GTDB taxonomy): domain Bacteria; phylum Planctomycetota; class Planctomycetia; order Planctomycetales; family Planctomycetaceae; genus SXKJ01. The sequence continues at coordinate 26,219 of CAMDRI010000069.1, read as the reverse complement.
CCCGAAAGGGGGCACTCCCGATTTGCGCCAGATGCAGCGGCTATCTCGCGATTATGTGCTGAGGCGAACCAAAGACCTCGTGATGAAAGACTTGCCGCCACGGTTGGATCGTGACGAGATCCTCGAACTGACTCCCGCGCAGAAGACCGCGTACTCGGCTGCCGAGAACGATGGCGTAATTCATCTCAATGAGATGGGCGATCAAGCGACCGTGCAGCACGTTTTCGAGTTGGTGCTGCGGCTCAAACAGATCACGAACTACGACCCGCTGACCGGTGACAGCGCGAAGTTCGAACGACTCGCGGCGGACATGGAAGAAATCTCAGCGAGCGGCGGCAAGGCGATTCTCTTCAGCCAATGGACGAAGACGATTGACTGGCTAAAGGCTCGGCTCCCCGCCGAGTGTGGCACGTTGGTCTATCACGGCGGCGTCCCGCACAAGCAGCGCGAGCCGATCCTCAAGCAATTCAAAGAAGACCCGAACTCGCACCTGCTGCTGATGAGCTACGGCACCGGAGCGGTCGGCCTGAACCTGCAATTCGCCGGCTACGTTTTTCTGTACGACCGCTGGTGGAACCCGGCCGTTGAGGACCAGGCGATCAACCGCGCTCACCGCATCGGCGTGAAGAACGCGGTCATCGTGACGAAGTTCATCTGCAAGGACACGATCGAGGAGCGGATCGACAAAGTCCTGCACGAGAAACGGGAACTCTTCCGTGCGGTCCTCGGCGACGGCACGAACTCGAACGCTTCGCTGAGCCTGTCGGCGTCGGAGATCTTCGGGCTGTTTGACCTGAAAGCTCGGCACGGCAAAGGGACGAAAAAGATCGCGCCGAAGCCAGCGGACGCGGCGTGAAGTCACTCATTCGGCTTTGATCGGCACGCTGAGCACCAAGCCGGCGTAGCGTGCTCCTCTGGGAGGCGGACCGAGCGAGGAATTGTGGTGACAACTGAGACATCCACCGTGCAGCGCGATGGGGTTGGCACTGCGGAAGTAGCCATTCTCGACCGCTTCGTACTTGTCCTTGCCGGCAGCGAGTTCGGCGGCGGCTTTCTTTTCAAAGTCACCCTCTGGCTCGTGATCGACGCTCATGGGTTTGGTGTTCACGGCGATCCAACGCGCTTTCACGTTCGATTTGCGAGCGACGGAGGAGAACACGTCCTCCATCGCGCGGGCCGGAAGGACCGCTTGGTCTTTGCGAAAGTAGTAGTGGTGGATCGTGTCCAAAGTGGCCGCGAAGGCGACGTGCAGCACAGCGGCCCGTTCGCGAGCCACACCGATCGCTACGCGAGTGTCGTCATCAACCGGCTTGTCCGAGGCGGCAGACTTCTTGCCAGGCGTTTGCGCGGACAAGGGGATGATTGAACTGAGTAACCACGTTGCCGCACCGGCCAAGCACAATTTTCCCAATAATCGAAGGTTCATTCGGAGACCTCTTCGCTTTCTGATCGTTCGCGAAGCGATTTAGGCGTCGCGGTCGAGACTCACAGGACGAACCGATTCATAACGGCTTCAGACCACTTCCGGCAAAGGGAGATAGTTCTCGATTAGCGGTTGTGGTCGGCCAGCGGGGTCGATCACCGGTTTTGTGAGTGGGTTGATGCCAAGGTTACGGTACAGCGTGCCGATGCACGTGCTCCTGGGCATTGGCTTCAGGTGGTTCATTCAGCATCAGCCAGATCAGTTAGTCTCCATCTTGTTTTGGATTCACGTCGCCTTCCCGTGTCTGCTGTTGCTGACAGCTCGCTGGTGGTGGAATCGGTGGGGCGTGCGGAGTGTTGTCCGGCCAAGGTTCATCGTTGACATGGGCGGCGACTCATCGAGTGCATCACGGCCATTCGGATCACGACGACGACCCACATTCACCGCGTGAAGGTTTCTGGTGGTCGCATCTGCTGTGGCTGTTCGTGAGACGTTCGGCAGCGGATCGTCAGCGCTTGTATGCTCCCGGTCTGGCCAAAGATCGCGTGTTAAAATTCTTCGAGCAGACGTGTTTTTTGTAGCTCACGGCGTTCGCGATCACGCTTCACCTCATTGGTGGCATGAGCCTCTTGCTATGGGGACTCTGCCTGCGGATCGTGGTTGGCTATCACGCGATCTGGCTGATCAATTCGGCGCATCATGTGTGGGGCTATCGCAATTATGAAACAACAGACGACTCACGCAATTTATGGTGGGCTGATCTGCTGGCGGACGGTGGGGGTTGGCACAACAACCATCATGCGTGGCCTCGTGAGGCGCGTTACGGACATCGCTGGTGGGAACTCGATTTGACGTGGCAAAGGATTCGCGTCCTCCAGTGGTTCGGACTCGCCAGTGCGGTCGCTCAGAAGTCGCCGCTCGTTCGGACTCGCGAGGCGACCGTTGCCGATTAAACCGGGAGTGACGGCTTCGCTTCCACAAAGCCGTCTGTGGGGGGCCAAGGCATCAGGATTTTCTGATGTGTGTCTTGACCGTTCTTCGATGACGAGGATAACGTGTCTCGTTAATTTGACCTCCAAAGGGGCGCATCCCCGCCTGTAACTCCCGCCTGAATCGCGACTTTTGCTGCGTTGTGCTCATCGATTTCTCACCCAAACCACCAAGGAGCAAATTATGCTGAACCTTTGGGGTAAGCCGCTTGCCGGAACGTGTGAAGGAACCAGTCGCCGAGAATTCATGAAAGTCGGAGCTTTGGGTCTGACGGGGTTGGGACTGCCCAGCCTGCTGCGACAGAGGGCGGCTGACGCGGCCGAAGGACGGTCGGTCAAAGACACTTCGGTCGTGTGGGTCTGGCTGGGCGGCGGCGCAACGCATATCGAGACGTTCGATCCGAAAATGGACGCTCCCTCGGAGTTTCGCAGCGTGGTTGGATCGGTCTCGACGTCGGTCCCTGGAGTCGAGATCGGGGGCCTGTTCCCGAAAATGGCTCAGCGAGCCCACGAGATGGCATTCGTCCGATCGTTCGCTCACGGAAATTCCGGGCATAGTGGAGGCACGCACTTCGTGATGACCGGTACCGACCACCCCGCCGCCGACGCTGGAGCCGGCCCCATCAAGCCGTCCTTCGGCTCGATCGCGGCTCGCGTGCGCGGCACGAATCATCCGACGAGTGGCGTGCCGACGTTCGTCCGCTTGTCCGGTTTGTACGCCGACGGACCCAGCTGGCTGGGGCCTGCCTACAGCCCGTTCGACGTTGGTGGCGATGCGCGGAACAACATGAATCTCAAGACCGACATGACTCGGTTGGGAGACCGCCGCTCGCTGCTGACGCAGGTCGACCGCCTGGATCGAAGCGTCGATCGGAAAGGATTGCTGGACGGTGTTGATCAGTTCGAAAGCCAAGCCTTCCGATTGATCCTCAGCCGAGCCAAAGAGGCGTTTGATCTCACGCGGGAAGATCCGCGGCTTCGTGACAAATACAACCTGGCCGGGACGAGTTTCGGCGATCAGTTGCTAATGGCTCGGCGTCTGTGTGAGGCGGGTTGCGGGTTCGTGACGCTCAATTACGCGAACTCAGCGCAAGGCTGGGACATGCACGGCGATCCCGCTCAGCCGGCGACTCTGTCGATTGGAAAGCAATTGGAACAAGCCTGCCCGCCGATGGATCACGCGATTTCGGTGTTCCTCGAAGATCTGGCTCAACGCGGCCTCAGTGAAAAGATTCTGCTGGTCGTCACCGGCGAATTCGGTCGCACTCCGCGAGTCAACGGTCATAACGGCCGCGATCATTGGGGACCGCTCTGCACGCTGGCGTTGGCGGGCGGTGGCTTGAAGATGGGGCAGGTCGTCGGTGAGTCCTCTCCGAAAGCCGAAGTCCCGAAGTCGACGCCAATTCAGCCGAAGCACCTGATGGCGACGATCTTCCATGTTCTGGGGTTCGATCAGAACACGCAGTACGTCGATCAATCGGGTCGTCCGCAGTACTTGCTGCCCGATGGTGCCGCTCCGATCCGCGAGCTGATTTGAGAATCTGCGGCTTCGGCAAATCGCCGTTGCAACTGCTGGTCGCGCGAGCCTTGCCTGCTTGCGGTGCTGAGCCAGAGTCGAAAGGATGTCCTGGCTCACGGGTTGGGAAAATCTCCTGGCCTGGAAAATAACCGGGAAGAGCCGCGCATCGCTTGGGGGCTGCGATCTGCGCTGGCGTACGGAGAACGGAGCTTGGCCACCGGCAAGGATAGGATGGGCAGCGACAGGATCGAGCCTGCGGATGCGGCGAACTCACAGGAATACGAGTGGTTCACCGAATTCGCAGGAGAGTTGCGGGCATTCCTGCTGGGAGTGCTTCGCAACGACGACTTGGCGGGCGAGGCTTTGCAGGCCACGCTGGTCAAGGCGCTTGAACGAGGGCAAGAGGCTCGGCCGGAAACCCGACGCGGGTGGCTGTTCCGAGTGGCCTTGAACGAAGCGTTGGTCCTGAAGCGGCGAGCAAAGATCCAAGAAAAGTCCTTCCGTGAATTGGCTCAGAACGACGTTCGTCGGCATGAGTCTGCGGGAGGTTCGGTCACTCGGAATGAATCCCCGGAAGGATTTGCTCTGCGGGCCGAAGCGATCGACCGAGTGCGACTCGCGTTGGATGGCCTCCCGGCCGAACAGCGGCGAGTGGTCCGAATGCGAATCTACGAACACAAAACTTTCGCGGTCATCGCGAGCGAATTGAAAGTGCCTCTCGGAACCGTGCTGACGCGCATGCGACTAGCGACGGAAAAACTGCGAGACCGACTGGCGGAGTTAGAATGAGTTGAGAGCGGAGAGTTGAGAGCTTTCAAATCTGCGATTTGAAATTTGAGATTGATCCGATGAACGCCATTGAAATGACAACTCGAAACGAACTCGCGTGGCTGGCAAACCGCTACGTCGCAGGCGAACTCTCGATCGAAGAGACTACGGCGTTCGAGGCTCGCCTGGAGACCGACGTCGCGGCTTGCAGTGCGGTTGCTCTCGCGATGGAACTCAATCTGGCGATCGCCGCCGCGTTCGAGTTTCAGCCCTCGAACGTCAGTCCGCAGCCGTCAACCATTCCACCGGCCCGCTGGACGGGAGCCGCGATCACAGTCCTCGCCGCGACTGCGGTGGCTGCGGCCAGTGTGACTCTGATGATTGGACACGGATCGGCGACGAACGGGATCGCTCGCAAGGATGGAGCCGACCGGCTCGTTGTAGCGTGGGCTTCCGGCGAAGCGGCTCGTAACAACATTGATGATGGCGACTTGCTCGACGCGGCGGATGACGCGGACCTCGATCCGCCCGATTGGATGCTCGCGGCACTCACGGTTGAAAACGTCAAAGAACAACTTCCCGGCAATGACGCGGTTCGAGAGAACTAACCGATGCGACTTGATCGACTCAAACACTGGCTTGGCGTTGTGCTCGTTTTGACGAGCGCCTTGCTGGCTCGCGCGGCTGCTGACGACAAGCCGGTGAAAGCCAACAAACCTTCCGACGCGAAAGCTCAATCCGAAAAGAAGCTGGCACCAGCGAACAAGACTCCCGCCAAGAAAGCCACAGCGGCCGAGGCCGCGAAGAACGACGCCGATCCGATCCCTTCTAAGCGTGAAGCGGCGGCCATCAAGTTCGCTCAGCAACATCATCCAGAGTTGGCGGAGTTGCTCAATCGCCTGAAGACCAGCTATCCGGATCAATTCGCGAAGGCGTTGCGAGAGCTGGACAAGACACGCGACCGGCTGGAAAAGGCGCGGCAAAATGACGCCGACCGATACGCGATTCTGCTTCACGAATGGCAACTCGATTCGCGCGTACGATTGATGGCGGCGCGGCTCACGATGAGCACTTCCGAGGAACTCGAAACGGAACTGCGGCAGGCTCTGACTGAACGGCACGACCTGCGACTGCAACTGCTCACCTACGATCGAGAGAAATCAAAGACTCGCTTGCAGAAGATGGACGAGCAAATTGCCGAGCACGTCCAGGGTCGCGAGACGAGCATCGACCGCGAATTTGATCGCATCAAGAAATCCGCCGAGATACGAAAGAAGCCGGTCACGAAACCAGCTTCGAAGCGCATCAGCGACAAAGACAAATAATCTCTGAATTGCGAAGGACACGGAAATGTCTCGTTTCATTCGACTTTGGTTGCTCACCGCTGCTGCAACCGCAGTTTCGTTCGGATCGGTGACACTCGCCGCCGACACTGTGATCAAGCCGGCCAACCAACGCTTCGCCAGCAAAGACGCCAGTGAAGTGCCGAACTTCCAACAGCACGTTGTGCCGCTGCTGAGCCGCTTGGGCTGCAACGGCCGAGCCTGCCACGGTTCGTTCCAGGGTCAGGGGGGCTTTCGCCTGTCGCTGTTCGGCTACGACTTCAAGCTGGACCACGCAGGACTCGCGAAAGGGGACAAGGAAAAGGACAAGGAACCGCGCGTCTTGATCGAGGAACCGGAAGAGAGCCTCGCGCTGTTGAAGGCGACGCTCGAAACGCCGCACCGCGGCGGCAAGCGGATGGACGCCGATAGCTGGCAATACAACATCTTCCGCAACTGGATCAAAGCCGGTGCGAAGAACGTCGATGAGGACTCACCGAAGTTCGTGAAGCTGGAAGTGACTCCGTCTGAAATTCAATTCAGCAAAGATGGTGAGCAGGCGCAAATTGTCGCCGTGGCGGTCTGGTCCGACGGCACTCGAGAAGATGTCACGCCGCTCTGCCGATTCAACTCGAACGATGACTTGATCGCGGCGATCGACACAAATGGCTTGGTCAAATCGGGTCAGTCGGGCGACACGCACATCGTCGTGAACTACGACGCTGGGGTCGTGCCGATCCCAGTCATTCGACCTGTCAGCGACAAGTCCGGAAAGAAGTATCCGAAGGTCGAGACGCCGACGAAGATCGATGAACACGTGGTGCAGAAACTCCGCAAGCTGGGCGTAGTCCCGTCGGAGTTGTGCGACGATCACGAATTCCTCCGTCGATCCAGTCTCGACCTCGCCGGCACGTTGCCGAGTCCGCAAGAAGTCGTCGCGTTTCAGTCGGACACTGATCCCAACAAGCGTGCCAAGAAGGTCGATGAACTGCTGGAACGCCCCGGCTACATCGCATGGTGGACTACAAAGCTGTGCGACTTCACGGGCAACAATGCCAACAATCTCAACATCAACAACGGCTACAAGGTTGACCGAACCCAGGAATGGTACGATTGGATTTATCGCCGCGTCGCCGCGAACGAGCCGTATGACAAGCTCATCGAAGGCATCGTCACCGCCGTCAGCCGCAAGCCGGACGAGAGCTACACCGAGTATTGCCAGCGAATGACCGCGATGTACGGTCCGAAGAAAGAAGGCTCGTATGCCGAGGCGGGCGGGCTGACGTATTTCTGGGCTCGGCGTAATTTCCTAAAGCCGGAAGACCGCGCCATCGGCTTTGCCTACACCTTCATGGGCATTCGCATTCAATGTGCCCAGTGCCACAAGCATCCGTTCGATCAATGGACACAGAACGACTTCAACCAGTTTACCGGCTTCTTCAAAGGGACTGGGTACGGAACCAATCCGCGCGATAAAAAAGAAGAGCAGGCTCTTAAAGAGAAGTTGGGCATCACGGCTAAACTCAATAACAACGATTTGCAGAAGGCACTCGCCAAACACATCAGCGCGGGCGAAGTAGTCCCCGTCGCCGAGCTTTTCAGCACACGTCCAGAAGCCCCGAAGGCGAACGCTCGCGACAAGAACAAAGACAAGGACACCGCCAAGAGGGCGGGACAACAACCTCCGCCGCCTTCGGCAAAGCTGCTGGGTGCTGAAACGGTCGTGCTCTCTGATCACGACGATGTCCGTGTGCCGCTCATGGCGTGGCTGCGAGACAGCAAGAATCCGTACTTTGCCAAGGCGTTCGTCAACCGCGTGTGGTCGAACTATTTCAACGTCGGCATTGTCCAGCCAGTCGATGACATGAGTCTCGCGAATGCTCCCAGCAACGCCGCGTTGCTCAACTATCTCGCTGAAGGATTTATCGCCAACAACTTCGACATGAAGTGGCTGCACCGCGAAATCTGCAACAGCGCCACTTATCAACGAAGCTAGAAGCCGAACGAGACGAACAAGCTCGACCAAAAGAATTTCTCGCACGCGATCCCGCGCCGTCTGCCGGCTGAGGTCGCGCTCGATGCCCTCAAGCAAGCCAGCTTGTCCGATGCCGAAATCTCCGGCTGGCTGACCAGCAACAAGGACCATATGACCGCGATTCCAGGCTCGGTCAACACCCGCGGCGGCGGAGCGGGCAATGGTCCGGGCTTCGCGCTGACCGTTTTTGGCCGTTCGACTCGCGAGAGCAACTGCGATTGCGACCGCTCGATGGAAGCCAGCCTGCTGCAAACGGTCTACATGCAGAATGACGATCAAGTCTTCGGCATGCTCAACGACAACAAAGGCTGGATTCGTTCGCTGGCACCGCCCTCCAAACGTCCGGCTCGATCCGAGAGAAATGCCGCGGAAGTCGCGAAGGCTCGCAAGAACTTTGACGTGCTCCTGTCCAATGCTGAGCGAGAACTCAAGAGAGCTCGGAAGGCAGAAAAAGAAAAGGATATCAAAGAATTAGAACAGCGAGTCGCTGAGTTGAAGGACAAGATCAAACAGACGAAAGAAGCGGTTGAGCCCAAGGCCGAGGAAGCCGCTCCCGTTGAAGTCGTCGGATTGTCAACGGAAGAGATTATCAAGGCCGCCTATCTTCGTTCGCTCAGTCGCATGCCGAGCGATGCGGAAATGGAAACATCGAAAACGTTCCTGACCCAGTCGGAAGACCGATTGAGCGGTGCTCGTGACCTGCTTTGGGCGCTGATCAACACGAAAGAGTTCATCGTCAACCACTAGCTTTGGAGTGCTCCGGCCCGACGGAGCTTTCCCATTTGTTGTTCCCGTCAACCGACAACTCTCAAACCAACGAAACCCGGAGTGGGAAACTGCCCGCATGTGAAAGCGGCGCCAGGCCGTCGCACTCCAAAACTGAAAGGACGACCCTCATGCCCACAACGACAACTTGCAATGGAGTGCGACGCCGCGATTTCCTGACGTCCGGCGTGATTGGCGGCACCGGCTTGACGCTGGCGAACTACCTGAAGTTCGCATCGGCCGGCGAAGTTGCCTCGAAGGCGACCGCTAACGCGGCGATCTTCATCAATTTGACCGGCGGCCCGACGCACATGGACACGTTCGACCTCAAGCCGGAGGCGAAGGCCGAATTCCGAGGCGAGTTCAATCCCATTGCGACCGCAGTCCCCGGTATCGAGATCAGTGAGTATCTGCCGAAGCTCGCACAGAACATGCACCTCTTCACGATTCTGCGCGGTGTGACCCACACGTTGGGAGCACACGAACTTGGCACCGAGTACGTCAACGCCGGCAACCGTCCGCTGCCGTCGCTGGAATATCCCAGCTATGGTGCGATCGTCACCAAGGAACTCGGCGGCAACGGCAACATCCCGCCGAATGTCGCGATCCCCGCCAGTCGCCAGAAGACCGGCTACCTCGGAGTGCAATACGCACCGCTCAACACCGGTAGAACACCGAAGCCGGGCGAGATGTTCTCTGTGCGCGGCTTGAAGCTGTCTGGCGGTCTAACCATCGACGCCGTCGAGAAGCGACAAGCGCTGTTGAGCGACCTCGACAAGACGTTCCGTGGCGTAGAAGAGACGAACCAATTGGTGAAGGGTCTCGACAAGTTCGGTCAGCAAGCGCACGCGATGATCACCTCGCCGAAGAGTCGCGAGGCATTCGATGTCAGTAAGGAGTCGCCCAACTTTCAGAAGCTTTTCGGCGAGACCTCGTTCGACCAAAGCTGCTTGCTGGCGTCGCGGCTGATCGAAGCCGGTACGCGGTTCGTCACCATCGAACTGGGTGGTTGGGACACTCACAACGACAATTGGAATCAGTTGAAGAAGAAGTCTCCGCCGCTCGACAGCGGACTCTCCGGCCTGCTGCAAGGTCTGCAATTGAAGGGGCTGCTGGAAACGACCACCGTGTTCGTCACGGGCGAATTCGGCCGGACTCCGAAGATCAATACGACTCGCAACGGCCGCGACCACTACCCACGCTGCATGTTCATGCTCATGGCCGGTGGAGGCATCACGAACGGCCAGGTGATCGGCAAGAGCAACGCCGATGCGACGCTGCCCGACAGCAAAGGCTTCTCGCCAGACGATGTCGCCGCGTCTCTGTTCCACACACTGGGTATCAATCATCAGAAGGAATACCATACCGACACGGGCCGCCCGATCATGATTGTCCGCGACGGCCATGTGATCCCGGAACTGTTCGCGTAATCGAAACGTGGCCGACGCGTCTCGCGTCGGTCTGTCGGATGCGAGACGCATCCACCACGACTTCCCCCACGCAGAGCCGCTCCGGTTGTTCTGTGTTTTTCATGTCCGCTCAGTGAGAAGGAGATTTCGCGATGACTAAATTCTGGAAATGCCTGATGTCGTTGAGCCTCGCCGCGTTCTTGCTGTCACCCGCGATGGCCGAGGACGCCAAAGCCAAGAAGAACAAGCCGAACGCTCGCAAAGAGCAACCCGCTGTCCAGCTTCCCAAGGACATCGAGTTGACCGACGAGCAAAAAACAAAGGTTGCCGAGTTGGAAAAGGAATACGCTCCGAAGATGAAAGAGCTGCGTGAGAAGCTCGACAAGGTGATGACCGAGGAGCAGAAGAAGGCTAGTCAGGACGTGATGAAAGAGGCTCGCGAGAAAGGCAAAGAGGGCAAGAAAGGCAAAGAGTTGCAGCAAGCGATCAAGGACGCGATGAAGCTGAACGAAGAACAGCAGAAAAGCTACGACGAGACTGACAAGAAGATCGTCGCCTTGCGTCAAGAAATTCTGGAGAAGGTCAAGCCGCTGTTGACCGACGATCAAAAGGCCAAGCTGCCGCAGCGCCCGGCCGCCAAGAAGGCGAAGGACAAGAAGACGGCCGACTGATTGCCCAAGAGATGGCTATTTGGAATTTCGAGTGTCTTGCAGACCATCCGCACGTCATGTGGATGCTTTGTTTTTGCAAGGCAAGTTGGCTGTTTGTCGAGTAGACCCGCGACGCCCTGGAAAGTCTCGTTCTGGACATTTATGGTGGCCGTCGGAGGACAACAGCATGCGCCGCCAATTTCCAACTTGGTTCTGGATATCACTGACTGGTTTGCTAATCGCGTGGCTGCCGCCGTTGAACGCGGCGGATGGCTTGCCTGGGTCTGAAGGCACAGGCAAACAAGGGGCGGTCAGCGCCGGCGGTGCCGAGGCAGTCGCGGCGGGATTGGAAACTCTCAAGCGTGGCGGCAACGCAGCGGATTCGGCCGCGGCGACGATTCTAGCCTTGAGCGTCACCGATTCGGGAGGGTTCTGTTTCGGTGGCGAGGTGCCGATTCTGGTTTATGACGCTCGACGAAAAGTGGTCGAGGTGCTCGCGGGACAAGGAGCCGCTCCGCGTCTGGCGACTCGCGAACACTTTGCAAAACTAGGCGCCATCCCGGGGACGGGATTGCAATCCGCCACCGTGCCGGCGGCCTTCGATGCGGTCGTGACGCTGCTTGATCGTTACGGGACTCTGCGGCTGGCGGATGTCGCTGAACCGACGCTGCGGTTACTCGACCGCGCGAATGTGGAGTGGCATCAATTGCTGGCTCGTTCGTTACGCCGGTTGATTGCTGCCGAAGCGGCAGGGGGCCGGGATCGAAGTCGCGGCCTGCGTTTTGCAAGCGACTATTTCTATCGCGGGCCGCTCGCTCGCGAGCTGGTGAAGTGGTGCGAGGAACATGACGGACTGATCCGCTATGAAGACCTCGCCACGCATGTGACTCGCATCGAGGAACCGCTCTCTGTCGATTACCGAGGTCACGCGGTTTTCAAATGCGGAGCTTGGACTCAAGGTCCGTACCTGCTGCAAACACTGCGGCTGCTGGAAGGGTTCGATCTGGCCGCGATGGGACACAACCAGCCGGGAACAATTCACGTCACGCTCGAAGCGATGAAGTTGGCTCTGGCCGATCGTGATGTGTACTACGCCGACCCGCTGTTCGTGGACGTGCCAATCGAGGCACTGTTGTCGAAGTCGTACTCCAGTCAGCGTCGTGCGCTGATTGACCTTGAGCATGCGTCACTCGAACAACGTCCGGGCGATCCGCGCCGAGGCCAAGCGTTGCTGCCTGACCCCGAAAGGCGACAAGGACTCGGCGGCCCCATTCACGACACGACGACGTGCGCCACAGCCGATCGCTGGGGCAACGTTGTTGTCGCCACGCCCAGCGGTTGGAGCGGCGTACAAGCGGGCGAGACCGGCATCTGGTTGGGCACGCGTCTGCAAAGCTTCAACACTTGGGAGGGCCATCCCAACTGCATCGCACCAGGCAAGCGGCCGCGCATCACGTTGACGCCGACGCTGGTCCTCAAGGATGCCAAGCCCGTGCTGGCCGTCAGCGTTGCCGGCGGAGATGGCCAAGATCAGGCGGCGTTGCAGGCGGTGCTGAATCACATCGAGTTCGGCTTGTCCGCCTCTGAGTCGATGAAGGCTGTGCGGTTCGGCACCAATCATCATCTCGGTTCGTTCCGTCAGACGCCGCCGGTCTTGGGAAGTCTGCTGATCCATGCGGATGCTCCGCCCGCAACGATTCAAACGCTGGAGCGATTGGGACACAAAGTCCAGCCATCGGCCGGAGCGTTGTGGGCACCTAGCGTGATTCGCATGGACCCCGCCGGTCAGTTCGACGCGGCCGGCGACGCGCGATCCGGACGTCACGCTGCCGCGTTTTAGAATCGTGTGACTTCAGGAGCACAACATGACTCAAGCAACTGCGTCGTCCGACTGGCGGCTGGGCGATCTGCATCATCTGGGCCTGACGGTCGCCGACATCGAGCGTTCGATTGCCTTCTACCGCGACCTGCTGGGCATGACGTTGCATCGTCGCCGACCGCACGTCGACAACGATTATGTCGCGTTGCAAACGGGGTATCCCGGTGTCGTGTTGAACGTGGCGTCGTTCAAAGTCTCGCCCGACAGTCCGCAGTCGCTGGAGGTCGTGCAGTACATGACTCACTCCGGACCGTCCGCCGAGACCGCGACGAACCGGTCGGGCAACAGCCATCTGTGTCTCACGGTCAACGATCTGCGAGCGTGCCATGCCGACCTCACCGCCAAAGGAGTGCGGTTCAAGTCGGAACCGGTCACGATCACGGCCGGCCCGAACGCCGGAGGACTAGTGGTCTACTTCTACGATCCCGATGGTTACACGTTGGAACTGTTCCAGCCGCCGCAGTGATGTTGCCGTACTTTTCTCGAGCGAATCCACATGGCCAATCAATTTGATCTGACAGGTCGAGTCGCTCTGGTTACGGGCGGAGCACAAGGACTCGGAGCCTGCATCGCCCAGGCGTTGGCCGTTCACGGAGCGACGATTGCGCTGCTCGACCTGCAAGCGGAAGCCGTCGCTGCTGCCGCGGCGCAATTGATTCACGATACCGGGCGAGAAGCGATGGGACTGGCTTGTGACACGCGCGAGAAGGACCAGGTCGAAGTGTGCGTGCAGAGTATCTTCGAGAGATTCGGCCGAATCGACATCCTCGTCAACAATGCCGGCATTCACCGTCGAGGCACGCCCACCGATTACCAGCCACAAGATCTGACCGATGTCTTTGCGGTGAATCTCCTCGGCTGTTATCACCTCGCCGGAGCGGTTGGCAAAGTGATGCTGGCTCAACAGCGAGGCAGCATCATCAACGTCTCGGCCTTGGGTGGCGGAATCGTCGGCCTGGGGCGCGGCGGTTCAATCTACGCGATGACGAAAGGTGGCATCGTTTCGCTGACTCGTGACCTGGCGGCCGAGTGGGGTTCGCAGGGAATTCGGGTCAACGCGGTGGCTCCTGGCTGGATTCGGACGCCGATGACTCAGGCTTTGCAGAACAATGCCAAACGTTCAGCCAAAGTGCTGGAACGTGTACCGTTGCGACGTTGGGGAGAACCCGAGGATGTGGCGGGCGTCGTCGTGTTTCTGGCGAGCGATGCTGCTGCGTATGTCACTGGCTGCACAATCCCGATCGACGGCGGAGCGGCGAACGTCATCGCCATCACTGCGGAGTAATTCGATGCTCGACGGAATCACACAGCAGCATCTCATCCCCGATGAACTCCTCGGACCGCTGGTCGAGGCAACCTCCTGTCTGCATGACCCGGAGATGCTGCGCCGCTCGTTCGCGGACAACGGCTATGTGTTGCTCCGCGATGTGTTGCCGCATGACGATGTCTTGGCCGCGCGGCGCGAAGTCTTCGCTCGACTGGCGGAGATGGACGAGATTCGGTCGCCGATCGAGGCCGGAATCGCGACCGGCACGAGCCGTCGGCGCGAACGCTCACCCGATCTGGGAGCGTTCTGGAAATCCATCAGCGAAGGCGCGGCGCTGCGGTACGTGACGCATGGACCGCGGCTGCACGAATTGGCGGGGTTGTTGTTCGACGCTCCAGCTCGGCCGCACGATTATCTCTTTCTGCGGCCAGCGCCGGTCGGCAACGCGACCAACCTGCACTACGACTACCCGTTCTTCGCGGGAGGTGCGTCGCAGATTGTCACTTGCTGGCTGCCGCTGGGAGAGATCCCGATCTGCGACGGACCGCTCGTGGTCGTCGAGCATTCGCAACGGTTCGAGGACTTGATCGCTCCGATGCGTTCGGCACGACTGACGGGTGATCCTCAAGCGTTCGCCGCCGCACAAGACATCGCGTATCAGGCATCGGCGACCGACACATTGGAATTCGCTCGCTCGCGGCAGGCTCGGCTGCTGACCACGCACTTTCAACCGGGCGACGCGATGATCTTTGGTGGCTTCACGATGCACGGGTCGCTCGACAATCATTCGCCGCTGGGCCGAGTCCGGTTGTCGGTCGACGTGCGTTACCAACCAGCGGCCGACCCTGCTGACGATCCTCGCTTCTTCGGCCCGCATCCGTTGGGCGCGAAGGGAGGTAGCTATGGCGAGCAAAAGGCCGCGCAGCTGTTGGGAACACCGTGGGTCACACGACAATAGGAAATGAGGCCAATCAACCCTGCTCTGCTGCGACCAACGCGGCAACATCGCGCTGAATGCCAAACAACTGCTGACCGGCCGATCACTTCGGCATCGGCAGCACGATGAGGGCATTTTCGGCGAACGTGGCCTCGCCTGCTTTGCCGTTGATCTTGTACTGGATTTTCAATTGCTTGACGGTATTGGGAGCCGGATCGCCGCCGAAGCTGGCATTGTAGCCCTCTGCAGCAAGTGTGATCAGCGGCAGGTCGCCTGCTTGCTTCTTCACGATCGCGGTCACGTCTTTCTGAGTCGCACCCGCCCCGTATTCGGCTTTGACGATTTCGACTTTGACCTTCTCGAAGCCCGCGGTACTGAGTTGTTCGCTGACGTTGATCCCTTTGGCTCCCAGCTTTTGAGCGACCAGCAGCGTGGTTTGAGTCGCGTCCTCTTTGAGTTCGGGAACCTTCATGAGCTTGATGGCGAACTTAAGCGTTTCGGTGCTGGGTTGGATTCGACAGACATCCAGAATCAACTTTTGTTCGGTCGCGTCTTTGCAAAGGTCGAACGCCTTTTGGCACATGTCGGCTCGCTGTTCGTCGGGCATGGCAAAGCGGCGAGCGAGGCTGATGTAGCCTTTCAATGCGCGATTTCGGAACTGAGCGGTCGGACCGGTCTTGGCCAGATCGAGTAGAACCGGCGCGGCGTCCAAACTGGCCCACTTGCCCAGAACTCGACTTCCAGCGTCCTGAAGCTGAGGGTTATTGCTCTTCGCGGCAGTGCTGAGGGTCTTCAACGCTTTCTCGCCGCCTACGTCGCCGAGAATATCCAGCAGCAAAATCTTTGAGGCCGCAGGAGCCTTGTCGAGTGCGGCGGCGACTTCGGTCGCACAGGCTTCGCGATCGGGCATGCGGACGCTCGCAGTTTTCAAGGCTTGTTGAGCAGTGGCACTATCGTCGGCGTTCTTCGTGCCTATGGCTTGCGCGATGAGCACATTGAGATTCTTCAGCGACACCGTTTCACCGAGGGCCAGCAGCGCGGCTTGTCGGATGTTCTTGTCCGAGTTGTCGAGGGCCTTGAGCAGCGCGGGGGTCGCCTCGATCCGGCGCTGGCCAACGAGTTCGATCAGCAGCGGGTACGTTTTGCCTTTAGCGTTTGGGAGCATCGCGGCGATTTGCGAATTAATTTTGTCTCCTGGCAGGTCGGCGAGCGTCGCTTTTGCGGCGAGTGCCAAGTCCTCGTCGGCATCGACGGCCGTTTCCAGCAGTGCGTTCACGGACGAGGCATCGCCAACCAAGCTGAGAGCTTTGATCGCCGCCAAACGAACCGGCTTCGGGCCGCTGGCGGCCGCTTTCGAGACGGCGGCAACGACAACCGTTTCCTTGCGGTCGGCCATCGCTTGAACGATCAATGCTCCGCGTTCGGGAGCCGCTTTCGCCAGTTCGGCGGCGAGAGACTTGTCGATCTCGCTGCCGGGGAATTCACGAGCGACGTACAATCCGAGTTCAAACAGTTTCTTGTCGTTCGATCGAAGTTGTTCGAGGAGCAGCGGAATTCCCTCTTGCTTGCGAGCGAGGATCGCTCCACGAGTGGCTTCGACGATTCGCTGTTTCGGGAGTTCGGCTTTGCGGATTTCGTCGTAGAGCGTGACCGCATCGGCGGACTTGCCATCGGCAAGCAATCGCTCGGCACAAAGCACGCAGCCCTCGGCCACCGCCGATCGGACTTTTGCGGGACCACTTGTCAACGCTGGCCGCAGCACTTTCTCGGCTGCCGCGTTTCCGATTCTTCCAAGCGCGACCGCGGCAGCGGAAGCGACCTCTTCATCCTTGTCGCTCAATCGTTTCGTCAACGCTTCCACCGAGCCGGCATCGCGGCGGACGCCAATCGAATTCAACACGCCGACCAGTAGGCTCCCTTCGAGCGATTCAGACGCCTTCCGCAACGCCTCATCGGGTGCGGTTCCGGGAATCGCCTCGAGCGCGATCCGCGACCACGAGGCCAATTGCGGATTGGACAGCAACTTCGCGAGGTCGCCAACGCATTCACTTGACCCATCGATCGCCAGCTTCTTGCAAGCAATCGCCTTGTCTTGCGGCGGTGCGTCCGAGCGAAGGATCGCAATCTGCTCCTTTTCTTTTTCCGGAGAGACCTTGAAGCCGTCGGCGGCACGGGTGGAGGTGACAACTGCCAACATCATGGCGGCGACAAAAGCAGTGTGAGCGAATCGTGGAGTCAAACTCATGGTATCGGTCCTGGTCGTTGAGGACGTTGTGATTGAAGGGAGGACGGCCACTCTTGGCCGTCGAAACACAGACGGGCAAGAGTGCCCGTCCTACGAGTTACAGTCGCCAAGGTTCGCGGAGCGCTTCGGAGCGCATCCGATTGGCGGGTTCGTCGTCGATGAACGTGTTGGTTTTGTTGTCGTATTTGACTTGTCGTCCCAGGTAGAGGGCGACGTTGGCTGCGTGGCAAGCGATGTGGGCGTTGCAGGCCGCGAGGGCGTTCGTCTTTGGCTGCGACCGAGCCTTCACGCAGTCGAGGAAGTCGCGAACATGGAACGTCGCCGGGTAGCCGCCGATCTCCAGGACCGTTCGGCCCGCGAGCAATTCCGGAGAACTCAACACCATCTTGCCGCTGTCCCCAGCTTCGACCCAGCCGGTCTCTCCCTCGAACCGCACGGGGCACGAGCCGAGCGGAATCCAGTCCTTCTCGCGGAAGATCAACTCGACGCCGTTCTCGTACTTCGCGACGAGGTGGCCATCTTTCGGCGGGTTGTATTCGATCGGAGGTTCGCAATCCCCCATTGCCCACTGGCAGAGGTCCACGCAGTGTGAACCCCATTCGAGCACTCCGCCGGCACCAAACGCGCCGATGAATCCACCACCTTTTTCAAAGTGGAACCCGGCAAGCAGAGCCTTGTTGAACGGCCGATAGGCTGCCGGGCCGAGGTAGGTGTTCCAATCAATGTCCTCTTTCTTCGGCTCTTCTTCGGCGGGGAGCCAGCCGCTCAGCATCGATGCCATTCCGGCCGGGTGAGCGAACACTTTTTTCATCTTGCCGAGCTTCCCTGTCCGAGCCAGTTCGCACGCAAACGCGAAGTGCGGCAAGTTGCGCCGCTGCGTCCCCGCCTGAAAAATTCGCCCGGTGCGTTTGATCGTGTCTCGCAGGATCAAGCTCTGCTCGATGTTCTTCGTGCAAGGCTTCTCGCAATAAATGTCCTTGCCTGCCTTGGCCGCAGCCATCGACATCGTGCAGTGCCAGTTCGGCCCGGTTGCGATCAGCACCGCGTCGATATCGCTACGGTCGAGCAGTTCGCGATAGTCAACGTGCATGTCGCAAAGGGTGGTCCCGTATTTCTCGTCCACCATCTTTTTGACGAGCGTTCGCCGAGCCTGCTTGACGTCACACACGGCCGCGAACCGAATGTCACTCTGTTCGAGAAAACAGCCGAGGTCGTACAGTCCGCGGTTCCCGATGCCGATCCCGCCGATGATCAACCGCTCACTGGGAGCAACATTGCCGTCCAGGCCCAGAGCCGAGCTAGGAATAATCGTCGGTGCCAGCACCGCGGCACTCGCCGCCGAAAGGGCCGTCTTCAAAAACCGACGCCGTGGAATCTGCGTTCCCTGTTTCGACATGATTGTTCTCCTGATCGTGATGATCGACTCGCCGACAAAACGTCACCCGCGCATCCGAGGCATGCCCGGAAGGCTAGGGAGCATATCCATGCGACATTTTCCATTCCACACACCGCTCAGTTCGTCCGGCCAATCGCTGCTGCTTTGTTCGGCCAACACATCACGCGAGCTTCCCATTGAGAGTGCGTTCGGGGTGACATCTCTCGCAGATTCGTGAGCTCTTTCGTAAGTTGGTCGTCGTAATGTTCCAGCGCCTTCGGATGATTTCCCATGTGCGGTCGATTCACGTTGCGAGCCTCGGCCAGCGAAATCGCGGAATTCTTTGAACTGATCCGTGATCGTATCGATTGGAACGTACCTCGATTCAACATCGCTCCAACTCAGTCGATCCTGGCCGTTCGTGCGACGAGCGGCGGCCGCGAGCCGGTACGGTTGCGGTGGGGGCTGATTCCATTCTGGGCGAAGGACACCAAGCTGGCGGCCAGTCTGATTAACGCGCGGGCCGAGACTGTGGCCGAGAAGCCGTCGTTTCGCACCGCGTTTCGGCAACGGAGATGCCTGATTCCAGTGGATGGTTTCTACGAGTGGAAGCGCGAGGGAAAAAGCAAAGTCCCGCATTGGTTTTCGCTCCGCAGCCAGAGATTGTTTTCGTTCGCCGGGATGTGGGAGAAGTGGCAGGCTCCGGATGGGACTGCGGTTGAGACCTGTGCCACTCTGACGACGACACCGAACGAGTTGATGGCAACGATTCATGATCGGATGCCGGTGATCCTCAAGCCGTCGGATTACGACGTTTGGCTGGACCCACAGGTCGACGACGTCAATGTTTTGTCGGCTCTGCTGGTGCCGTACCCTGCGGAGGAGATGCAGGCCGAGCAAGTCAGCGATGTCATCAACAACGCACGCAACGAAGTTGATCCGCGACGCTCGTAGCTCAACGGAAGTCGCGCGAGGCAATTTCGATTTGAGCCAGTTCGTGCGACAGGTCTTCCAGGCGGTTGACCAGGACGTGGACGACCGAGTCGTGACGTTGCAGGATGCCATGAGCCAGAAGCACCGTCGCGGCGCGGGCGGCTTGATGGTGTCGCTCCCAGACCTCCGGGCGAACGATCAAGTTGACGATGCCGGTTTCATCTTCGAGCGTCACGAATGTGATTCCCTTGGCGGTACTCGGCCGCTGGCGCATCAAGACCAATCCCGCTACGCGCAAAAAGCGGCCGTCTTGGGTGGAAGGCAACCGATTGGACGGAGTGATACGGCGCGCGTCGAGTTGCGGCCGCAAGAACTTCAGAGGATGACCTCGCAGCGACAGGCCGATCGTCTGATAGTCTGCGACGACCTCGCCGAATGCTCCCAGTTGCGGCAGCGCGACAGCCGTCTCGCTGCCCGCAGGTTCCACTTCGAGCAGCGGCATCGGCGAGTGATCGGGCAGCGATTGCCACAAGGCCGAACGTCGTCCGAGCTGCAACGAAGCAAACGCGTCGGCGCGCGACAAGCGAGTCAGTACCGAGTTGCTCAAGCCGGACCGCTCGGCGAATTCTTCCACGGACGAGAACGGTCGCGAGCCGCGCGACGACACGATCCGCTCGGCATACTCGGCGGAAAAACCGGCGAGCATTCGGAAACCAAGGCGCAAGTTTGAAGAGGAGAAGACGTGTTGACGGGGAATCGACGAGGAAGAACGCGGAAAGGACTTACTGCGGTGGTCGATTGCCTCGTCGTCCCCTCGCCCTCTCCCCCCCCCCTCCCCTCTCCCCCTCGGATCCTCCAACACACAATCCCACTCGCTGAAGTTCACATCGACCGGCAGCACGGTGACTCCGTGTTGCCGAGCATCCGCCACAAGCTGGGCCGGCGCGTAAAAACCCATCGGCTGGCTGTTGAGTAGTGCGGCGGCGAACGCGGCGGGATGATGAAACTTCAGCCAGGCCGACGCCCAGACCAGCAGCGCGAACGAGCACGCGTGACTTTCGGGGAAGCCATATTCGCCGAAGCCTCGCAGTTGCCGAAAGACTCGGTCGGCGAACTCGACCGAGTAGCCGTTCGCGGTCATGCCGTCGATGAGTTTCTTTTGGAACTGATCGATGGCGCCGCGCCGCCGCCAGGCTCCCATCGCTCGGCGGAGTTGATCGGCCTCGCCCGGCGTGAAGTCGGCGGCCACGACCACCAGCCGCATCGCTTGCTCCTGAAAGATCGGCACGCCCAGCGTTTTTTCCAGCACCGCGCGAATGCGATCGTCGGGATAGTCAACCGCTTCCTCGCCGCTGCGACGACGCAGGTACGGGTGGACCATGTCCCCTTGGATCGGCCCCGGCCGAACGATCGCGACCTCGATGACCAGATCGTAAAAGCAGCGCGGCTTGAGTCGCGGCAGCATCGACATCTGCGCGCGGCTCTCGATTTGAAACACCCCCATTGTGTCCGAGCGGCCGATCATCTCGAACACGCGACGGTCGTAGGCCGGGATGTTTGCCAGTGTCAGTTCGCGGCCGTGATGCTGTCGCACGAGATCGAAGCATTTGCGGATCGCGGTCAACATGCCCAGCGCCAGCACATCGACCTTCAGAATGCCCAGCGCATCGAGGTCGTCCTTGTCCCATTCGATGACGGTGCGGCCGGGCATGGCAGCGTTCTCGATCGGGACCAATTCACACAGCGGCCCGTTCGTCAGCACCATGCCGCCGACGTGCTGCGACAGGTGACGCGGAAAATCCAAGACCTCCTCGACCAGCTTGATGAGCTGCTGGCCGAGCCGCGACTCCATCGGAAAACCGACCTCGTGAAAACGGGCTTCCAGTTTCTCGCGGTCGTGCAAGTGATCGACTTGCTTGGCGAGCACGTCCACGCGATCGAGCGACAGACCGAGCACCTTACCGACATCCCGCACGGCCGAGCGAGGCCGATAGCTGATGACTTCGGCGGTCATGCCCGCTCGCTCGCGGCCATACTTTTCGTAGAGGTACTGGATGACCTCCTCTCGCCGCTCGTGCTCGAAATCGACGTCGATGTCGGGAGCCTCGCCACGCTCGCGGCTGATGAACCGCTCGAACAACACGTCGATTCGATCGGGATCCACCGACGTCACCCCCAGACAAAAACAGACCGCCGAATTTGCTGCCGACCCGCGTCCCTGACACAAGATATCTCGCTCTCGCGCGAAGCGAACGAGATCCCACACGGTCAAAAAGTACGCCGCGTACTTCAGTTCGTCGATCAATTTGAGTTCGTGTTCGATAAGTCCCCGCACTTTGTCTGGCACGCCGCGCGGATAGCGATCCTTCGCGCCGCGCCACGTCAGATTGATGAGATGCTGAATCGGAGTCAGCCCGCGCGGGCACAACTCCTCCGGGTATTCGTACCGCAGTTCGTCGAGCGAAAAGTCGCAGCGGTTGGCAACCTCGATCGTGCGTGCGATCGCGTCGGGGTACTCGGAAAAGATCGATGCCATCTCGGACGCCGACTTGAGATGCCGCTCGGCGTTTGAGAATCGCCGCTCGCCAAGTTCCGCGACCGTGCATCCGTGCCGGATCGCCGTCAGCACTTCTTGAAGTGGTTGCCGCTCGCGGACATGGCAATGCACGTAGTTCGCCGCGATGAGCGGCAAGCCGGCGTCCCTCGCGAGTCGCATCGCGTCCTGCAATCGCTGTCGGTCCTCTGGCCCGCGATGCAATTCCGCGATGGCGTACGCGCGGTCGCCGAAGAGGTGGCCAACGCGTCCCGCGTCGGCGTGGACGCGAGACGCATCCACCACAAGGACGCCTGCCAACAGTCCCGCGGCATGCTCGGCGACGTCGGCGGACGTCAGCCGGCACTCTCCCTTCGGAGCATTTCGTCGTCCGCGAGTGATCAGCCGGCAGAGGTTCGCGTAGCCCGCACGGTGCATCGACCACAACACGATCGGCGGCGCATCCAGCGGCGTGATCTCCGCCCCAATCAGCAGCTTGAGCTTCGATTCCTTCGCGGCGACGTGAGCTCGCACGACACCCGCAAGACTGTTGCGATCCGTGATCGCCAGCGCGGACAGGCCGAGCGCGGCGGCTCGCGTGACGAGTTCGTCGGGATGCGACGCGCCTTCCAGAAATGAAAAATTCGAGCGGCAATGCAGTTCGGCGTAGGCGAGGGGCGAGGGATGAAGACACGAAGGGAGCGACGTCGCATCGAAGCGAATGATCGGCTCGCGTTTGCTGGGAGGTTGTTCGGGCATGGTCAATCGAAGGCTCCGTGCAGGAACCAGGCGGCTTGATCGAAGCAGCGGAACAGCCAGAAGTGCTGGCCGGTTTGTGTCTCGACGCGGAAGTAGTCGCGGCAGATGGATTGTTCGCGCCACCAGCCGGTTTCGATGCGTTCGGGGCCCCAACTGCGGATGACTCGGTGATCGCGGTGGTCCCAGCGAAAGCGCATCGGAGCCCCTTCCGGACCGGCGGCCGTGGCCTCGATCCGCTGCGGCGGCGCGAACAGTCGCAGCGGGCGGCACTGGGCTGAAGGCTGAGGACTGAGGGGCAAGGGGAAGAATTTCTTGTCTCGCCCCTCGCCCCTCAACTCTCGCCCCTCTGCCACGCATGGCTCGTGCGTGACCGCCAGTTCTGGTTGAGCGTCCGGCACCGGCACCGCACGCACGACGGCGGTCGCTCCCAGACGATTGCTCAGCCGGTCTAGCAGCGAGCTGACTTCGTGATGTGTGTCGCCGTCGGTCTCGAAGCCGAACAAGTCGCGCTGCCGTGTCGCCAGCGAGGCGATGCTGGTCGCCTCCAGTCGCATGAACGAAATGCCTTCGGGCAGATCGGCGCGGTCGATTTGCAGGCTGAGCAATTCCAGCAGGTGCCTCGCGACATCGCAGGGGCTGACGAGGTTCACGACAAACTCAACCGGCCGTGCGGCGGTCCCTTTGATCTGGCAGAACAGTTGCCGCACTCCTTCGCGTCGCGGCTTGAGTCGTCCGAGCAGTTCGTCGAGCAATTGACTGCTGACGAATTTCAGCGACTCGCGATCGGTCAGCGGTTCGTCCGTGACCCACACCGTCGCGACTGGTTCGAGAGGCCGCTCTGGAATCAGCAACTCGGGTGCGTCACCGAAAGCTTGATCGAGCCTCTGGAGCAAGCCCTCTCCGAAGCGAGATGGCAACGTCTCACGCGGCAAGGCTTGCAACTGACCGATGCGACGCAGACCCAACTCGTGCAGTGTCTCGATGATTTTCGGAGGCAACCGCAACGCCGTGACCGGCAGCGGCGCGAGCATTTCATCGACCGACCCATCTAGGGTCGGGCTACGGTGGTGCGTCAGTGCCCACGCGGCTCCGATGGTCGGCGCGAATGCGACGCGCACTTGAAAGCCGCGCTGCTGGAAATCGTCGGTGATGGCGTCGACCAATTTGTGCTCGCCCAACGTAGCCCTATCGCTCCGCGACAGGGATGCCGAACGGCTCAACGGCCACGAAGAATTCGTACGGCCGTGATCCGTGAGCGGTTGAACGTCACTGATCTTTCGGCTTTCCTGTCGCGGAGCGACAGGGCTACGGTTGGCGAACAAGTGCTCGCAACCGGTCACGTCGAGCAGCACGCACTCCGGCGATTCCGCCTCTTCGATGCCGAACAGTGGCGAGAACGTATCGCACGTTCGCGCCAGCTCGCGCAGTCCTGCGATGTCGGCGGCAGGATCATGCCGTTCGATGTGGGCAGTCACGGCACCTCCAGCGAGCAACGCTTCCGCTTCTGCCAGCGGCATCCCGATCGTCAGGCCATCGACGGTCGTAGGATGGGCACTCTTGCCCGTCTCATGGTTCGCGACGGGCAAGAGTGCCCGTCCTACGGCGGCGACGCACGGGCCGCGGTTCCCGGTGTTCGAGAACAACACGACCGGACGGTCTCGCAGTTCGGGCCGCTCATGCCGCAGGCGTTGCACTGGCCAGTTCGGCAGCCACACACAAACCATCCGAGTCATTGCTGAGTTCCACGACGATCGACCTCTGAGCGAACTGCTTCCGAGCACGCAACAACTCCACGCGCCATCGCCGCGACACGGCCACATCCGACTTGTTTGGTGGCGGCAACGGCTGCACGAGAAACCGGTACTCCGCGAACGACGGCTGACGGCGAGCCAGTGCCGGTCGCAACAGGATGCCGAGTCCGCCGCCGGTCTCCGCCGCCAACTGCAATCGCCGACACGCCTGCGATGAGAGTTTCTCGACATCACACACGACCGCTCCGATGCCGCGCGTTCGCAACGCTTGCTCCAGCGACCACAACGCATCAAGCGGTTGCTCCGGCCGAATGAATACGGTCTTGTTCAAGTCCACCGCGAATCCGCCGTGGCGGAGCGCCGGAGCGTGCCATTCGCGGTGGCTGTCGATCATCACCAGCAGATTGTCGCGCCATGCCGCTCGACTGGCCCACAACGCGAGACTGGTCGAGCCCGCACCGCGCCCGTCCGCCAGCCACTCGACCAGACAACCGCGCGGCCAGCCAGCGTCACCGAGCAACCGTTCCAGTCCCGGCAAGCCGTTGAGCGTGACGTCGGCCTGCGGTGCGGAGCGATGGCCCGTCCGCTCGATCGCGCGGATCCGCTGAGATAACTCGGCGATAATTTCTCGAGCCGCCATCGTTCATAGTCTCCGGATCAGTCCCACGAGCACGCCGCGAATCGTCACGTCCGCCGACACGCGGATCGGCTTCATCCGCTTGTTCTCCGGCTTGAGCAGGACGTGATCCTTGCGCTGGAAGAACCGCTTGAGCGTCGCTTCGCCATCGACTTCGGCCGCGACGATCTCGCCGTCCGTGCAAGTCTCTTGCAGCCGGATCACCGCGATGTCGCCGTCGAGAATGTGCGCGTCGATCATCGAGTGCCCCTTCACCCGCAACCCGCGATGCGTGTCCGGGTCGTACTCCTCGCCCAGATCGAACAGTTCCTGATCCTCGATCGCTTCGGCCAACGCCCCGGCCGCGATGCGTCCCATCAGCAACAGCCCGCGCTGCGGTGCAGCCCGAGGCGTCAGCCGGATGTTCCGCGCCTGCAGAGCCTCACGGCGGATCAGCCCCTGCTGCTCGAGCCGATCGAGAATTCGCTGCACGCTGAGCGTCGCCTTGTGCCCGACATGCGCCGCGATCTCGCGCAGAGTGGGTGACGGCCGCCCCTGCGACTGCTGCTGTTGCAGAAACCGCAGGACATCGGCCTCGCTCAATGGATTGGTGGTCTGCATCCGACACGCTCCTGTCTGAGTGTCGGCAAAGGCTAGCAGGCCCGTTGAGGATTTTGAATGCAAACGCATACAAAATGGATCGCCGCAGAAATGTGCTGACTCCGATCCCAGGTCCAGAACAGTGTTTCCGAAAACCGTAGCCCAGGCCCTTGTGGCCTGGAGGATTCGCCCGACCCGGGAATCATCCGCCCCACCAGGGGTCGGGCTACAGACGCGAATTCTGCCGGAGCGATTCACAATGCGCGCTCCGCCGGTGAGAAGCTGTGACGGTTGTGCCGGTTCGTCGGCTGCGCATTGTTAATTTCCGTCAACGGCGACCGAGCCTTTTTTCCCGGAGTGCCCGGTACTCCCGATAAATCAGTCAGCTTGATCGTCGTTTGCAACCAATCGGCGTCTCGCGACCACTTTGATTCAAGCCGCGAA
>CAMDRI010000068.1 GCA_945906725.1 Candidatus Kuenenia stuttgartensis | reverse complement strand
AGGCTCAGCAGCAGGCTCAGCAGCAGGCTCAGCAGCAGGCTCAGCAACAGGCTCAGCAACAGATGGGTGCGCCCCCAAGCCCAAGCGTCAACGCCGAACTAAAATCGTCTAGCATGGAAGGTCGGCTCTGGCTTGTTGGGTTGATCGCTGTCACGTGTATTTTAGTTGCATCGTTGTCCTGGCTGCTTAACACAAATACCTTAGACAACATCAAAAGGCAGGCAGTTATTGAAGCACAGATGCAAACCGTCCTCCCAACTACATTTAAGTTACTAAATGTCATAGTTCAAAAGCAAATTGAGCACAGTGACAAGGATAAGTTGCACGTGGTGGTTAAAGGCTCTGGCGAAAATGAACACGGATATATTAAAAACATCACCGTCTATTTGACATGGAGCTATTCAGCTGGTCGATTTGTAAGTGTATCTGGGATTTAGTATCGCAGCCCGTAATCGAAGTGGTTCATCTTAAGCTACACCAAGCCCATTCAATTCCTCACGAAGTATTCGCCAAACTTAGAGCGAATCAGTTCGTCTGTGTCTGTATTCGCCGGAATTCGTATGAAGCAGTCCTGAAATTTTATCCTTTCAGGATGTTGGATTGGCTCCATCTTCATGTTGATGAATCCAAGCTCCCGTAACCGTTCTCTTTGACGAGCTTGTTTGTTCTTGAACCCTTCGCTGTCTCCCAAGAGACGGTAGCCAGCATGTTCAACAAAGGCTTTTTCGTTTTCTGTCAACGTGCCACAATCCAATTCCAGTTCAAATGGATTGGCTACAGCTATCAACGCCGTCCCTGTTCTCTCGGCGTGGTCACATATGAGCCTAGCCCTTTTAAGGAATTGGCCTTCACCCCGTTGGCTTGGGGTAACAATTGCTGATTTGAAGTGAACAATCTCCTGCCAGCACTCAATCCCGTTCAGCCTCGGTTGAATATCCATCTCGAAAAAGAAACCGTCGCTGTCACGGTAGTATCCTTCTAGCAGCCTGTTGAAGAAGTCTGGGTTTGTTGTTTGCGATCGGCGAGATCAGGTCGCGAGTGCGGTTTGCGAGAATGTGATTTTGAAGTTCGGCAAAGCGGATTGAGGGTGGGTAGTCGGTTTTCGTAGGGCGGCCAGTAGCACGCCGAGCCGGTTGATCCGGTGTTTGTTCGGATGCGTTCTGAACGATCGGGTTTTTGATCAGCAGATTTCAAAAACTCGAACGGCTTGTCGTTGATGACGGGCTTCATGATTTCACTGCTCACAATTCAGTATCGGGCTAGTGTTTGGTCGAGAAGGATTTCGCGTAGTAGTCAATGGTTCGTTGCAGTCCGTCGGTCAAACTGACCTGCGGGCGATAGCCGAGTTCGCGCTCCGTCGCAGAAATATCCGCCCAGGAATCCTGGATGTCTCCGGCTCGCGGCGGAGCGAAAATCGGATCGAACGGGACATTGAGCCGCTCGCAGATAATGCGCAACAGGTCAATGACGCTCAGCGACTGACCGCAGGCGACGTTGAAGACTTTGCCGCTGACGTTCGTGGCGTGCGCGGCAAGCAGGTTGGCATGAACCGCATTGCCGACGTACACAAAATCGCGCGACTGTGAGCCGTCGCCGAAGATCGTCGGGCGTCGGCCTTGCAACAGCGCGGAGACGAACAACGGGATCACCGCCGAATACGGACTGGCCGGATCTTGCCGCTCACCGAAGATGTTGAAGTACCTCAGCCGCACAGTTTCCAGCGGATAGACCGCCGCGAACGATTCGCAATACAGCTCGCCGGCCAGCTTCGCGGCGGCATACGGCGAGAGCACTTGCGGCAACTGTGATTCCCGTTTGGGCATCACCGGATCGTTGCCGTAGGCGCTGCTTGATCCGGCATACACGACTCGCCGCACGCCAGCTTGCCTCGCGGCGTCCAATATGGTGACGGTTCCCGTGACACAGGCGGTGTGAACCGCGATCGGGTCTTTGACGCTCAGCGGCACAGACGCCAGCGCGGCTTGATGGAAGATAACCTCGACTCCCTCAGCCGCGCGACGCGCGGCAACGGGGTCCGCGACATCGCCGTGCAAGAATTCAATGCCGTCTTTCAGATGAGCCAAGTTGTCGCGTGACCCGGCGCAAAGGTTGTCGAGCACCCGGACGCGGTGACCTTCCTCGACCAATCGCGTCGTGATGTGCGACCCGATGAAGCCCGCTCCACCAGTCACCAAATACGTCGTCACGAAACAAACCCCCGACCCTGTGCGCCGAAAACACGTCGGAGAACTTTAGCATCAGAATCGAGTGCGACGGCAAAACGTCGTCGCAGAGTGGGCGCTCGCAACCCGGCACAATCGGCATCGGTTGCGCGATCAGAACATTCTTCGCGTCAAACGTAGGCCCGACGCCTACGTCCGTTCGATCAACGGCTTCTGACCGGACGTGGGCGTCCGGTCTACTTGCCGTCGGTGCGGAACGGAGAGGCCGGCAGTCCAGCGCCGTTGATGAGATTCGCATCCGGGTTGTCGGCCCAGGCGTAACGAACGGCCTTCGGCTGTTTGATGTCAGGATGCCAGACGATGACCTCTTCGCCGTCGATGCGAGCTTTCGCAGGCAGCCACTTTTGGTCGGCTCCGGCGATCGCAAAGCCCTTGAGCTCCTCGCCGCTGGCTTTCAAACTTGCGGCATAACGGAACGAGAGCACGACCTCTTCGCCGACGATCTCATAGCCGTCCGGAAGCGGACCGGAAGCGACCACGCTCTTTTGGTTGTAGACCCTGGCGAGTGCCCACATCGCCAGTCGCTTGCCGACACCTTGTTTGTCTTTCGGATGAATGTCGTTCGCCTCACCCAGATCGAGCGTGATGGCCATGCCGGTGTTGGGGACTTTCAGCGTCTTGAGCATCTGCTCGCGAACGATCGTCCAACCGGTCTCTTCGACAGGTTCAGATTGAGCTTTGTGGAACAGCGGCAACTGCACCCACGCGACGGGAAAGTCCCCTTGTCCCCAACGGCTGCGCCAGTCGGCGATCATCGTTCGCAACTGCAGACCATAATTCTCCGCGCTGCTGCCAGCTCGATTGGAGTTCGCATTCGACTCCCCTTGGTACCAGATCGCTCCGCGAATCGCGTAGGGGACCAGCGGGGCAATCTTGCCATTGAACAGCACCGCCGGGTGATGCGCATTCTTGCGCGGGTTGACTGGCAATTGCGGTGGTCTTGGCGGCTGCTTGCCCTCATCGCGAGCTTTCTTGGCAACCGTTCGCCATTCGGCAATTTGTTTTTCGAATTGAGCCTTCGCTTTGTCAGGATCGAAGCTCGCCGTGTCGTTGTCCCAGCGAGCGAACAGCGGCTTGAGTTCCGCAAGGTCTTTCTGAGCAGGCATGCTCGTCCAGGCTTCAATGGGTGTGCCGCCGACCGACGAGTTGATCAATCCGAGCGGCAGTTTCAACGTCTTGTGAAGTTCGCGTCCGAAGAAGAACGCTGTGGCCGAGAAACTACCGACTGTCTCCGGGCTGCAGACTTCCCATTTGCCGCTGCCTCCTTCTTGAGGCTCCGTCGCCGCCGCCGAGTTTTCGCGAAACATACGGATGTTCGGCAGGTTCGCAGCCGCTTGTTCAACCTCGAAGTCTTTCGACCGCGAGACGGTCATCGCCATGTTCGACTGCCCGGAACCGAGCCACACTTCACCGATCAGCACGTCGGCGATCTTGATGGTGTTTTTGCCTTTGACGAGCAACTCGTGCGGCCCGCCGGTCGTCAGCTTGTCGAGCTTGATGATCCACTTGCCGTCGGCTCCAACCTTCGCCGATTTCGATTGTCCGGCGATCGAAACCGTGACTTCTTCGCCGTTGTCTGCCCAGCCCCAAATCGGAGCGGCAATGTCTTGTTGCAAGACCATGTGGTCCGAGATCACCGCTGGCAGTCGGACGTCAGCTCGCGCGGCGAATGGCATGAACGAAAACAGGACGATCAAAATCCAACTCAACCAGCGTGAGACGAGAAACATGTTGAGTGTCCTGTGAAAACGGTCGAACGACGAGCGAAGGGTGACAACAAGATATCCATCACATCGCTCAGTGCCACCTTGACACTGAAATTCGACGGTCCTAGAACCCCGCCCCGACAGGATGTCAAATTATGCTCAAGGACGAGCTTTCTTCTTTTGCTGAAGCCGATGCGACCGATGAGCCGGTCGTGAACGGACAATTGCCGACACGATTACGGCTGTTGTGCATCGGGCCTCGTGAACCTTCCTGGGTCGGACTGACGCTGCAATTGGATGCCGAAGGAGGCATCGAACCGCAGTTCCGCTGGGTCTCGTCCGCGACCGAAGCTCTGACGCTGTTGCGTGATGACTCGTTCGACGCCGTGCTGATTGCGGCACAATCGGACGCCTTCGCCGACGCCGCGTCGCTGGTCAAAGCGATTCGTGCCAGCGGTTGCGAAGATCCACTCGTGCTCCTCGCGCCGCGCATCTCGGATGCCGATTGGCTCGACCTGTCGCGCGAAGAGTGCGAGCTGTTGCAGTCGGCTCGCCTGTGGGACTCGCCGGCACTGGCTTCGGTGCTCAAGCGGGCGATTTTTCGCAGCGAGCGGACTCGACAGAGTCGCCGGTTGGAAATCGCGCAATCCAAACGGATGGCTCGCGAACGGGTCGAGGCCGAGCATCTGCTCAACCAGCAACGCCGGATTATCGACGATCTCGACGCCACCGAAGCGACGAACGTGACACGGCAAGCGATGCTCGATTGCTTCGGCCGAGCGACTCCGTCCCGCACCGCGTTGCCACCGGAGATCAACGGCTACTACCAGGAACTGCTGCGAACGTACGTCATCATGGGTTCGGGAAACCTCGGTGGCGAAATCGTGAAGCTCGCCGATCTGCTCGCCGTTGCTGGCTGCGGACCGCGCGAGGCGCTGTCGCTGCATCTCGAACGAGTTGAATCGCTCGTCGGCGGCTTGGGCAATCGCAGCACGCGACACATCCTGGCTCGCGCGGACTTGCTCGCGCTGGAACTGATGATCCACCTCAGCGAGTCGTACCGCCGCCGCACTCTGCTGTGATTTGTCCGGCCGAGTGCCGTGAGCCGATGGCCGATGGCCGCTATCCTTGTGCGCATGTCACGCTTCACGACCCGACAATTTCTGCGGCGCAGCTTGCGGTATCATGCGCGGTCGCACATTGCCGTCGCAATTGGAGTTGTCGTGGCGGCGATGGTCATCGGCGGAGCGTTGATGGTCGGCGATTCGGTGCGTGACAGTTTGAAATCGCTGAGCCTGTCGCGGCTGGGCCAAGTCGATCACGCGATGGTCAGTTATCGGTTCTTTCGCGAGGAATCCATCGTCGCGTTGAGCCAGCAGCCGGAGTTTGTGAAGCGATTCGAGGTTGCGGCTCCCGGCTTGGTGTTTCCAGCGAGCCTCGAACGCCGCGCAGCCGATTCGGCCAGTCGAACACGCTCGGCTGGAGTGACCATCTACGGCACCGACGAGCGACTGTGGTCGTTGTTGGCGACCGAACAAGTCGCGCCGCCGACGGCCGCCGGAGTCGTGTTGAACGCCATGCTGGCCGAACAACTGCGTGCTCGCGTCGGCGACGAGGTCACGATCTGGGTCGAGATTCCCGCGACGATCCCGCGCGACAGTCTGCTCGGCGGCCAAGAGGAGCAGTCGTCGCAGGAGGTTCGGCTGAAAGTCGAGTCGGTGCTTCCAGCCACGGCCGGAGCCGGGCGGTTGGAACTGCAGCCGAGCCAGCAGGTGCCGAAGGTCGCGTTCGTCAATCTGCAAGCCTTGCAGAAGGAACTGAACATCGAAGCGGTTGAGCGTGGAAAATACAATCCGCAGGCGAAGCCAGCGCGCGTCAATGCGTTGTTCGTGTCGGCTCGCGAATCGCGCGACGGTCTCGGTGATTCGGCGGTCGAGGCTGCGAAGCATCTCACGCTTGCGCTGCGCGACTCGGTGACGCTCGAAGATTTTCATCTGCGGATCGTGGCGAACGCGGATCGCGGCTATCTGTCGCTCGAGAGCGAGCGGATGATTCTGGAGGATGCCGTCGCCGAACCCGCTGAGTCGGTCGCCAAACAGCTCGGCCTGAGTCCTTCGCCCGTGCTGGCGTACCTTACAAACTTGATCAGCCGCGACGGCGCGGACGAATCGGCAAAGCAGTTCTCAAAATACTCGATCGTCGCGGGCATCCCCGATCCGGCGAAGCTGCCGTCGGCGTTCGGGTCCGTCACGACACTGACTGGCCCACCGTTGCCGCTGGATGCAAAGAGCGTGTTGCTCAACGAGTGGCTCGCTCAAGATTTGGGAATCGGTGCGGATGACTTCCAGGCGGGCAGTCCTCGGCCGAAGGTGCGCGTGACGTTTCACAAAGTCGGCTCAAAGGGTGAGCTGCCGGAAGAGGAACTCGTTTTCGACGTGGCGGGCGTGCTGCCACAAGCCGGGACATTGGCCGGGGATCGCGGCCTGACTCCGCTCGTTCCGGGAATCACCGATGCCAAGACCTTCAACGATTGGAAGCAGCCGTTCCCCATGAAGCTGCCCGTCACAGAGCGGGACGACGATTATTGGGACCGCTACGGCGCGACACCGAAAGCGTTTTTTGAAATCGACGCCGCGCGGAAACTGTGGTCGAGCCGCTACGGATCGCAAACTTCGTTGCGGTTGGCTCCGCAAGAGACCCACGCCCCAACGGATGCGAAGACGTTGGACGAACTTCAGCCGCAGTTCGCTCGTGAATTGCTGAAGTCGCTGAAACTCGAATCGCTCGGCTTCGCGATTCAGCCTGTGAAATGGTTCGGACTGCGTGCCGCGAGCGGGACGACGGATTTCTCCGGGCTGTTCATCGGCTTCAGCTTTTTCATGATCCTGTCCGGCTTGATGCTCATCAGCCTGCTGGTCCGACTGGGGATCGAACGCCGAGCCAGCGAGATCGGTTTGCTGTCGGCGATCGGCTTCTCGCCGAACCGCGTCGGTCGCGTGCTGTTGCTCGAACAGTTCTCGGTCGTGCTGTTCGGAGCCGTCATCGGCATCGTCGCGGCAGTCGGCTACGCAGGGCTGTTGATTTTCGGCTTGCGAACGTTGTGGGTCGGAGCGGTCGGAACCACGGAACTGCGACTGTCCGTTCAACCCGGCTCGCTGGTGATCGGCTTCGTGGGGACGTTGCTCGCCGCAGGAGTCTCAGCTTGGTGGGGGCTGCGCGGGCTGCGAAAGCTCTCGCCCCGCGAACTCTTGGCGGGACAAACCGAACTGGCTGAGCGTGACACGTCGCGTGCGGCACGGCGTGGTCGAATGCTGCGGATCGCTCGCTGGCTGATTCTGCTTTCGATGGCGATCTCGATCGCCGTGATCGTTACCGGCCGCCGAGCAGACGAAGCGTTCGCCGGGTTGTCGATCTCGACGGTGCTGTTCTTCGTGATCGGCATGTGTACGCTGGCGGCGGCAACGTGCCGCTTCGCCGCGTGGCTCGACGGAGACCGCTTCGCGACGATCCTCGGTTCTGGACAGGTGGCACTGCTGCGTTTGAGTC
This sequence comes from Candidatus Kuenenia stuttgartensis, assembly GCA_945906725.1. Lineage (GTDB taxonomy): Bacteria > Planctomycetota > Planctomycetia > Planctomycetales > Planctomycetaceae > SXKJ01. Next base: position 20,224 of record CAMDRI010000068.1, on the reverse strand, counting down.
TGCGGAACGCGACTCGGCAGCGGCGACGCAGCTTGTTGTCGCTCGCGTTGATTTCCACGGCCACGTTTCTGCTGGTCGCGGTCGCGGCCGGGCGACGCAATCCCGCGGTGGAAACTCCCGATCGGGACTCCGGTAACGGCGGATTCTTGTTCGTCGCTGAGTCCGCGACGCCGCTCATTCACGACCTGAGCACGACCGAAGGACGGACCAAACTCGACCTGCGTCCGTCATCCGGGTCCAACGATGCCAAGCTGCTGGACGAGTTGTCGGCGGTCCCCTTCCGCGTGCGGCCGGGCGAGAACGCGAGCTGCTTGAACCTGTATCAAACGCGATTGCCGACGATTCTGGGCGTTCCGAAAACGATGCTCAACGGTCGGTTCAAATTCATCGGCGAGCAACATCGCAAAGGGCATACTCCCTGGCAACGTCTCGAAGAACCGTCGGCGGATGGAACGATTCCGGTCTTCGGCGACATGAACACGCTGATGTACTCGCTGCACAAGGGAGTCGGCGACACGATCAAAGTCCCCGACGACACGAACCCGAAGGCGACGCTACGGGTCGCGGGGATGCTCGACGGCAGTGTCTTTCAAGGGGTGCTGCTGATGTCCGAGACGAACTTCAAGCAACTGTTCCCAGAGCAAGCCGGCTTCCGATACGTCCTGATCGGCGACCGGCGCTTCGATGGCGGTCGAGTTTTCTCGAAAGCGGAAGCTCGTCAGTTATCCGACGTGCTGGAGACGGGTCTCGCGCCGTACGGCTTCGATGTCGAGCCGATCGGCGATCGGTTGGCGAATTTTCTGGCGGTACAGAACACCTACTTGAGCACATTTCAAACGCTCGGCGGCTTGGGCTTGTTGCTGGGGACGTTCGGACTCGGCACGGTGATGCTGCGAAACGTGATCGAGCGGCGGGCGGAGTTGGCGCTGCTGCGAGCGGTCGGCTTTCGGCCGTCTGCGATTCGTCGGCTGGTGTTGTTCGAGAACGCGTTTCTCTTGGCCTGCGGACTGTTCGTCGGCACAGGCTCAGCGCTGCTCGCGATGCTGCCGCATCTACTGAGCACGGGGGCCGACGTACCGTGGCTGTCGGGAGCGGGATTGCTCGTCGGCATCTTCGGCGTCGGGCTGTTGGCCGCAACCGGCGCGACGGCGGAAGCGGTGCGAACTCCGATCGTCGCATCGCTGCGCGGTGAGTGAGGTAGGTGAGCCTTTCCCGGCTGACCCGATCAGCAATCGGCACGTCGTTGCCAATTCGAGGTCAGGCTGGAAAGCCTGGCCTACACGCTGGCACCCAGTTCGCGGCGCAGTGCTTCGAAGCGTTCGGAGAGTTGCGAAAGTTGAGCGGTGAGATCAACGACCGATTGCTCCAGCGAGGCAATCCGCGATTCGGCCGCAGACGCAGTCGGTGTGCTGCGTGGCAAGGGATCGGATTCCTCTCGCGTGGACGAAAAATCACCTGCAGCCAGCGTCTTCCCTTCATCCGGCTTGTAGAAGTTGTGATCGACTTCGATCCCGCGGACTTCGAGCGGGCCGTTGGCCTGGATGTAGCCTTGAGATTGCAGTGCCTTCAGTTCGTCCCGCAGCTGTTCGAGCGTCGGGATGTCGTGCATGCGGCTGGCTCGTGTGCGCAGGTCGCCGGCCGACTGTCGGCCGCGCAGCCACAGTTCGGTCATGATTGCCAACTGGGCTTCGTTGAACGGAAAACGTTTGCGGGCGTAATGGCGGTATCGCTCGGAGCGCCCGGATTCGGTGTGGACGACGGCAGCCAAGCCGAGTTCACGCAGTTGATCGACCGCTCGCAGCACGTCGTCCTCGGAATACTCCGTCAGCGGGGAGCGGTTGTTCTTCTGATTGCAGCCGGTCGTGAGCGCCTTGAGCGTCAGCGGGTAGTACTCCGGCGTGGTGATTCCCTTTTCGATCAGCACTCCCAACACGCGCCGCTGCGATTTGCTGAGGACTTTGATCGGTAGAAACTGGTCATCGGAGGGCAAATTGGCGTCAGACATGGGCTTCCTGTTTTCAAGCAGAGTTTCACGATGCGTCGCTGAGATGCGGCACTCATTCTGCTGCGTGACCGAGAATTGGTCGAGTGCATCAATCGCCACTCGCCTTGCCGTTCCGTATATTCTTGGCTCGAAGTTTGATTCCGAGTCGAGTCTCGAAGCTGTAGGAGTGTTGACCATGATTGCTCGCCATGTCGGATTGCTCGTTGCGCTGTTGTCGATTCCGATCGGACTGTGTGCCGATGATCCTGCGAAGCCCGGCGACTCGCGCTACGAGATCCGGGCCGATCACGACCCGAATGGCATCGGCAAGTTTTACATGGGGCGCGAAATCGCGCATGTGATGGGCTTCGGCCCCGGCGGCCAGGGAGCGGAATGGCTCGAGCGAGCCGTTCGCGAAAAGGAAGAGAAACTCACGCTGCTGATCAAGTCGCTCGACCTGAAGCCGGGTATGGTCGTGGCCGACATCGGTGCCGGCAGCGGCGTTATCAGCGTGCTGATGGCCGAGAAGATCCTGCCCGGCGGCAAAGTGCTGGCGGTGGATGTCCAGCAAGAAATGCTCGACCGACTGCGGGAGAACACCAAGAAGCTGAAGATTACGAACGTGGAAACGGTCAAAGGGACGCAGAAGACGACCTCGCTGAAGCCGAAGTCAGTGGACCTCGCGATCATGGTTGATGTCTATCACGAATTGGAGTTTCCCTACGAGATGCTGCTGGACATCTCGAAGTCGCTGAAGCCCGGCGGGCGAATCGCGTTCGTCGAATACCGCAAGGAAGACCCCGACGTGCCGATCAAGCTGGTCCACAAAATGATGGAGGAGCAGGTCAAAAAAGAATCCTCACTTCCCGAATTCGGCCTGAAGTGGACCAAGACCATCGGCGTCCTGCCGTGGCAGCACATCGTGCTGTTCGAGAAACTGTCGAAGCCGGATCGCTAGCCGTCTGTTGCCACAACTGCCAGCGGCCGCGCGCTTGCTTCACCGGTTTGGGACCGTCAGAATGGCCGCCTCATTTCGGTCGTTGGAGCGGGTTCGCCGCTTCGGTCACTGTAGTTCCGTCGCACATTGAAGTTCACACACACTCTGAGACAACCTCTAGGGACACACCATGTCATTGAAACTGATGCCGGGAGCGACTGTCGGAATCGACCTGGGAACGACTTATTCCACGCTGGCCCAAATCGACAAGGACGGGAATCCGATCGCGCTGAACAACGCCGACGGCAAAGCCATCACGCCGTCCGTCGTGTTGCTGGGAGAGGACGGCAAGGTCATCGTCGGTCCCTCCTTTGAACGCATCGCCGTCGAAGATTCGTCGCATGTCATCGAAGCCATCAAACGCGAGATGGGGAACAAGGCCTACTTCGTGGTCTATCAAAGCAAGAAGCTGACTCCGGAATTCATTTCCGCGTTGATCCTTAAAAAACTAAAACAGGACGCGGAAACGCAAATCGGCCCGATTGCCAACGCCGTCATCACCGTGCCCTACTATTTCAATGACGTGCGCCGCAAGGCGACCCAAGATGCCGGCCGCATCGCTGGGCTGAACGTCATCGACATCATCAACGAGCCGACCGCCGCGACGTTGGCCTACGCTTGGACGAAGGGTGAGTTGGGACGCACTGACCTGCAACAGAAAGAGCGCACCGTCATTGTCTATGATCTGGGTGGCGGCACGTTTGACGTGACTGTCGTGCGGTACACGCCGACCCACTTCAAGGTGCTGGCGACCGACGGCGACGTGATGCTCGGCGGTCTCGACTGGACGCGCCGCATCATCGATCACGTCTCGCTGCAGTTCAAAGCCAAGTTCGGTGTCGATCCCCATGAGGATCCAGAAACGTTGCAGTCCCTCAGCCAGGACTGCGAATTGGTCAAGCGCGAACTGTCGCAAAAGGCTCAGACGCAGATTGCCGTGTACTGCAAAGGCAATTCCTTGACCGTCTCGCTCACACGCGGCGAATTCGAGCGGATGACCGCCGATCTGTTGCAGCGAACGCGCGACACTACCGAACTGGTGCTGCAACAATCGGGAGTCAGCACGAAAAACCTGGATGATCTGATTCTGGTCGGCGGTTCGACGTACATGCCCATCGTCGAAAAGATGCTGACCGAAGTCGCCGGCCGCTCGCCGTCTCGCGACGTGCAGCCTGAAGAAGCGGTCGCTCAGGGAGCCGCCATTCACGCGGCCATCCTCGAAGCCAAAGCTACCGGCGGCGAAAGCCGCATGGGAAAAATGGTCATCAACCGGTTGCGTTCGGTGCAGACCAGCGACGTCAATTCGCACTCGCTGGGGGTCAAGATCACCGACCCGAACAATCGCAGCCGCAAGATCAACCACATCATGATCCCCAAGAACACCTCAATTCCTTTCAGTGTCAAACAGAAGTTCGTGACCACGACCTCCAATCAGCAGCGGATTCACGTCAGCGTGCTGGAGGGAGACGCGATGGAGCCGGACGCCTGCGAACAGATCGGCGACTTCTACATCACAGGCTTGCCGGCGAACCTGCCCGCTGGGTCACCAGTCGAGGTGACCTACTCCTACGATTCGAGCGGCCGCATCAATTGCACCGGCATGGAATTGACCAGCCGACAGGTCGCTTCCACCGAGATCGTCCGCGGCGGCTTGCAGAACACAGACGTGGACGTCTTCGAAACGCTCGCACGGGACTATCACGTTGAATAAGTCGGAATGGGGAATTGGGAAAGTACGGGCCTTTTCCCCTATCCGAATTCCACTATCTTCAGGAGTCGCCTGTGGCACTGGACGTCTACAAGGATTGGCTCGGCATTCCCGATGGACCGCGTCCGCCGGACCACTACACGCTGTTGCGGTTGGTGCAGTTCGAGGACAACGTCGAGAAGATTCGCGCGAACTACCGCAAGCTCAACGGCCACGTCCGCAAGTACGCGACCGGGCAATACTCGATCCCGTCGCAGGAACTGCTCAATGAGCTGGCCAAGGCGATGCTCCTGCTGACCGACCCGGAGCGCAAGCGGGAATACGACGAAAGCCAAGGCCGAGAATTCCCGGAAGAACTGTCTCGCAGCGGCCACCGCCTGACCGAAAACGTGCTCGCCGAGCAAGGCACGATCACCAAGCAGCAGATCAATGAGCTCAAAGAATTCGCCGACAAGCGTGGCCTGACCGTGCGTGACGCCGCCGTGCAAATGAAGCTGACGGACGTCGACACCGCCACGCGAGCATTCGCCGTCGAGCTCGGTCTGTCCTACGTCGATCTTTCAGAAACGATCCCCGATGACACGGTGCTCGATCGCGTCGCGCGAGCCACCGTGCGCCGCAATTCGATCATTCCGCTGTTCATCGACGACGACTACATCCTGGTCGCCTGCACGGACGAAATCACACACGATCTGGAGCAGGAACTCCGGCTCACCTTCGACCTGCCCGTGCGTCCCGTGCTCGCTGCGCCGCCAGCGATCAATCAAGCCATCTCCAGGTATTACCCGCCGGGGACGCGGGAAACGCCGGTCGTCGTCAGGAAGGAAACTCCGGCCGCGCCGGAACCGAAAAAGAGCAAAAAGGCCGACAAGGCCGCGAATCACCCCGCCGCCGCTCCCGCTCAAAAAGCAGTTGCCGCCGGTCCACATCGCTATTGGTCGCAGTTGACTCCCGACGAGCAAGCCAGCCGCCAGCAAATGGGCTACCTCATCATGTGCTGGGGAACGATCGGCTCGGTGATTCTCGACCAGTTAGTCGTCTTCAAGTTCATCTGGCCGACGTTTCCGTTCTTCTTTCTGCTGCCGATCTTTGTCGTCCCTGCTGTCATTTGGTACGTCAAGAAAGTCTACTGGAAGTAACCGCCAATTCACGGCAGCGGCATCTCCCTCGGACATTCGCTCTCGAACCGCAGCAACTCGCCGGTCAGCGGGTGAGCGAACTCCAATTCGATTGCGTGCAATGCCAAACGTGTCGGCGGCCGATCGTTTCCCAGTGGGCCGTATTTCACGTCACCAAGAATCGGATGCCCCAGTTCCGCCAGGTGGATGCGGATTTGATTCGTCCGCCCTGTTTCCAACCGGCATTCGAGCAATGTCTGGCCGCGTCGGAAGACCAGCGGCTTCACATGCGTGATGGCCAGTTGAGTGTCTCGTGAGTCGGTGGTCGTCGATTCTGGCAGATGTTCAGAGCTGCCCCGTTTGCCGTCTCCACGATCACGCACGAAGTGCGTGCGAATCGTCTGCGACTCGACCCGACCTGACACAACTGCCCAATAGACGCGGCTGGGCGTTCGCGCAGCGAACTGCTGGATCAGTCGGTCACGAGCCTCCGGCGTCCGCGCAACAACCAGCAATCCGCTGGCGTCTCGATCCAGCCGATGCACGATGAAGATCAAACGCTCCTCGTGTCGCAAGCGTCGCCCGGAGTACTCGTCAATGACTCGCGGCAATAGTTCGTCGAGCGACGGAGTTTGCGGAATTCGTGCCGTCCGCAAACCCGCTTCCGCTGCTGGCCGCTCGGTCAACATGCCGGCCGGCTTTTCGACCACGACCAAATGCTCGTCGAGATAACGAATGCAAAGAGCCGTGTGCCGCGGTGCCTTCGGCTGCGGCTTTTCGGAGACGCCGACAACATCCCCCTGATTCAATCGCCGCGCTTCGTCCTGACACATCGTCCCGTTGACGGCAACTCGTCGAGCGACCAGCAATTCACGAGCGGCTTTCCAACTGAGGTCAGTCTGCCACGCTCGCAGTGCGGCAAGAATGGTTTTCCCCGCGAGCAATTCATCGACGACGTTGTTCGGAGCGTTGGCCATGTGCTAGTTCCTAGTCCACGTAGGTCAACCTTTCCAGGCTGACCCGATCAAGAATCGACGTCAATTGCCAATTCGAGTCAGGCTGGAAAGCCTGACCTACGCGAGCAACACACGAATCACCTCGCCGCCGAATTGGCTGAGCTGTTTGAATCGCCCCATGTGAAGATACGTCAGGCGAATATCGTTGAGTCCCAGCAAGTGCAGCAGCGTGCAGATCGCGGACGTGTTGCACGCACTCGACGGCCAACAGAGCCGTCAGCGCGATGCTTCCCAAACCGGTACCCAGACCGAAGAGCGCATCGCGCCGGGACCGGCCTTGAGTCGGTTCACCAGCGAAAGACGTGATGTTCATGGTTCCGCCTTGGGACCACCTATATCTCCTTGAAACTTGATCTCAAGGCCGATCTGGACCATTGCCGTCTGGTTTCTCAGCCAGCAGGCCGAGTGCATGCAGTTTGTTTGCGGATCAACATTCGGGAGCCTGCCCTACGAGTTCGCTCTGGAGTCTTCGACCGATCTCCTCGCGTCGATGAACAGCCACGTCATCGCGCCGGCGAAGAGCACACCGGAGTAGACGTAGAACATCGGATCCCACTGTGCTCGGCCGGTGTGGCCTTGTGACTTCATCCAGGTTGCGAAATTGCCGGCGAAGCTTTGCGAGGCCAACGCTCCCAGGCCACCCAGCGAGTTCATCAAGCCGAAGAGCGCGCCCAGATGCCGGCCACTGAGGTCGCTGACGGAACCCCACCACGAGGCCAACGTCACCACCGTCAACATCAGCGAACCGGCGGTCCACAGTGTCGCGATCACCGGCGTATCACAATGCTTGCCGATCAACAGCGACACCGACGCCAGCGTCACCGATGAGGCACACAGCAGACGACGACAACGAAACCGGTCGCTGGTCCACCGGGTCAGCCAGTCGATGATGAAGCCGCCGCTCAAACAGCCGATCGCTCCACCCGCCAGCACGATGCTCGCCAGCCAGCCGGCATCAATCTCGCTGCAGCCGCGGGCCTTTTTGAGATACGTCGGATACCACGAGAAATACAGGTACGAGTTGAACGCCGAGCAGGCCAGGATGAAGCCGAGCATCCACACTTGCGGGTGCGTGAGGACGGCTCGCCAGGGAATCGCCGGATGCGTGCCCGATTTGCTCGCCGTGCCGGCCAAGATCAATTGCCGCTCCTGCTCGTTGACCGCCGGATGCGTTTGCGGGTCGTCGCGATACCACCACCAAAACGCGATGGCCCACAAGACTCCAGGTAGACTGAGAACTGCGAACGACCAACGCCAGCCAATCTCTTTGATGAGATACGCCGTGACGATCGGTGCGATGGCTCCGCCGATGAGCATTGCGGAATTGATGGCTCCCTGAGCCATGCCGCGCCGCTCGACCGGATACCACCGCGACAAGATGCACGCCGAGTTCGGCAACGCACCGGCTTCACCGGCTCCAAACAGAAACCGAATGACAATCAGCGACATCAAGCCTCGCGCCGCTCCTGTCAACGCGGTGAACGCCGACCACCAGACAACGATCCGAGTCAGCACTCCGCGCGAACCGTATTTGTCCCCCCACCAACCCATCGGCACTTCAAACAGCGAGTATGACAGCGTAAACGCCATCAGTACCCACGTCATTTGATCGTCCTCGATTTTCAATTCCTCTTCGATCTTCGTCACCGCCTGGGCGATGCAGATGCGATCGACGTAGAGAATGAAGACCAGCACGCAGAGAAACGTCAGTACGCCGTAACGGATTTTTGTGGGACGCTCCGTCAGCGGCAGTTCGATGGGTTGGCTCATGCGGGTGTCTCATGGTCGGTGTGTTGGCGAATCGGTGAGCGAGGATAAACTGCGTCCCACGATGCCGCTACGAAGTCGGTCAGCCTTTCCAGGCTGACCCGGACGGCATTCGACGCCGATGGCCAATTGAGTCAGGCTGGATAGCCTGACCTACGAAGTCAGAAAGCTCCTATGCAGATCACGCACGTCGAAGTCATCCCGGTTCGCATTCCCCTCAAGCCCGCGCGGTATATGGTCACTGCACTGGGTTGGCACACCGAATCGAAATACTTGCTGATTCGCGTCGGCACTGATGCCGGCATCGAAGGAATCGGCGAAGCGACCGTCATGCCAAATTGGAGCGGCGAGACTGTGTGGGGCGCGAAGGCGATCCTCGACAATGTGCTCACTCCGAGCGTGATCGGAGCCGATCCGACGAACATCGAGGACATCGACCGCCGTATGGACAAGGTCACGCGACACAATTGGTTCGCGAAGTCCGCCATCGAGATGGCTTGCTGGGACATCGCCGGCAAGGCGGCCAACAAGCCGGTTTATGAATTACTCGGCGGAGCGGTGCGGCCGTTGACCGTGCGCTGCCGGTTCTCGATGGGGGCTTACGAGCCCGAACGAGCGAAAGCCCGTGCCCTCGAACTGGTCAGCGAAGGTTTCACGACGATCAAAGTCAAAGTCGGCGGCTCGGCAGACGCGGACATCACCCGCGTGCGGACGGTACGCGAGACGATCGGTCCGAAGCTCGGCCTGACAATTGACGCGAATTGCGGCTGGGATGCTGACACGGCGATTCACTGCGTCAACGCGCTGGCCGACTGCAACATCGCGCTCAACGAGCAGCCCACGCATGACGGCGATTACGCGGCGCTCGCCCGTGTTCGCCGTGAAACCAAGCCGCCGGTCATGGCCGACGACATGTGCTTCGACATGATTCACGCCCGCGAACTAATCCGGAACAATGCCTGCGACCTGATTAGCGTCTATCCGGGCAAGAACGGCGGTATCCGCAAGTCGAAAGCGATCGTCGAATTTGCCGAGGCGAACGGAGTCAAATGCAGCATCGGCTCGAATTTGGAATGGGACGTCGGGACCGCTGCAATGATGCACCTCGTCGTCGCCTGTCCGAACATGAAAGTTGAAGAGTTCCCCGGCGACATCCTCGGCCCGACGTACCACGAGGTCCGCATCGCCAAGAATCCGGTCACGATCGATGGCCCACTGGTCACGATCAGCGACTGCCCCGGCCTGGGCGTCGATGTCGACTGGCAGATTGTGCGCGAGCACCCACTCAAGTAGTCCCTGCCTTCCATCGTTCTGCCCCCATCGTTCTGCCAAGAGCCTTTTGGCAGAACGATGGGGGCAGAATATGGAAAACAGATCTCGACTCGACTTCGCGATTTCATTTATCAATCCGCCCCTCTCCGAGCCGGCCATCCGGTCAGCTCACCCATCACTTCACCGAAACATTCCCCTTTAGCTTGCCCCGGAGGCATGGATGCCACCGTCTGCGGTTGGTCCGCGTTCGTGGTTGCGCGAATCGCGCGGGATCATTTTCCCGGCGTTGATCGTGGGTTCGGTCGTTGCGCTCGTGACGCCGTTGCCGCCGCTGCTGATGGACTTGCTGTTGGCCGCGAACATCACTGTCTCGGTGCTGATCTTGCTGACGACGGTTTACGTCGGACGACCACTGGAATTCAGCGCATTTCCGGCACTTTTGCTGGGGACAACGCTCGCTCGATTGGTCTTGAACGTCGCATCGACGCGGCTGGTTTTGACTCGTGGTGGAAGCGACGGCACACAAGCGGCCGGCAAAGTCATCGAAGCGTTTTCACAGTTCGTCGCGGGGGATCAGATCGCTGTCGGCATTGTCATCTTCTTGATCGTCGTCGCGATTCAGTTCCTGGTCATCACGAAAGGAGCGACACGCATCAGCGAAGTCGCCGCGCGGTTCGCGCTCGACGGGTTGCCGGGCAAGCAGATGGCGATCGACGCCGACCTGAACGCGGGAGCGATCACGCACGAGCAAGCTCGGCAGCGGCGTGACGACCTGATTCGGCAAGCCGATTTCTACGCGGCGATGGACGGAGCCAGCAAATTCGTGCGCGGCGATGCGGTCGCGGGACTTGTCATCCTGGCGGTCAACATCGTCGGCGGACTGTACATGGGCGTATTCGAGAACGACATGCCGATCGGCGACGCGGCCAATGTCTTCACGAGGCTGACGATTGGTGATGGACTTGTCACGCAAGTTCCGGCATTTTTGATTTCGCTGGCGGCCGGCCTGATCGTGACACGCTCGTCGAGCGAAAGCGATCTGCGGCGAGATGTCTTGCATCAAACCTTCCGACATCCCGAAGCATTGTTCCTGGCGGCGGCGTTTCTGTCGGCGATGAGTTTCACCGGCCTCCCCGCGCTGCCGCTGATCGCGATGGCCGCGGGATGCGCGATCGTCGGAACGCTGCTTCGCAAGGCGAACGGTCAACAGCCGGCGTCGCCCACAATGATCGCCGCAACGGACAAGCCGCAACCGAAAGTCGAAGACTTTTTGCGAGTCGATCCGATGGAACTGACGATCGGTCCCGGCCTCGTGACACTGGCCCAGAGCGGCGACTTGCTGACGCAGATTTCGGCCGTGCGAACGCGCATCGCGCATGAACTCGGCATGTTGCTGCCAAAGATGCGGATCAAAGACAACCTCCGTGCGGAACCGTTTGCCTACGAGCTGAAACTGCGAGGCATTCCGGTCGCAACGGGCGAAGCTCGCGTCGATCGATTACTAGCGGTGCGAACGTCGTTCGTCGCGGGCGAATTCGCCGGACAACGCACCGTCGATCCGGTCACGAAACGGCCGGCGGTTTGGATTGAACCGGCTCAGCGTGATCGCGCGGAATTGCTCGGCTATTTGGTGCAAAGCCCGACCGATGTGTTGTTCATGCACCTGCACGAAGTCGTGCGCGAATACGCTGCGGAACTGCTGACTCGGCAGCAAGTGCATGGACTGCTCGACAACTTGCGGATGACATCGCCCAAAGTCGTTGACGAGTTGGTGCCGTCGCTGCTCAAGCCGGCTCAGGTGCATCAGGTTTTGGAGAACCTGCTGCGCGAGCGAGTGCCGATTCGCGATCTCGAAACGATTCTGCAAACGCTCGGCGACTATGCCGAACGGACGCAGAACACGGTATTGCTGACCGAGTACGTTCGCTCGGCATTAGCTCGCACGATCTGCCAGCGGTATCGCGACGAGCAGCGCGTGCTGCGAGTACTGACGCTCGATCCCGACCTTGAAGATGTCATCGCCGCCGGAGTTAATTTCAGCGACAGCGGCTTGATTGTGAAGTTGTCGTTGCCAACGTGCGATGTGATTCGGCAATCACTGACCGAAACACTGGCGGCAACCGAGGCGAGCATCGTGCTGGCGACATCTTCGTCCGTGCGGCTCGGTCTGCGGCACCTTGCGACCACCATGTTTCCTCGATTGGTGATTCTCAGTTTGAACGAAATCTCTCGTGATACGCAGATCGAATCGCTGGGGCAAGTCGCCAACATCGCGCCCAGTGCAGGAGTGATTCATGCCTGATCTCCGAAGTTTTCGAGCCGCCTCAATGAAGGAAGCGATGCGAATCATGCGTCGTGAACTTGGCGAGGACGCCGTCGTCGTCAACACGCGATCAATCGTGCAACGGCGAGCATTGCCGTTCTTCAGAGCCAAGTGCGAAGTCGAAGTCACGGCTCGAAATGGCGGCAAAGTGAAACCAGCCCGACGTACCAGCGAGGGGTCGGCAGTGGCTGTCGAGGAGAACCTCTCGCTGGCGCGTCGTGCTGGTGGAATTGACGACTCGCGTCTCTTGTCGCCGCCGCAGTTGGCTGAGCATCTCGAACGTGAGTTGCTCAAACCGAATCCCTTCGCACCGAGCGACAGTGGCATCGAACTCAGCCCCAGCCTCGAACGGTTGATCACCGCGCCGACTTCCAAATCGAAGAGCGAAAAACCCATCGTCGCGTACTCGAACAAGACGAACATCCCGGCACTGTCACAAGTCCATGTGCCGAGCCAATTCGATGAGCGGCTGGATTCGATTCAGCGGATGCTCGAAAGCTTGAACAAGTCGCGGCATCTCGGCGGGGACAGCGAAGTGCCGCCGGAGTTGTTTCAGCTCTACACCGAACTGCTCGACAGCGATGTCGAAGAGGAGACCGCCCGCGATTTGATCTTCCGCGTTCGCCAACATGTGAAGCCGGAGCAACTTCACGATCACGACTACTGTAAGTCGCTGCTGACGGGACTCGTCGAATCCGACTTCCGTACCGCGTTGCCGATCAAACCGACACCCGGCCGTCGCCGAATTGTGGCACTCGTCGGACCGACCGGCGTCGGCAAGACGACGACCATTGCGAAGCTGGCCGCCAATTTTCGGCTGCGCGACGAAGTCAAAATCGGGCTCGTCACGGTGGACACGTTCCGCGTTGCGGCGGTCGAGCAACTCCGCACGTATGCCGAGATCATTGACCTGCCAATGAAGGTCGTCACCAGCCCGCTCGAAATGCGACGAGCGTTAGACGAACTCGTGGGACTGGACCTGATTCTGATCGACACCGGCGGACGCAGTCCGCGCGACGAACTGAAGATTCAAGAACTGAAGTCGCTGCTGGCGGAAGCTCAAGTGAATGAGGTACATCTCGTCCTCAGCCTGACCGCCGGAGTCAGCAGCCTCAAGGCTGCCTGTGAGAAGTTCGCTGTCGTGAACACGACCGCGTTGATTCTCACAAAACTCGACGAAGCCGCTGGCATGGGTTCGCTGCTGACGGCCGCTCGCAAGTTGCCGCTGCCAGTCAGTTATCTGACGACCGGCCAAGACGTGCCCGATGACATTGAATGTGCGAATGCCAGCCGCATGGCTCGACTGGTGCTCGGACAGGAAAAACTGGAGGCGTAGCAGTCGGGCGGAGATTGCAAATTGCAAGTTGAGAATTGCAAGTTGCAAATTGAACCGCAGAGAGTGACGACGTGGTGTTGTCCGTCAATTTAAATTTTGCAACTTTCATTTTTCAATTTGCAATCCCCATGCGAGACCAGGCATCAACTCTGCGAAATCTCATCCAGCGCCGCTCGGCCGACACACCGACGTCGGCGAGCGAGCGTGCGCGGATCGTCGCGTTCACGAGCGGCAAAGGGGGAGTCGGCAAATCGAATCTCGCACTCAACGTGGCGGTTGCGATGGCTCAATCTGGAACGCGAGTTTGTTTGCTGGATGCGAATCCGGGGTCGAGCAACATCGACTTGCTGTGCGGGTTGAATTGTTACTGGAACTTCGGGCATGTGCTCACCGGCGCGAAGTCGCTCGGCGAAGTGATCCTGAAGGGTCCGGCGGGAATCAACGTCGTGTCGGGAGCCAGCGGATTGATGGAACTCGTAGCCTTGCAAAATTTGGCCGGGGAAGTCGCCGCGCTCGAAACCGCGTACGACGTGTTGATCATCGATGCGGGAACCGGGTTGACTGAGTCTGCGCGGCGATTCGCAAGCGTCGCCGACGTGACTTTCTTGGTGACGACTCAGGAACCGACGGCCATCGCGGATGCGTATGCCACGCTCAAAGCCTGGCAAGGGAGCATGTCATCGATGCCGGAAGTGCTGGTCAATCGAGTTGGCTCGGCGGCTCAGGCGAAACAGATTCTGGGCCGATTCTCGCAGACCGTCGAAATGTTTCTGCGCTGTCCGCCGCCGTCCGGATGCTGGGTTGCGGAGGATTCTGTCGTCCCACAAGCGGTCGCTGCGCGACATCCATTTGTCGAGACTGCTCCTGATAGCGCGGCCACTCGCGACGTGCGAGCGATCGCGAAGCGACTGCTCGCCGGTGCGAAACCGGTTTGGACACAGACTCTTCTCGAACGACTTTGACGGTTAGGAAATCTGTAGTGAAAGGACTCAAGAACATTCACTGAGTTTGCCGATCTGATTAAAGAAGTTGGTGCCAATCCTGCGCCTGAATGGTTCGCCGGATGTTGCCACTTCGCCCCACCTCATTGTTCGGACTTGCTCCGAATCCTGCCTCTCCCATCGACCCTGAAATGACCCATGGAGGGTTTTGTCATGTCGCTTATGAAGCTCACGCAAGAACAACTCACGGACGTCTGGACCGACTACAAGAAGGACCAATCGGACATCACCCTGCGCAACACGCTGATGGAGCGTTACCTGCCATTGGTGCGGTACAACGCCGAGCGAGTCTGGGCCAAGCTGCCGGATGGCGTCGATCTGAATGACCTGATCTCCGCCGGCGTGTTCGGCCTGATGGACGCGATCGAAGCGTTCGACATGGGACGCGGCGTGAAGTTTGAAACGTACTGCGTGCCGCGCATCCGCGGTGCGATGCTCGACGAACTCCGCACGATGGACTGGGTGCCACGACTCGTTCGCAGCAAGGCCAGCAAGCTGGAAGCGGCTCGAAAGCTGGCCGAGGTTGAACTCGGCTATCCGCCATCCGATGCCGACATCGCTGCCAAGCTGCAAATCTCCACCGAGGAATACGACCGCATGAAGGCGGAGGCCAGTGCGGTGAATCTCGTCAGCCTCAACAAGAAGTGGTACGAGACGGACAGCTACAAAGACGTCCGCGAGGTGGACATCCTCGAAGACCAGAAGGGCGAAGACCCGACGAACGGCATCCAAAAACGAGACGTGATGAAGCTGGTCACAAAGGGCCTCAACCGCAACGAGCGGCTGATCATCATCCTGTACTACTACGAAGAACTGACGATGAAAGAGATCGGCAACACGCTGGGACTGTCCGAGTCTCGCGTCAGCCAAATGCACTCCAGTATCGTTGTCCGTTTGAAGGACCAACTCGGTCGCCGCCGGCCGGAATTCGGTTAATGGGCCGAACGTTGGGTGCCGAAAGTCGATCACCGTTATCTCATCAATTTTGGTACGGGTTAGGACTCTGCTATGTCCTCCACTCTGGCCGCAAAACTGCGGAATCGTATGTTCGGCGCGAAGCCGACGAGCATGCCGGTCTATCACGATCTCATTGCCAAAGCGGTCGAGCCCGGCATGACCGTGCTCGACGTCGGCTGCGGTCGAGGCGCGATCTCACCGTATCCGTGGCACAAACATTCAAACGTCAAACTCTGGGGCATCGATCCCGATCCGACCGCGGCCGAGAATCCGCATCTCGAATCGTTCACGCTGCTGACAGATGACCCAAACTGGCAGATTCCCAGCAACTCCGTCGATCTGGCCATTGCCCGATATGTGCTGGAACACGTCGCCGATCCAACTGCTTTTTTTCGCAACCTTTCACGAGTGCTCAAGCCCGGCGGTAAGTTCTTGTTTCTCACACCGAACCGCTGGCATCCCGCGATGATCGCTTCGCACTGGATGCCCTATGGACTCAAACAACACATCCTCGCGCTGACCAAGCGAGCCGATCCACATGATGTCTTTCCAACCTCCTACCTTCTGAACTCGGCGGCTGCGTTGAAGTCCGCCGCTCAGCGGTGCGGATTGGACGTGTCTGACTTGCGGACCCGCGAGATTCAGCCGTGCGGTTATCTCGATTTCAGCGTGCTCGGCTACTTCGCCTCGTGCGCGTATTTCGCGACGATGCGAGTGACCGGCTTGCAGCGATTCTTCGGCATGTCGATGACCGGAGTGCTGACCAAGCCAAACTCAGCGACTGTTCGAAACGCGACGCCACAGCCGGCCAACGCCGTCTCTGATTGGCAATCCCTGGGAGCGACAACGTGACAGCAAACTCTTCTCGCTGGGGTGCCTATCTTTTGACGCTCCTCTGCTTGTCAACACTGAGCGGTTGTCTCGGCGCGGCAAGATCCCCGGCACTGGCTCGGAAGAATAGCTCCGAAACCTGTGTGCAACCGTTGAAGAAGACTGCGTCCCACAGTCGCCAAAAATCGACAGAGCCTCCGGCGGTCGTCGGAGCGAACCGGCCAGGCGAGATCGATCGCTTCGAATGAGCTGCAATTCGTCTAAATGCCCAGTGAGCGGCGTTTCTCCGTGATGAACGGCAAGTGGTGCGGAATGTGTCCGGTAATGCGTTCGAGGAACGTTCGCAGCGACAACGGCCCCGCTTCACTGTGACGTCCCAGTCGTTGAAAATCGGCATCCGAAACGGTTCGCAGAATCGCTGCCATTTGCTGGCGGACGCAGTCGATCATGCAGAGTTCCGTTTCGAGATCCCGTTCGTGATACGCCAGCTTGGCGGCGAACTGGTCGGGATCGCCGCTGAAGAGTGTCGGCTCGTTTTCGGCAAGGATACGTTTCATCCGGTCGCCGTAAACCGGCTCAAAGTCCGCGAGGTGAGCGACCAACTCCAGTGTACTCCACTTGCCGGCGATCGGCCGAGCCAGCATTTGTTCGCGAGTCATTCTAGCCACCGCCTCACGCAACAGCTTCGGGCCTTTCAGGTATTCGTCAATCAACTGCGAGTTGCTGAGTTCGGAAAGATTCATCGGCAGACTCCTGATTCGCGGGACGATTCGGAATAATTGAGTTCCATCATCACAGATGGTTTCGTTCTGTACTAGCGAGCGAGTTTGCAATGCCGATCTCCGACGAGTGGTCCTTTCCCGAAGGCGTGACGTATTTGAATCACGGTTCCTTTGGTCCGTCGCCACGTTGCGTGCGTGAGTCGCGACACGGTTGGACTGAACGGCTCGAACGGCAGCCGATGGATTTTTTCTTGCGGCAAATGGAATCGGAACTGGATCACGCAGCCGCA
This sequence comes from Candidatus Kuenenia stuttgartensis, assembly GCA_945906725.1. GTDB lineage: Bacteria > Planctomycetota > Planctomycetia > Planctomycetales > Planctomycetaceae > SXKJ01. The sequence continues at coordinate 2,902 of CAMDRI010000068.1, read as the reverse complement.
AACCTTGGCCAGTTCGTCGGCGCGGACGGCAACGATCTGCTGTTCTGCGACAACGCGACCGTCGCGATGAACATCGTCGCCGACAGTTTCCAGTTGCAATCGGGAGACGAAGTCCTCTTCAGCGACCAGGAATACGGTGCGGTCATGCGCATCTGGCGGCGAGCCTGCGATCGAGCACAGGCCAAGGCTGTCGTGCAGCACCTACCTCGACCGATCACTTCCGCAGACGAGCTAGTGACCGCGTTGATGGCCGGTGTCACTGACCGAACGAAGCTGATTGTCGTCAGCCACATCACCTCACAGACGGCGGTGATCTTCCCGATCGAAGCAATCTGCCGTAAAGCAGCCAAGCGTGGCGTGCCGGTCTGCGTCGATGGCCCGCACGCGCTGGCGATGGTGGACATCAACCTGCGACGACTCGGCTGCGATTTCTACTGCGCGAGCGGGCACAAGTGGCTGAGTGCTCCGTTCGGCAGCGGCTTTCTGTTCGTCGCCAAGCGGCACCAGCAGGGGTTGTCACCACCGGTCATGAGTTGGGGGGGCAGCGTCAGTGGTCGACCGGCGAATTGGCAGGACGAATTCCGCTGGCTCGGCACGCGCGACCCCGCTCCGTTCCTAGCGATGCCCGCCGCAATCGAGTTTCTCGAACGCTTCGGGCTGGAAACCTTTCGCGAGCAAACGCATGAACTGGCGAAGTACGCTCGGCAGCGAATCGTCGAATTGACTGGTCTCGAACCGCCGATCCCCGACAGTCGCGAGTGGTACGGTTCGATGATTGCGATGCCGATCCCCACCGAGGGTCCGGCTCCCAAACAAGGGATTCGCGATCAACTGCAAACGCCGCTGTGGGAAAATTTCGACATCGAGATTCCAATCATCCATTGGCACGGCAAACGGCTGATTCGCGTTTCCTGTCACCTCTACAACACGCGCGAACAGATCGATCGGCTGATCGACGCCTTGCACGAGTTCGGGATCGGACGGCCTTGAACGTTCGGCTTGGCCCACGGGAAATGTTTCGGACAGACCGACACATGGTGGTTGGCCAATCAGCCGGAGTTGGAAATGGCTCCAACGCTGCGGTTGAGTTTCTCGCCTGGGTAGGAATGGTCACTGGCGGGAGTGTTGGCCAATTCGGCCGAGTATGGGGTGCGAACCTGTGGGTTGGCGGCTGGCGGGAGTCATAAGTCCGAGCAAAAACCGGAGTCGTGGCCTACCGGGAGTCGGACGGATTTATGCCAACCGAGGTTTTTGCCTCTGCGGAGTCGAACGGTTTGACGGACGCTTATTCGTTTGCCTCTCCGGAGTCGCGGTAAAGACGAAATCCCCACGTCGCGAGTCCGATCTGCCCGTGCTGATGTGGATAGAGACCAGTGAGAAAACTCGCGCGCGACTGGCTGCAACCTGCTTGGGGGACGAATGCCCGTTTGAACCGGACGCCTTGGCTCGCAAATCTGTCGAGATTCGGCGTGCGGGAGTAGGGATCGCCATAGCAACCGAGTTCGGGGCCGTTGTCCTCGGAGACGATGAGCAGGATGTTCGGCGGTGCGGCCTGAAGCGAAACCACGGAGACGCAGAGGAAAAGGACAAGGAGCATCATGATTTGGTGACCCACTCGAGATTGAAGCGGGCGCAGTCAATCGAGTCCGCTCGCTCATAGAAGCAGAGCACGGTGCCATCGGGCAGCACGGCGAGGTCGGAGTAGGCGGCTTTGCCGGCTTCGAGCACTTTGTTGATGGTCCAAGTCTTGCCGTCGTCGCGGCTGAGTTTGATGCAGAGGTTCTCGCGTTTGCCACGGTCTCCGGGGACGGGTTCGCCCGCTTTGTCGAGACCGAGCGTGTGCGGATTGGAGAACAGGAGCACGCCTTTGGGATGCGCGACGATGCTCGCCATGCAGATCGGCTCCCAGAGCTGGTCGTGGAAGACGGATTTGCTCCAGCCCGTCGCGCCATTCGCGCTCGTGGTAACAATCTTGCGGCTGGCCTGCGAAACGCTGCGCGTGATGAGCATCACGCGGCCATCGGACAACTCGGTAATCATCGTTTCATTCGGGTTGCCGAGGTCCCCTTCGTTCGGCAGACAGAGATCGCCGGCCTTCCAAGTCTTGCCGTGGTCGTCGCTGTAGATCGTGGCGGCCGCGGAGGGCTTGTGATCCCCTTCGTTGCCATAGGCCAGCCAGATGGGTACCACGAGACGTCCGCTTTTCAGCTGGATGCCATGCCCCGGCCCGGTGGCGATGACCTTCCAATTATACTTCTTCCGGAATGGTTCAAACGTGGCTGTGATCTCCACGGGCTTGCTCCAAGTCACACCATCATCAGTGCTGCGCATCGAGAAGCAGCGCGCGTAGTTGACGCAGTAGAGGAACTCGATGGCTCCGGTGTCACGGTCCACGACGGCGACGGGATTGTTGACGGTCTGCTCGCGCGCTCCAGCAGCGTCCTTCTTGTGCGGATTGCCCTCGATGTGAGCCGCCTTATGCGCGATGTGCTGCGAGGGCAGCCACGTTTTGCCGCCGTCGGTAGAGCGGCGCAAATGCACTTCGATCTCGCCCCAGTCGGAGCTGTTGTTTCTGCGCGCCTCACAATAGGCGAGCACCGTGCCCTTGGGCGTGACGACGATGCCGGGAATGCGATAACGCGCGATGCCATTGAAGCCCGGCGGGAAGACGTCGGACTTCTCAAGCAAGGGCTCGGCGGCATGCAGCGCGGCCAGCGGCGCGGCCAGCAGGGCGAGCAGCAGGGCGGTGAGGAGGGCTGTCGTTTATACACAACTCTGACAATTCCAACGGCGATGGACCGACCCACGGCATGAGATTTGCGCCAGAGCTTGAGGCAGAGATTGATCTGCCAAACAAGCATGGAGCGAGCTGATGTGCGAAGGGATTGTCGAGGAGCTGCGG
>CAMDRI010000067.1 GCA_945906725.1 Candidatus Kuenenia stuttgartensis | reverse complement strand
GATCCGCATGGTCGCCCGACCGACAGGCCGCACAGCCACACTCGTGAACCGCCAATTCCGTTGCCATCGTTCGGCCTCCTTCCTTGGAGTCGCCGGTAGTCTACTTCAGACTGTCTATTTCACGAATCAGTTCTTGGACGGGTTCTTAGAATCCTCTCGTCTATCTTCATCATTTTGTGAAACAAGATTTTTTCGTACCGAAATCGAAACACATGCGACTGTTGATCGTCACACCGGCACCGAAGGGATCTCGCAAAGGGAATCGCATCACGGCGGATCGCTGGGCACGCCTGCTGCGGCAACTGGGGTATCGAGTCACGGTTGTGGATGCTTTCCGAGATCAGCCGTGTGATGTGTTGATCGCGTTGCACGCTCGCAAGAGCGCTGCGTCGATTCGGCATTACCGAGCGAAGCGGCCGGATGGACGACTGATCGTGGTGCTGACTGGCACCGACTTGTATCACGATTTGCCACAGAGTCGTGCCGCTCAGCGGTCGATTGAACTGGCTGATCGACTGGTCGTACTTCAAGCTCGCGCTATCGACGCGCTGCCGCGCGGACTGCAGGCCAAAGCGCGAGTCATCGTTCAATCGGCGGTTGGACCAACGTCGCGTCCGACTCAGCGAAAGGACGCCTTTGAAGTCTGTGTCGTCGGACACTTGCGACCGGTTAAGGATCCGTTTCGTGCGGCGTTGGCCACTCGGCAGTTGCCTGCGGAGTCGCGGATCATCGTCTCCCATTTGGGTGCGGCGCTCGACCTGGCAATGGAACGCCGAGCACGCGACGAGATGCTCCGTAATCCGCGGTATCGCTGGCTGGGGGACTTGCCGCACTCGCAAGCTCTGCGAGTGCTGGCTCGCAGCGAGTTGTTGGTCAACAGTTCGAAGATGGAAGGGGGGGCGAATGCCATCTGTGAAGCGTTGGCGTGCGGAGTGCCGGTGCTGTCCTCCAGCATCGCTGGATCCATCGGATTGCTAGGTGAACACTATCCGGGCTACTTCGAAGTCGGTGACACGTTGGAATTGGCGGCCTTGTTGAGTCGCTTCGAAACGGAAGCCGCGTTTCGCGAGCGACTGAAGTCCCGCTGCCGCGAACTCGCGTGGATTGTGGAACCGAAACGCGAACGCGCGGCGTGGAGTCGATTGCTGGCGGAACTGTGACGCCACCAGGTGGGCATCTAGATCCGGACATGTGACCTACCCGCCGGTAGAGAGTCAAACGGCACCCGTCGACACACGAAGGCTAACTCGGATGTCGTCGGCGATTGTCACTGGTTATTACGCTTGCCATCCCGTTCGTTCCACGCCCTTTGACTGAGGTCTGAATTATTCATTGATCGAAGGAGAATTTTCATGCGACGGAATATCCTCATTGCGAATGTCGTGTTGTGCTTCATGGCCTCATTCTGTTTTGGGCAAGAGTACAAAACGGTGCGGGAGGCTCGGGCGCGGCGAAGCACTTGCAGGCTCGGAACTATGCGGCCGCTCAAGCGCCGCTCGAAGCGGCTTTGAAGCTGACACCTGAAGGGGACTTGAAGCAACGGGTCGAACTTTATCGCGCCCTGATGAGGCCGTATCGCGTCCTCAACAACGTCGACAAGATGGTGGAGGCGGTTGAGTACATTCAGGCCAACAGCGACGGACCAGCGGAACGGTCGATTATCGCGACGGATTTCGTGTCGTTTCTCTATCAGCGTGGCAAGACCGATTTCGCGGCGGAGCGGTACGAGGCGAAGTTGAAAGAAAACCCGAAAGATCCCACCGCGCTCGCCGTCTTATCGACGATCTATCAGCGTGTCATTCGCGAGAAGAAAGATCGCGGACAAATGCTAGAAGGCGAGTTGCGGAAACTGAATCGCGAGCGTGCCATCGCCAAGGCCGAACGGCTGGAAAAGGAAGCTGAAGCTGATGCGAATCCAGCGACCGCCGCGTCGAACTGGAAGGGTGTCGCCAAAAGCTGGCTCGAAGCCGACGACAAAGAGAAAGCTCTAGCGGCGGTGGAAAAATTGCTCAAACCGCCTCCCGAAGCGAGGACGGATCTACTCGCGATGTATTAGCGCGACGGGCTGGGAGATGTTTACGCCGAAGCCGGCGACTCGGCCAAAGCCATCGAACAGTACGAGCAAGCGGGTGCCAAAGCGCCCTCCGAACCGTTGAAGAAACCGCTTCGTGACAAGATCGAGAAACTGAAGAAGTCTTCGAAGTGATGTGAATTGCTTGTCACAGGCGCCGCGCGCCACAGAGGAGACCAGCGGTCAGCCAAGGTGGCTCGGTCGTGAGACGGCCCCAGCGTTCGCTGTCTATTCAATGATCCGCCACGACTTCGCGGCTGCGCGGAGTGATGAGTTGGGCGACGACTCGGATGGCGGTGCTGGCCGAGAGGGATTTGGTGTGGCCGTCGGCGAAAAGAACGTTCGCGATTCCGGAGTGAAAGCTGTAGATCTCGCCGTCGTTGTGGCAGTTGACGGCGCATGGGCCAGGAGGGGTTGCCAGAGCGTCGCTTTTGGCTCCGTGCAAAAAGAAATCCTGTTCGTCGTCGGCCCAGCCACCACCGGGCAGCACGGTGTTCATTGGGTCGGTATTGCCACGGATGTGCCACACGGGGCGGCCGGCGTCCTCGGCGATAGCGATTGTCGAACTGGTGCCGTCGCGAATGTCGCCAATTCGGCTCTGGGTAAAGTTCGCCTGCAAAGCTCCCATGCCTCCCTCGGACTGCTTGTCGACCAAGCCGGTTCCGGTCAGCAGAGAACCGACGCCTTCCACGGGCGCGTAGTCCGCGCAGGCTCGCGGGCCTGCAAAGTTGACTCCACCAACGGTGATCGGCTTGGTGTCGATCCGATTCGAGTTTGGCGTCGAGGGGCATTGGAAAACGGCAAGCTGCGTCGGAATGACGGAGGTGTTCGGGGCCTCAAACCAATTCACGCGGAAGTCGTAGCGCTTGGACAAGCTGCTCTGTTCCACGAACGGCAACAATCTGGCGAGGGCCGCGGCCTGTTTGCGTCCCGTTTGCGTTGGCGTTGTACGAGTCGCAGTCGGAAACATTCCCCACTGACCTTCGTAATTGTGGAGTGCCAGGCCGATCTGCTTGAGGTTGTTCGAGCATTGCGAGCGACGAGCCGCCTCCCGTGCCTGCTGCACGGCGGGCAGTAAAAGTCCGATCAAAAGCGCGATGATGGCAATTACGACGAGCAGTTCAATCAAGCTGAACCCAGCTCGTCTTTCAGGTGCGATGTGCGTACTCATCGGCCGCCTCGCTTGCGGAATTATCATCGCCGGTTTTACGAGAAATTAGGTGCGTTACGGTCGGATTACAACCGCGGTCATTGTTGCGGAGCGATTTTAGGATTGCCTCCGTCCCCAGAGTTGATCGGTTGGCTCAGCGGATTTACGGTGATCGTCCCGTTTCTTTCCGCACTCTGACCGGCGAAGCGGAATAAGCGACTCCTTTCTTGATTCTTTGACGCATATTATCCTGTTCCAATCCAAGTCCGGGTCGCGGACTTTTCAGGAGTTCTTCCAAACCAGTGCCTTTCGTTTGATCGGTGCATTGCCTTGATCACTCTCGCGAACGCCACGGAATTCTTTGAGCATCTTCAGCAGAGCAAACTGCTGACGGACGCTCAATTTGATTGTGCACTCGAGACGCTGGGAGAACTTTGCGAAAGCGACGCGATGACCGTTGCGAAGTCTCTCGTCAAAGCGGGCATCCTGACTCGCTTGCAAGCACAGCGATTGTTGGAGGGACGGACTCGCGGATTCTTCATCAATCAGTACCGCATCGATGAACTGCTCGGTTCGGGAGGCATGGGCTGGGCCTACATCGCTCGCGATCTAAAGATGGGCGAGGACGTCGCCCTCAAAATGTTGTACGAGCAGAACTCTGAAGATGCCGGTTTGGTCACTCGGTTTCGCCTGGAGGCCGAGGCGGGACTGCGGCTCAACCATCACGCCATCATTCGCACACGCGAAGTCGGGACGTCGGTCGGCCTGTACGGGCAAGTGCATTACATGGTGATGGACTTGGTTCGCGGAGTTGGCGTCGATGAATTTGTGGCATTGGGAGGTCCGATCTCTTGGCCGGTCGCTTGTCAAATCGCGCAGCATGTCGCAGCAGGTTTGCACCACGCTCATCGCAACGGGCTGATCCATCGCGATCTCAAGCCGTCCAACGTTCTGGTGGATGAGAACAGCAACGCGCACATTCTGGATTTCGGCTTGTCGGTGGCCTCGAAGTCCGTGCTTGATGATGAGTATTCGCTCGCGATGATCTTCGGCCAAGATTGTCTGGGGACCGCCGACTACATCGCCCCTGAGCAAGCTCGCGATAGTTTCCAAGTCGATCGTCGAGCCGACCTCTACAGTCTGGGCGCGACGATGTACTTCATGCTCAGCGGACGAGTCTTGTTTCCCGATTGTGAAAAACGGTCTGAAAAAATCGACGCGCATTGGAATCGCGAGCCGCAGCCGATTGGCGAACTGGTTCCTAGTCTGCCGGACGAAGTTGCTCGGATCGTCCACAAGCTGCTGGCAAAGGATCGAGACCGGCGATTCGCGACGGCTCGCGAGGTCGCGATGGTGTTGAAGCCGTTCGCGGAACCGAAGCGTGTGGCGTTCAACTATCAGCAAGTCTTGGATCGCCGCTTTGCGATCGCTCGACAACGTGAGCGACTGTGGGACGAACGAGCCAAGCGTGCCGCTGCGGCCAGCAGTCTCTCGGTCTGTTCGGTCGATTCGAAGGCGACTCAGCCCACGCAGGCTCAGATGGAAACAGTCATTCGCAAAGACACGAAATTGGATCAGCAGGCTGACGGATCGAAGACGGCTCCGCCGACGCCGTAACGATGTCCGAGTCCTGCCGGCTCGACATTTGCCTCAGAGAAAGGATTCGCCATGCGGGCGTGTTTGGCTTGTCTGAGTGCCGTCGGTTTACTGTTGATCGCCGCCGCCTTCGCACCGGATAGAATGTGTCGAATCACGCTGACGCTGACCGATGCCGAGACTGGTCGTCCCCTGCCGGGAGTCGTGCAGATCACGCACAAAGTGGGAGATCAACGAGTGGTGCTGAAGCCGTCCGGGCTGGATTCGCGTGGCTGGGGACTCCTCGCCAAGCAGCCGGACATCGCCGATTGGTTCGTCTTGCCGCAGGCGGAGACGATCGAATTGCCACGACAAACCGTGACCCTCGAAACATTCTCGGGACTCGAAACGGAGGCCGCGACAATCGAGCTGGATCTGTCCAACGGCCAACCACGCGACGTGTCGATTCTGCTGAAGCGATTCCGCAAGTCCCACGAACGAGGCTGGCGTTCAGCCAATACGCACCTGCATTTGATGAAGCTGACTCGCGAGGAGTCAGACCGGTATTTGCGAGACTTTCCAGCGGTTGATGGTTTGGACGTGCTCTTCGTTTCGCATTTGAAGCGAGCCGGCGCGGATCAGGACTACATCACGAACCAGTATCCGACCGGCCGACTCAAGTTCTTGGAGACGCGCGGCGTGCTTGTCTCCAACGGTGAGGAGCATCGTCACAACTTCGGTGCCGGCGGCGAGGGCTACGGTCACGTCATGTTGCTGGGCCTGAAGGAGCTCGTGCAGCCGGTCAGCATCGGTGAAGGGATCGCGAAGACGCCGCCGGATTTTCCACCGTTGGCGATGGGGCTGGAAACTGCTCATCAGCAAGACGGCACGGCAATCTGGTGCCACAACAACTGGGGCTTCGAGGACATTCCAAACTGGCTGACCGGCCGCCTGGATGCTCAGAACATCTTCGACGGAGGCAGCCACGGAAGTTTCGCGGACAGCTTTTATCACTACTTGAACGCGGGGCTGAAAGTCCCATTCTCGACGGGCACCGATTGGTTCATGGACGACTTCGCCCGCGTGTACGCCGCAGTCGAAGGCGACCTCACGCCCGAATCCTGGCTGGCCGCGCTGCGAGCCGGACGCACGGTCATCACCAACGGCCCGCTGCTGGAGTTCCGAGTCAACAACGGTCGCATCGGCGACACGCTCGAATTGGCGCAGCCGGGCGAAGTCACCGTCACGGCAAACGCCATCGGCCGAAGTAACTTTGAATTGCTGGAGATCGTGCAAAACGGACAAGTTATCGCGAGCGAGTCATCGACTGCGACGGCCGGTCACTTCGCGGCGACGATCCGCAAACCGATCAAGATATCCGAACCGGGTTGGCTGGCCGCTCGCATCAGCACCGCGGCCAAGAACGAGTACGGCCGCACGCTGTTCGGCCACACGTCCGCGATCTACGTCACGATCGACGGCCGCTCAGTCCGCCGCGCTGCCGATGTGGCCTGGCTGCGTCACGAAGTCGAAGTTGCCCGTGCGACGATCACCGAGAAAGCTCAGTTCGACACCGCCGAGCAACGATCGAAAGTGCTCGGCTTGTACGATCAAGCGCTCCGCTCGCTAGCCGATTGAGTTCGGCGAGAGCACGAATGGTTCGCGCGTCACGCGGCACAGGTCGAAGTCCGCGAGCAATTCCTTCGCAGCAATCGGTTCGCGTGTCGGCCTCAACCCGCACGACCAGGCGAGCCAACCGACGAGCTTTTCGGCGGCCACGCCTTGTTGCCGCAGCGTTGCGAGTCGAGTGTCGCCGTGACGTTTCGCTAGTCGCCGTCCGTCAGTGCCGATGACCAACGGGACGTGAGCAAACGTCGGCGGCGACCAGCCCAGCGCGTCGTAGATTTCGAGTTGCCGAAACGTGCTCGGCAAAAGATCGTCGCCGCGCAGAACTTCGGTGACTCTCATTGCGTGATCGTCGCACACGACGGCAAGCTGATACGCCGGCGAGCCATCCATTTTGCCAACGACAAAATCTCCAAGGTCACGCCGCACGTTGGCTCGTTGTGGTCCGGCCACGCGGTCCTCGAAGTCCCGGTCTCGGTCGGTCGTGCGAAACCGCCAGGCGAATGGTTGATCTCCGAGTTTGACCGCATCAATCGCCGAGCGTCCCGCGCACGTTCCCGGATAAATGGACCCTTCATGCTCGACGTGCGGCGCGCTGGCAGCGGCTTCGATGTCGGATCGCGTACACGTGCAGGGATAAACTCGCGCGTGTTGCAAATGCGAGAGCGCCTCACGGTACGAGTCGATTCGATCGGTCTGAACATACGGAGCGTGCGGGCCGCCAACGTCCGGCCCTTCGTCCCAATCGAGTCCCAGCCACCGCAGATCGTCAATCGCCTGCTGAGCCGCTCCCGCCTTCACTCGCGGCGAGTCGATGTCCTCGATCCGCAGAATCACTCGTCCCCCGCGAGACCGGATCGACAACCACGCCAACAAGTACGTCCGCGCGTTGCCGACATGCTGCGCTCCCGTTGGCGACGGAGCGAGACGGCCGATGAGCTTTTTGGCGGGCGGTTGTTCGAGCACGGCAGGCTCCAGCGGCAACTCGTCAAGTCTTCCGGATGCCGACGTCCGGACGAACTGTCAAATCCGCATCGGCACACCGCGATTAGCCATGAATCGCTTCGTCTCGGCAATCGTGTACTCGCCATAGTGGAAGATGCTCGCGGCGAGCGCGGCGCTGGCGTGGCCTTGTGTGACGGCCTCAAACAAGTGTTGCGGGCTGCCGGCTCCGCCGCTGGCGACGACCGGGATGCTGACGGCGTCGGCGACCGCTCGAGTGATCTCCAAGTCGTAGCCGTCTTTGGTGCCGTCGGCATCCATGCAGGTCAGGACGATCTCGCCGGCTCCAAGCCGCTCGACCTCGCGCGCCCAGGCAACCGCTTCGAGACCGGTTGCGATTCGGCCGCCGTTGATGTGGACATCCCAAACCTCGCGGCCGTCTTTCTGCACGCGCTTCGGATCGATGTTCACGACCGTCGCGCAACTGCCGAACTTGCGTGCCGTCTCGGTGATGAGTTGTGGCGTGCGAACCGCCGCTGAGTTGATGCTGACCTTCTCGGCTCCGGCCTGAATCAGTTGCGTGACGTCGTCGATTGTGCGGATGCCGCCGCCGACCGTGAACGGCATGAAGATCGTGTCGGAGACACGCTGCACGACATCGAGCATGATCTGCCGCGCCTCGTGGCTGGCGGTGATGTCGAGGAACACGAGTTCGTCCGCCCCCTGCTCCTCGTACCGAGCGGCGACCTCAACCGGATCGCCCGCGTCGCGCAGGTTCAGAAAGTTCACCCCTTTGACGACTCGGCCACCGTGAACGTCGAGGCACGGAATTATTCGCTTGGCAAGCATGATGAGTTTCGATTTCTTCGAGGGGACTATTTCTCTTCGACCAACTGCACGGCGTCCACGATCACATAGCCGTCGGTGCCCGCGTTGCTGAGGACGACCTTCGCGGGCTGGCCTGCTTCAAATCGAAACGATCCGAGCGAGCGAAAGCCGTGGTTGGTAGCACTCTTTTGATCGAGCGTCACGGATTTCTCGCCGTCGGCGGACGTGATCATAACCGGGACATTCGTTGCGCGGTTGGGATTAAGCGTATAGGCGATGCGCACGTCGTACTTGCCGGGCTTGGGAATCTTGAACGTGAACTCGGCGCGGCAGTCTCCCTTGGCGGTGTTGTTGTCGTGGATGTAGTCCACACCCACGAAACCGCTGGTAGAAACGCTGTGCGTCCAATCGCCGGTCAGTTTGGCGTCGGTGTTGTCGATGACGAGGCCGGGGAGTTTCGCAGCGTCGATGCCCGGAGTGCGCTTGGGGCCGGTCCAGTCGAGGACTTGTTCATCGGCGAGCAGTCGCTCGCGCAGCTTCGAGTACGGGACGTCTTGCACGGTGCTGTTGGCGTCGATCGCCATCGCGGCGGCGGTTGCGGCGGATTGGCCAAGCACCATGAAGACCGGCTCCATGCGGATTGAGCCGTAAGAAATATGCGTCGCCGCCAAGCAGACCGGCACCAGCAGGTTTGCGCATTGCGACTTCTTCGGAACGATGCTGCGGTACGAAATCGCGTACGGACTGAAGCCTCCGACTTGCACGTCTCCTTCGTTCCAGACTCGGCCATCCTTCGCGTAGCGCTGTGTGTTGTGCGAGTCCATCGTGTAGGCGGCGAGTCCGACGGAGTCTTCGGCGACGACTCGGCCTTGGCAGTTGTGCTGTGTCATGACGTAGTCCGAGACCATGCGTCGAGCTTCCCGCACGTAAAGCTGATGCGGCCAGTTGTCGTTGTCGGTGAACTCGTCTTTCGCCAGGCCCAGCCGCTGGAAGTGCGATCGCACGGATTCGGGGACTCGCGAATGATTCGCCAGCGACCACAACAGGCCGCTGGTGTAGCTGATGTGCTCTTTGTAGATCCGTTCGCGAGTCGCGTAGTCGCCGTCCGGGTAGTCGTAGTTCGCGCCGATGAAGTCGGTGCTGATGGCGAAGTTATTGTTCGTGTCGGTCTTGCGATTCGGCATAAAGATTGGATTCCACGGAATGCGCGTGTCCCCCGCCTCGCAGTTGCGAAAGAGCAACTCCCAGCGCTTTTCGTCGTAGTCGGCGGGCTTCGGCCAGGCGCGGCGATTCTCCGGCACGTCGGTTGTGCAGAGCCTTAGATTGTAGGTCTGCACGCGACGATCTTCGGCCTCATCTTCGCCCGGCCGGTCCTTTTGAACGAGCGGCAGCAGGCCGCTGGTCGGATCGCCTGGCTTCACGAACGGATCGACCGCCTTGATAAATTGATGGTGCGTGGCGTTCTTGGCCTGCACGCCGTTGAGCGTTTCGCCGTATTTCGCGTTCGCTTCACGGCCAACGTGATAGGCGACTCCGGCCTTCGCCAGCAAATCCCCTTCGTAGGTCGCGTCGATGAACATTGAACCGGTGAACGCCAGCCCGCTCTCCAGCCGGATGCTGACGATTCGCTCACCTGCCTTGGCGACACCGTTCTTCAGGTCGAGCCGGCCGGTGACGACTGGCACCTTCGCGGCCTTGAGCATGTCGCGATAGATTGCCTCGGCGACGTGTGGCTCGAAGGTCCACATCTCGGTCTCGCCGGACTGCCGATTGCTGCGATACGCCTCGCGCTTCTCCCACTTCCAGAAGTCGTCCTTCGCGTAGTGCTCGGCAACTGCTCGGTAGAAGCCGCGCGACAATCCGCCGATCGCCGCTTTGTTGCCGATGTCGGTTGCGCCCAGTCCTCCGGACGTGAGACCGCCCAGATGCTTCGACGGTTCGATCAACACGACCGACTTCTTCATCTTTGCGGCCTGCACCGCCGCGATGATCCCGCCGGACGTGCCACCATAAACCACGATGTCATACGGCGGACTCTTCGCCGCCACGGTCTGGGCACAAACCACACGGGGAGCACCGAAGACAGCCGCAGTCATGGCCAATACCATCATCAGACAGGAACGCATGCTTGAAGTTCTCCGACGACGCCAATCGCATCGTCTCTTCGCAAGGCAGAAAATTCCATGAGGCAAATTCATCCGCACGCTTTGTGGCTCGGCCATGTCGGAGACGTTCGCGACTGGCGTGCAGTGTCCGATGTGGGCATTCAAGCGATCGTTGACCTCGCGGGCAACGAAGCCCCAGCAGTCCCGCCGCGAGATTTGATCTATCACCGTTTTCCATTGGTCGATGGAGCGGGCAATCCCGATTGGTTGCTTAGGATTGCCTGTCGCACGGTCGCGGATTTGCTCAGAGCAGATATTCCCGTATTGGTTTATTGCAGCGCAGGCATGAGCCGTTCGCCAGCCATTGCGGCGGCAGCGATCGCGAATGCGACGAAACAGCCGCTTGATCGAGCGCTTGCCACTGTTCGGCAGGCAGGCGGCGTCGATGTTTCGCCAGGACTTTGGACATCGCTCGGAAACGCTGTCATGGTCATCGACCATCTTGTGCATTGAATCTGTCAGGTGAAGAACCATCGACGACAATGACTCAACGTCACGAAGATGCAGAAACTTGGCCACGAAAGAACACAAAGACCGCGAAGAGTTTTGTCACTCCTTGCGGTCTTTGTGTTCTTTCGCGGCTAATCGCTGCGGCTAATTTCGGCTGGTGCCGGGTTTTTTCGGCAATGCAGTGCGCACCGGGTTCTGGCCAGCACCTTTGAAGCTGGGGCCTGTGGCCGGCTTCATGGAGGGGGCGTCGTCGTCGTCGTCATCGTCCGCATCGGCTTGAGCTTTCGCCGTTGTGGCCGGAGCAGCTTTGGCGGTGCTGGCGGTGTTGCCGGTTTCATTGGATTTCCACGCGGCGACAGACCAGTGGTCATAGGTGTCGACCACGCCGGCTCCGAGATCATCGAGCCAACCTCGGAAAGCTTTGGTCGTCACGGCTTCGTTCGAGATGATACGTTGCAGCACAAAGCGGCGGTTGGTTGCGACGTAGGCAAAGAACTTGCCGTTGCCGAGTCGGTCGTTGTCGGACAGCAATCGCAGCAGCGCGGTGCGCGGCACGTCGGCGGACGACTTGGGCAACTGGTCGAGCCACGCCATCAGCCAGATCGACGAGCCGTCCTGGCTGAGCACGGCGGTCATTGAAAGATTCCATTCCTCTTTGTTCTGCACCGCTTTGAACTCGAAGTCGTAGCGGCTCTCGATCTTTTTGGCATCGAGGCCCATCGCCTTGAGCAGATTGCCAAGTTGCTCTTCGGTGATCGAACCGGGCTTGGTGACCTTCGGCGCGGCATCGGTCTTGGCGGCGCTGGCAGTCGTCGGCTTTGGAGTCGGGTCGGCCGCCGGCAGCGATGGCACGCCGAGGAAAATCCACGCTGCCGCCACGACGGTGACAGCTCCAGCCCAGAATTTCGTTCGCAGAAAGTTCTTCATCGCGTGACACTCCTTTGTCGCAATTCGCCACTGTTTCAATTCACCGCATCCCCCGTGGCACATTTTGCCGCTGGACATCTCGGCCGCGAATCCGTTCCGGCTCCGAGCGTCAAGCTGAGGCAAACAGGTGATCCAGACAAATTTGGGACCACGTCTCGAACTGATCGCGGTCGCGTACCAGTTCCGCAGGCGTGGCAAACCCTGTCTGGATTATCGACTGTTCGCGTGGGCGAACTTGGGGCGCGTCCAACTCAAAAATGTGAACGATGCCCAGATGGACTTTGCCAACTTCGGTCAAGTCGTCATTAATCAGCCCGACACAGTGATGTCGATAGCCGGCCTCCAGGAAGACTTCCTCCTCGATTTCGCGGCGCATGCCTTCGAGGTACGTTGAACCGCCAGCATTCTCGTCAATCGAGCTGATGTGACCGCCGATGCCGACCGATCGCTTGCCGAGCAGTCGTGATTCGCCCTGCCCCTTGTCGCGGCGATACGAGAAAATTTGATCGCCGCAGCGCAAGACGCAGTACGGGATGAGTTGTTTGAAGCT
The DNA here is from genome assembly GCA_945906725.1 of Candidatus Kuenenia stuttgartensis. GTDB lineage: Bacteria > Planctomycetota > Planctomycetia > Planctomycetales > Planctomycetaceae > SXKJ01. The sequence goes on along the minus strand of CAMDRI010000067.1, from coordinate 15,453 downwards.
GGGGTCTTGCTCCATCGTGTCGCGCGGACGGTAGCTGGTGTAGGCCGGATCGAGCAGCGTCTTCAAATACCGATCCGCGTCCGGATTGAAGCCCTGAAAGTAACCGACCTCGTGGAACAGCAGAGTCGGGACAACGAGCACTTGCTCGACGGCAGTGGCGGTGGCGGCAACGGTCATGAATCCTCCAGGTTGAATCTTCGGAGCGTTCAATCAGTGACCGGCGGAGTCTGACGTGACGGCTGCCTGCCGTGAAGTTCGCGGAGGTGACGGAAAATTCGGGAGTGTCCACTGCCTTGGCGCATGGGGACGGGACTGCTCTGCTCAAGAGATCAATGCAGGAGAGCTTGTCACAACGGATCACACGATGTCGTTTTTAGGTTGGGCACTTTCGATTCTCGGCTACGCGCTGACGCTGTTCCTATTGCCGGTCGTGCTGCTGGTCAAAAAGCGGCAGCCGGTGTCGAGCGTGGCTTGGATGCTGTCAATCGTGTTCATTCCGATCGGCGGGGCCGTGCTGTTCTTGGTGTTCGGAATCAATCGAGTCGAGCGTCGCAAGGCCTCTAAGCAGCGTTCGACGGAACAACTGGCGGAGCAGCGTCCGCAACGATTGGAATTTCCTCGGGAACCGCGAGACGATGATCGAGTGGAGACGCGCCGGTTGATGCGGTTGGCTCAGAGGCTGACCAACGCCTGGCCGACTCATGGCAACGACATCGAATTATTGACGGACACGAATCGCACGTTGGGACTGATTGAGCAGGCGCTGCTCGGCGCACGCGAGTCGATCCACCTCGAATACTACATCTGGCAACCTGATCGTACCGGAACGCGGATTCGCGACTTGCTAATCCTCAAAGCTCGCGAAGGAGTGCGTGTCCGATTTCTGTACGACGGGTTTGGTTCGTTCTGGCTGACGAATCGTTTCTTGCGACCGATGCGCGAGGCGGGGATTCAGATCGCAACCTTCTTGCCCGGCCAGTCGTTTCGCGAGCGATGGTCTCTGAACTTGCGGAATCATCGCAAGATCGTCGTGGTCGATGGCCGCGTGGCCTTCACCGGCGGCATGAATATCGGCGACGAGTACATCGGCCGCAGTTCGGCGTTTGGATTTTGGCGCGACGCGCACTTGCGAGTCGTCGGGCCGGAAGTGCGGCAACATCAGTTGGTCTTCGCCGAGGATTGGTTCTTCGCGACTGGTGAAGTGCTGCCGGATGCTGAATCGTTTCCGCCACCGGAGGCCGCCGGTGTGGTGACGGCTCAGACAGTCAGCAGTGGTCCCGAAGAGGAGATATCGATCTTTCAGGCTTTGATGCTGGAGGCCATCAATCAGGCCCAAGACAGAGTGCTGTTGGTGACGTCGTACTTTGCTCCACCCGGCGCGATCATCAGCGCGCTGGAGAACGCAGCGTTCCGTGGAGTTCGCGTGCGGTTGCTGCTGTCGGGCCGAATGAATCATTTCGTAACTTTGCTGGCTGGCCGTGCGATCTACGATTCGCTATTGAGAGCGGGCGTTGAAATCTCGGAATACCAGCGAGGCCTGTTGCATTCCAAGACTCTGACCATCGACGGGCATTGGTCGCTCGTCGGTTCAGCGAATGTCGACTGCCGCAGCTTGTTCCTGAACTTCGAGGCGGGCATGGTTCTGTACGATGAATGTCTCGCCGAACAGTTGGAGCAGCAGTTCGAGCGGGACGCTCAAGACTCGCCCCGCATCATCCCAGAGGTTTGGAATCGTCGTCCGTGGTTCCAAGTCATGGGCGAGAACTTCTGCCGGTTGTTCACGCCGGCCTTGTGAGAATGCATCGTGTTCAGAATTTCGGCAAACATGTTCGGTTGGCTCGCTGTCGTCTCGTTGGCGACGTTCGTCATCAGTGGAATCTCGCTGCCGTGGCTGCTGACGCGATTGCCAAAGGATTATTTTCTCGAAATGGACTGCCCGGTTCGTCCGCCGTGGCCTCGGCAGCGCGGGTTGTATTGGGCGTGGCGACTGCTGAAAAATCTGCTGGGAGTCGTGCTGTTGCTGGCGGGAATTGTGATGCTGGTCACTCCCGGCCAAGGACTTTTGACGATCTTGGCCGGGCTCTGGCTGATGGACCTGCCCGGCAAACGTCGTTGCGAGCGACATTTGATTGGCCGGCCGAAAGTACTGGCGTCCGTGAACTGGATTCGCCACAAAGCCGGAAAGCCACCGTTTCAAGTTTCCACAGTGCGGGAGAAAATCGCCTCATGATGCGATTGGTCACCTACAACATTCACAAGGGGATCGGCGGCAGCGACCGGCGATACGACCTCGAACGCATCATCGAATTGCTGCAAGCCTTGAATGCGGATTTCTTGTGTCTGCAAGAAGTGACGATCGACCTGCCGCGCACCAGCCGCCACGATCAAGCGGACATTCTGGCCGAACGGTTTCAACCGATGTTCGCCACGTTCCAGCAAAATGTGCATTGGAAAATTGGCGGCTATGGCAACCTGGTGCTGTCTAGTTGGCCGTTGCTCGAACACCATCGCATCTCGTTGCAGTTTGGCCAGAAGAAGCCACGCGGTGCGCAGTTGGTCGTGGTCGAGACACCCTCGGGACTGCTGCGCGTGACCAACTGGCATCTGGGTCTGAGCGAAGGTGAACGTCACTGGCAGACGCATCGACTATTGAATCATCCAGTCTTCCACTCGACCGACGAGCATCCGACGCTGATGTGCGGCGACTTTAACGACTGGCGAAACACGCTCGGTCAGGCACTGCTGATTCCGAAAGGGTTCGTTCAAGCGACGTCCCCGGCCGGAAAGTTCCGCTCGTTTCCCGCTGCGTTGCCGGTGATCTCGATCGACAAAGTCTTTCACTGCGAGGGGATCGCCATCAAGTCGGCGTATCTCGTCAAGACACGTCAATCGCGACGAGCATCCGACCATCTACCGCTGGTGGTCGATTTTGGAATGACTCGGTGATTCGGATCGCGCGGGTTAGCGGAATCGCAATTCACCACCAATGGTGAGTCCCTGCCAGACCATCTGCTGAAAGCCGGCGTCCACCACAATCGCGGCCGGATTCGCGGTACCATTGTCGTTGTAAAAAATGTTGTTCGACGGCCGAGAAATGCCGTTCGCAACCGTGATTTGATAGCTTCCGAAGAGCGAGAAATTATCCCGCAAATTCAGTTTGCCGTACCACGAGAAGTCGCCGATCGGAGCAAAGTGCGATCCGTTCTGCGTTGTTTCGACGGCTGGATCCCCAGGGCTTCGCAAGCGTTCCGTTCGAACCATCGCATTGAAGTTGTTGATGCCGAACGCAACCTTCGGTTCAAAGCCTAGCGTGGCCCAGCGATTGACAATCTCAAATCGCAAACCGATTTGGGGGGCATAGATTCGGTTTGTGGCGTCCGAGTCGATCTCGCTGACCAACGGTGGGTCCAACAAACCTTGCTGATTGAACGTGCCGCGTTGACTGAGCCGCTCATTGAGGTCGATGAACCGAAATCCGGCCATCGGACGCACGACAAATCCCTGTTCGTAAGGCGACTTTGCCACCCAGTTGGCTTCAGCTCCGGACATCTGAGTACTCTGAGAAATCTGAAACGAACTGTCATACAGAAACAAATTGTTGCTCGGCTGTCCGCTGAGCAGCGTGCTGGTCGCGAATTGAATCTGAGTTTCCGGAGCGAGTGCCGAAGCGGGCGGCACACCCAAGAACTGTTCACTTTGAGCACGGCTGAATGTGAAGTAGTTGGCTTCCAACACGCCTGCATTAGTGTTCAATCCCACGGTGCCACGAAATCCTTGGACGTTTCGGAATTGCAAGGCATTTGTGGTCGGAACTTGAGCGGTCGCAGGCTGCCCAACAACCGTCGCTTGAAATGGTTTCGTAGGATCCACAACACCGGCAACTGCAGAACCCAACAGCTGATTCCCTGGTCCGTCAAAATCCCATTTCAGGTATTCAGTCCGGAGCCAAGTTGACTTTGCGGTGGCAGTCAGAAATCGATCAACCGGCGTGTCCTCGTAATCAAAACCTTTGTCGCCGGAGATTCGCTCCGTCACTAACCCGTCCGGACCAACACCGTATTGCGGATCACCGGCAAAGGGGCCCTCGCCGTAGTTGTCGTAGGCGGGCACGCCCCAAGCAGGCCAACTATTCGAGGCGTCATACGGAGCAGGAGCGTAAATCCGCGACGGCGCGATCGTGCCCGGAGGTGGCTGGGCTTGCGCCGTTCCCGACGCTACCAAGCTCCAAACTCCAAGTACGCAGAATGCGAGGCGGCTGCGCATAATCCTCTTCCTGCCTGAACGACCAATCTTGAAGATCTGGCGGTGAAACCAGACCTACCACCATGACAGCATGGCGGGATGTACCAGCAGTATCGGTCGTGACAATCAGAGAACTTGGGAGAATTCTTCCAAGCATACCGTGAGGATGATCCAGTGGCCTGGGCGAGCCCCTTGCTCTAGCATTTTCTGCCGAGCAGGATTGGACATAAAAAAAGACCCTCAACGGTAGCAGGCCGAAGACTTGGGTAGCTGTTGACGTGCTAAAAACTGATTACAGAGTGGGTCAGGCTGCAATCAGAAAGACCAGTCAAAAATCCAAGTCAACGACAGCCTGTATTGCCCGTTGAGGGCCTCGGCTGGGTCAGTTGATAGGAAACTACTACCGCATCCTCCGTACCAAGACTCGCATTTAATCGGCGCTGCCAGGATATCGCTCTAAGTCATTCCACACCAGTATTTTGATCGCTGCACGAGTTGCGACTTCGGCGCCGACGTCTTACTGTGTCGGCGCTCATTCACAATTCTTTCAGCGCCGAAAACCGAAACAATGAACCCTCGCCAATGGTCCGACAAGGCTTTCGTTGCAATCTCGACCAGTTTGGTTCTAATCTACTGCGTGATCGTTCTCGCCTATGTCGCGACGGTTCCAGACTTGCGATTTCGAGTGCTGCTACGAGACGAATCGGTAGAACAGACTGAATCTGGAATTCTCATTCGAGAGGTTCCCGGCATTCGCTGTCGAGGCCCACAACCAGTGGTGGGCGATGTTCTTCTTCGAATCGGTGAGCAGCCGATCCGATCGTTCAACGATTTCGCCCGAAGTCTCCGGCAGGTTCATCGTGCTCAGGTGCCCCGAGAGGGACTGCTCAACGCTGGCGTCGATCCCTCGCTGGTTCAAGAGCCGCTTCCGAAGCTCGTGGAAATCGAGACTGGCGAACGGTTGATCGAAGTAGAATTCCTGCAGGATGGAGTGTCACAAACCAGTTGGGTCTTTGTGCAATCATTGCCTCTGGGTGAGGTGCTTCCGACGCTTGTTTGGTTCTTGTTGCAGTTAGTGATCACTGCCGTCGGAGCACTGGCGGTCTGGCATCGGCCATTTGATCGCCCGGCGCGACTGTTCTTTGCCATGTGCGTCGTGACACTGGGAGCATTTGTCGGCGGCTTCCATTGGTGGATCATCGCCAGTTCGCTGGCGTTGAACATTCCATTCGTGGGCTGTGCCGTGTTCGTCCCCGTCGTTTCGCTACATTTCTTTTTGATTTACCCGCGACGGATCTGGCCGCTGACTCAGTTTCCACGCGCTGCATTGGCGGGTCTGTACGTCGTTCCGACGGTGACGTTTCTGTGGATGGTCGGTGTCTTGGGGTACGCGCAGTGGTTCACGCCGAGCGATTCGGCGGCGACCGCACAGATCGTCCTCAAATCACTCGCGACTTTGCATGACGGAATCTACGTATACCTGACTTTCGCATCGGGCTGCTTCCTAGTGATGCTTGCGGCGTTGGCTCAGGGTTATTTGCGGACCACGAATCCTGTCGAGCGGAATCAGTTGAAGTGGATGTTTTGGGGAGGCGTATCCGCAGTGCTACCAGTCGGGTACACGTTGTATTTGGCGCTGTTCGACCGCGTGGAGTTTGCGTTGGGACGAGCCAGGTTTGCGATGTTTCTGGCCAGCTTGTCATTCATGCTGGCTTACGCAGTGGCGATTCTGCGATTTAAGCTGATGCTGATTGACCAGATCGTCAGCAAAGGAATGCGGTACTATGCGGCCAGTTTGGGGCTGACGGCGGCATTCGCCGGATTGATCTCGCTCGGCGGTCTGACTTCCAATTCTTGGAACGCAGGCGGGCCAGCGTTTCCGGAGCGACAGCAAGTTCTCTTGTTGGGTGCCGTACTGGCAGTTGCCGTCACGATGTTGCTGTGGGGGCGAGATCGATTGCAGCAATTCATTGATCTGCGGTTTTATCGAGAGAAATATCAACTCGACAAAGCCCTGCAACGGATCAACCGAGCCGTCGAGAGCGTTGTTGACCGCGAGACATTGGCGCATCGCATGATCGGTTCCTGCCGCGAAGTTCTGGGAGCAGAACGAATCGCCGTCTATTTGCGAGATGTGGAGAGTTCCACCTTTCAATTAGTCGCCGTCGAGGGGGCTTCCGACCTCCCCGCACAAATCGTGGCGGATGATGAGTTGATGGAGACATTGCACACCGAGTCCGCCATTGCTCGATCGATGAATCCACTCCTGAGCGGGCCATCCTCGGTACAGCAAACCATGCGCAGCCTGCGAGCGGAATTGTTGTACGCCTTTGTGAGCGACGATGAGTTGGCGGGAGCGGTGGCTCTCGGACCAAAGCAAAACGGGACTCCGTACACGGCCGAAGACTTGACGTTCCTCAACGCATTGGGCCAGATCACCAGCGTCGCCTTGCACAGCGTCAAGGTGCATCAAGACATCTCGCGCCTGAATGAAGAAATGCAGCTCAAGGTCGAAAAGATCGACGAGCAAAAGCGTGTGATCACCATGCTGCAACAAGAGATTTGGACGACTCAAGCCGGAGATGCTCCGCCCAGGCCAGAACCGTCGGTCGAAGATTTCGAACGTGGGCACATCATCGGTAGCAGTCCCGCGATTCAAAAAGTGCTCGACACGGTTCGGAAGGTTGCGCAGAGCGAGTCGTCCGTGTTGGTCACGGGGCCAAGTGGCACTGGTAAGGAATTGCTTGCACACGCGATTCACGTCAACAGTTCGCGGAGAAACAGGGCGATGGTCAGTGTGCATTGCGCGGCGCTGTCTCCGAGCTTGTTGGAAAGTGAACTCTTCGGGCACGTCAAAGGCGCCTTCACGGGAGCGCACAAGGACCGCGTCGGACGATTTGAGTCCGCTCACGGCGGCACGCTGTTTTTGGACGAAATTGGGGACATTTCGCTGGAGACTCAAATTAAGCTGCTGCGCGTTTTGCAGACTCGGCAGTTTGAGCCCGTCGGCGGAACGCGCACGGTACAAGTGGATGTGCGGCTGATTGCGGCAACGAACCAAGACTTGAAGAAACTGATCACGGAAGGGACGTTTCGCGAGGATCTCTTTTATCGGCTGAATGTCATCAGCATTGTTTTGCCGACACTCGCAGAGCGCAAGGAGGACATTCACGAGTTGTCATTACACTTCTTGAAGCGGACCTCCCAGCGACTGGGCAAGCCTCTTTCGCAGGTTGACGACGATGCGCTCGACGCGCTGAAACGCTACTTCTGGCCGGGGAACATCCGCGAACTCGAAAACGTCATCGAACGAGCCGTCGTACTCGCCGACAGAGAGAGCATCACGTTGCACGATCTGCCGCAGGAAGTGCTCGAACGGCGAATGTCTCTGCCAAAGGGTTTCGTGTCACGGCCAATCGTCGATCCGAGATCATTGCGTGGCACGAATCGCGAGCATATTGAGGAATCGGCGATGGTCGGCGCGAATGCACGTGCCAGTGGTGCGATCGACGAGACTGCCGAGCGAGAAGCCTTGGAGGACGCACTGCGATCGGCCAATGGCAACAAGGCGGAAGCGGCGCGATTCCTCGGAATTCCACGCAGTACGTTATTCAGCAAGTTGCGCAAGTACCGCATTAACAAGCCTCGCTAGTCGAGGCTTCTGTTCGCAGGAAGGACGATGTGATGAGCCGAGTCACCGGCACACGACTTTCGTTGGTCAGCTTGATGGTTGCGATCGCCTCGACCGTTGCGATTGCCGATGACTGGGGGACGGTCAAGGGCCGCTTCGTGTTCGATGGAACGCTTCCAGAACGGCCGAAGTTGGTGCTCAACAAAGATGTCGAATTCTGTGGCAAACATGAGCCACGCACGGAAAAACTGGTGGTGCATGCAGGCGATCGCGGAATCGCGAACGTCGTGATTTGGCTCGACACCAAACCGGGCGAGAAGATCGCGATTCATCCGTCGTTCGAGGAATCGGCGTCCGCGAAGATTAGGCTGTCGAACAAGGGCTGCCGCTTCGATCCTCATGTCTGTGTGCTGCGAACCGGGCAGACGCTCATGATCGAGAATTCAGACCAGGTCGATCACAACACGGCTGCGGGTTTAGATCGCAACGCACCGTTCAACGATTTGACGCCGGCCGGCAAGTCGGTTGATCGACCGCGTTTCACTCAGTCCGAAAAACTTCCGGCTCAGGTGCAGTGTGCGATTCATCCGTGGATGATCGGCTGGCTGGTCGTGAAGGACCATCCGTACGTCGCCGTCACCGACGAGCACGGTCGATTCGAATTGAAGAATCTGCCTGTCGGCGAGCACACGATTGTCGTGTGGCACGAACTGTCCGGCGTCGTGCAAGAAGTGACTCGCAACGGCAAGACGGAATCCTGGAAGCGCGGCAAAGTGACGGTGCGAGTCTCGACGGAGGCGACCGACCTCGGCGACGTGCGAGTTGCCTCCGACAAATTTTGAGCGAGAAATCCCAAGGCTCAAATCCCAAAGATTCAAGACGTCGCCCCGTGGACATTGAGATTTGGGGCTTTATTGGGCATTGAAGTTTGGGGCTTGGATATTTGCGTCCCAACCTCGTTCATTTCTTCGCAGCCAAGTCCTTGATACGGACGTTGCGGAAGGCGACGGCGTCGCCGTGTCCGGCGAAGCCGAAGTGACCTTTCTCGCGATCCTTGCCCGGATGCGGACTGTCGCCCATGAATTTCGTCACCTCTTTGAGATCGCAGTCGAGGATCACCGTGCCGTTGAGAACGACCTTGATCGTTGAGCCTTTTACGGTGACTTCCTGAACGTTCCATTCGCCGTTCGACTTTTGGAAGCCTCGTTTGGCGGCGACCATGCCGTAGGCTGAGCCGTGGACCTGTCGCGGATCGAGTTTGCCTTTGACCTTGTCGTAGTTGTCGTCGAGCACTTGCAGTTCGCACATGCCGACGTAGGCCGTGTCTCCCTGGCCCGGATACCGAATCGCAAGTCCGTTGTTTCCTCCCGACGGAACTTTGAATTCCAGTCGCACAACGAAGTCACTGTATTCCGCCTCGTTAAAAATCGTGCCTCCCTTGCCCGCCTTGCAGGAGATGGCACCCTCCGAGATTTCGTAGTTGTCGACGGGGCCTTTCCAGCCGGCGAAATCCTTGCCGTTGAAGATGCTGACGAATCCGTCCTTCTTCTCTTCCTCTGACAGCTCCGCCGCCATGAGTCCGCAGACAGAGGCGATCAACGTCAACGACAACGACAACAACAACAACGAACACAAGCCAATCCAGACAGGCAAACGACGCATGAAAACTCCCTACGAGGGAAGGTGTGACAGGGATTCTTGCCCGCCATTCGGGCCAACGAGCGGTCAAGATATCTCGCCGGCATGACGTCGCAAGCGTGAGGGGTCGGATTCGTCAGGCCAATTGTCCGGTCACGAGCCACGGCGACGAAACCAAGATACCCCTGCAAACATTCGAGTTGGCATCTCAAGCTGTTGTTCTTCGGACCGAGCCAGAACGATGACCGGTGGAGTTTGGCTCGCGAGCTTCGGCCGGAACACCACCGCCAGCAACAGCGGCAGATACCACAACACGTAGGCTCCACCCTGCTGCGGATACCACAACTGTGTGGCGACGACGATGGCCGTCGAATGGCCCAGCAAATGTTCGAGATTCTTTTCTCTCGGCAGAAATGTGAGGATCAGCAACATGACAAAAAAGGCGACCATCACCGGAATGCGATACGCGCCGGAGTAGGAACTCCATAAGCCGGCGGCATCACTGCTGAGCGTGAGGCTGCTCCAGTCGATCGAACCGAGGATTTGTTTCGTGAAGGAATCCGAATCGGCCGAGGTTAGCAGCAAGCTGGCGGCCAAGACCGCAGCTACGGCTCCCAACGCAGCCACAAAACGGCCGGCACCTTGCTTGCCGTAAAACACCGCCCAAAGTGGCAAGAGAAAAAATGGAAACATCAGTGTCCCGCACGCCAGGCCCATCAATCCGCCGGCAATCAGCGGACTGCGATAGGCGACGAGCGCCCACACGATCAACGCGGCGGGAAGCACATGGTTCACCTTGCCGACATCGATCGCCGTGCAGGGCAACAATAAATACAAGGTGGCCATTGCCAATCCCGAGTTCACATCCCCGAACAGCCGTTTGCCGAGAAACCACAAGCCCAGCACCACCGCCACGTGAGCCATGACGGCCGTAGCTCTCGCGGCATTCTGCTCAACAACCCGACGAAGTTCTGGTTCCGACGATCCGCCCGACACGGCAATATCCGAAGCGGCCACGACCGGAGCCGCGAACACGCGAGTCGTCGGACCGGCGGGGTCTTCGTCGGTTTTGGGCTGTTCCTGACTGGTATCCTGACGTTTCCGCAGTTCATCAGCCCGGCGAACCGTCTCCAGCGTGCCTTGTGGCGGCGGTTCCGTCAGTGCTTTGCTGATCAGCAGAACGAATACCGAGATTGCCAAGAATGCCATGCCCGCTGAGTTGAGATTTTGCTCGAGCAAGGGCCGACGCTTCCAAAGACTGTCGCCGAAGAGCCTCACCAACAGGCAGCCCGTCACCACGAACAGCCAACCGTATCCGTAGTTTTTGCCCTGCTCCACGAGCAACAACCCCGGAGCGATCGACAGCAGCAACACGAGGTCCAGGTTGCGCAACGAGAGGATTCGGTGGAATCGAAAGAAGACCGCCAGAACCAGCAACAGAGACAGATAGAACCAGGTGGCATCGCTCACCGAGTATCCGTACTGGCGAAGAATGGCGTCCATAGGCGATGACTGGCGGAGTTTGCTCAGGTGGAACGAACCAGCTTGTCTGTGACTAGCCTAGCTTCGCTCCACAACGGTCAAATCTCGACGCCAGGGGCTCCTGGGAAAAGGCATCACGCGAGCCATCCAACACTCGACACGCGATGGAATTGTTTCGGCACGGCTCTTCGCCGTACTTCCATCCTCCGATGGAATGATCAACTGGGAAAAACTGACTCGCAGACTGAAGGCACAGTCGCGGGTCTGGCAGTGACCCCGAAAAGTGGGCTCAGAATACGCTGCTGGTCTCTGTGGTCCAACGAAAAAATGGTGGTTTGAACGTTTTCGACTGTTTGAGCCCTCTCTTCCTGAAAAGGCTTTCGGCATCAGCAATGCGGACGAAATCCCTACAATCGACATGCTTGAGAACTCCGCCAACCATTCCGTTGTTCGACTTAAACCCTTTGCCGACAACATCTCGCGAGGAGAAGCGTCAGTGGGAAGTGGGCCTCTCGACACGCTCAACCCAGCGATAACCTTTGAGGGGCCGGCCCTGAAAGTAATGGGGAGCGGTCGCCTGTGTGAGTGTCTGACCGCGACGCTTCAAATCTTCCGTGGGAAGCTTCGAGCCACCCCAGGTCACCACGATCGCGCGAGGAGTAATGGTCGCAACGGGCAATCTGCTTTCGTGGGGCGTCTCTGGCTCGATGGGCTTTGTGGCGGACGTTCGTATTGGCTTGAATAGAATAGATTCCCAATCATTCGCTTCCTGCAAAGCAGCATCGTGCCACAGGCTCCGCAAAAAGAATCGCAGTCGCGCGGGAGACGATTCTTCGGTCATCAGCCAACAGTGATCAGGCGTGTTTTCTGAGAGGAGTTGAAGACGAAACGCTAACAGTTCACGTTCGTCATCAGACCACCGTCGCCACGTGAAGACTCCGTTCGTCACATCGCTCAAAACCAAGAGCACGACGCACGACAATAACAACAGACGGCTGTGAGATTCCGACTTCACGAGTCTTCGGACCATGATCAGTCCCGCCCAGACGACAATCGCTCCCGCCAAAACACAGGCAGCGATCCACGTCCCGGACACTGGGCTGGGCAGTCGAGCCGTCCAATGGGGCGCGAAGAAAACTCCCAGCGTCGCGAGTGTCGCTGTCACGACAGTCCCCACGCCAAGTTCGCGCCGCAACACAGCCTCCAAACCCCATGCCGCAAAGAACAACATCGGCAACAATAGAAGTCCCGGCCAGGTGACGGAATTTGTCCAGGCTCCGTGATGATCGGGCCAAGTGACCCACCAACCCAACCCGCCGACAACCGCCCAACCGACCAGCAGGCATGCCGCTTCGAGACCGAGGCCGCCGGGCTGACGCATCCGGCGACGAGCGACTTGCACCACTCCGATCACCATGAATCCTAGCCAGGCACCGATCATCTGCCACAACGCTTGCGCTGCTTCGACGGCGTGCGATTCGGCGGGCCAAATTCTGTGAATCCAGAACGAACTCCCGGCGATCATTGGTTGTTGGATTCGGTCCGAAAACACAGACTGCCATCCGACCACGACGGCGATCGCGATCGTCGTGACCAAGACGATGTTCACCACGGCGATCGACAATTTCCAGAATCGTTGACGAACGACTCGTCTCCAGGTGCTTCGCGCCGACAAATTCTCTCTCGAAAAGACGGACGAAGAACTGATTGCCAGTAGCACGCCCAGACTGGCCAGAGCCAATTCGCCGCCAGACAACCAGCACGCCGCAAGTGCCAAGCTGCTCGCCAGCAGAGGCCAAGAGACCAATGCCTGACCGGCGGTTTGATGAGCCAGCATCGCTCGAAATGACAACGCCGCAAACGCCAGCGGAATTGCGACGGGAGGCAAGGATTCACTCAGGACAAGGAATTCTCGATGCCCACAGGCCATGCATACGACCAGCAACGCGAAGCGACTCCCGCCAACTTTCTTGGCGAGGCAACTCAAACACAGCAGCAGGAAGACGGAACTCAGATACGACACCAGCAACAGCCGACTCTCCGGAGACAACAGTTCGATTTGTAGCCCCAGCGCGGTCGCCAACGTCGGCAACGGAAAGGCCAGAGTTGAATTCTCTGCCGCGTTGCGGGAGGCGGTCACGAACCAATCCATCGGCCGTTCACTCGCCGCGACCTCGAATGCGAGCAATCCCTGACGACACGTCGCCTCATCCAGCGTGCGATTCCAGAATCCGAGCAAGCCGGGCAAAAACGCCAACAGGACCACGAGCGGTTGCGCAACCGAAGCGCGGCGAGCGGCCGGCAACAATTCTCTCGCCGGCTCGCGAACCAGTTCCATCAGCCGCGCATCGTTGATGACTTCCACCGACGGCCTCCATCGCGCACTCGTGACACACAACGCCGGTCAGCCTGCGGCCGACGCTATCTGTGAACGCTTCCAAGCGATGATGTCATCCAGAATCGATTCTAGACCCAATTGCGGCGTCGATCCGATCGTCTGCTTGAGGCGGCTGACATCCGGGACGCGGCGGCGCACATCCTCGAAATCATCGCCGTAGGCTTGGCTGTAAGGCAGATGTTCGATGCGCACCGCGGGATCGACTTTAGCAATCACCGCTTCGGCGAGCTGCCGAATCGACCACGGCTTGTCGCTGCCGATATTGAATACCTGTCCCTGAGCCGCCGGGGTTCCCATCAAGCTCATGATCGAGGCGACGACCTCGCGCACATGCGCGAAACACCGCACCTGGCCACCGTCGTCGTAAACGATCACGGGACCGCCGCTGAGCGCCTGATCGACAAATCGAGGAATCACCATCCCGTAGTGTCCGACTTGCCGCGGCCCAACGACGTTGAAGAACCGAGCGATCACCACCGGCAATCCGTGTTTGCGGAAGTAGGCCAGCGCCAGGAATTCATCGATCGCCTTCGAGCAGCCATAGGCCCATCTCGGCCGAGACGTTGGCCCGAGATGCAAGTCATCCTCCTCGGTCCACTGCTCTTTCGGATTCTTGCCGTACACCTCGCTGGTGGAGGCCAAAAAGAACGGCTTGCCTCCCCCTTGCACCGCTAACTGCAACAGCGCTTCCGTTGGATAGATGTTGGTCTCAATGGTCCGCACCGGATCGTCCGCCACCAGTTTGACTCCGACCGCCGCGGCCAGGTGATAAATCGAGTCCGCGTCGCGAACGACTTCGGCCAGCAACATTTGGTCGGTGATCGAGCCAGTGCGAATTGTCAGTCGCGGATGCCCGCCCAGTCCTTTGAGGTTGTCGGCTCGACCTGTGGACAGATTGTCGAGGACCGTGACATGGTGCCCGGCCGCCAACAACTCCTCCGTCAGATGACTGCCAATGAATCCAGCCCCCCCCGTCACCAAACATCTCGACATGCAGTCCCTTTCGCGGATTCGCGTCTCGCATCGTCAGTTCAGGCCCTCACCACGACTGACCGCGACAAATTAGCCGAGCCATCGCGGATGCGACAGCCTCGATCCTGACGACAGCGCGCCGCCAGTGAGTGGTTCGTCTCGATCAACCACTCGCTGGCGCGTGGTGCTGAAGACTCTTGGTCGCAACAAGAAGCTCAATTCGTGAAACAGCGCAAAGGCGAAGCGTCAAGAAGGGTTGACGCGACAAGCCTTGTGACCTCCACACGCCCTGTTGCAACCGGACAAATCGTCACAACCGAACCTCCTGTCGTCCCTGGAGGTTACTGTCGAAATCCGGTTGTAACGATTGTGTCAGTTGTGTGGATGGTCCCGGTTGTGCTGATTCTTCCCGTCGTCAGTCCAAACGATTGGCCTCAACCCCTTCATTGAGGAGACGAGCGTGCGTGGCAGACGACTGCGTTGTGCCACCACTGGCGGCCTCAAAACCGCCAAGTCCTGGTGACCTGAGAGACCACCAGGAACAGAGCCGTGAGATTGGCCGGGCTGATCCCTTGGGCAATGTGGCGGCTCGATTCGGCGGTGCGAGAGCGAAGTGGCGATTCCGAGTTCTGTTCCTCTCGGAAGCTCTTCGCTCTCGAACGCCGGATTCTCCTTCTTGGTGACCGCCGCGCAGTTCTCTGAAGCGGCCGACATGCTGACGTCGTGCCGTCGATGACCTCGCGGCATGCGCCGCACTGATCGAGAAGGCGGTCGCTACTCAGCCGAAGAACTATCCGCTGCTGAATACCTACGGCGCGATCCTCGTTCGAGCCGGGCGTCACGAGGAAGCCCTGAAACACCTCGACGCAGCCATCACGGCCCACGGTCATGGAAGCACGGCGATGGACTGGCTGTTTCAGTCGCTCGCGAAGACCGCGCAGGGCGACAACGACATCGGTTCCGGCAAGTCAGCGGAGACGGTCGCGTCACACTTCGAGAAGTTCGTCGCAAAAGTGCGCGGCAAGTTTCCAGAGACACAAATCCTCTTCATCGCCATCAAACCCAGCGGGTCGCGTTGTAAGCACATCGA
>CAMDRI010000066.1 GCA_945906725.1 Candidatus Kuenenia stuttgartensis | reverse complement strand
GTCGCGGTGGAAGCCAACAAGCACAACGAGCGGTCGAGGCTGCGACGTCTCGTTCTTTCGCCGATCCGCTTCTGTTGGTTGTTGCCGCTGACCCTGTTGCCTCAGTTGCTGATGGGAACGTCAGCTCCGGTCTTCGGCCCGGACACCTCGGTCGGTCTGATTCCGCAGCCTCATTTGTTGTTGTACTACGGCATCTTTTTCAGCTTCGGCGTGCTGTACTTCGACGCGAACGACACGGATGCTCAAGTCGGTCGCCGGTGGGTAATATTGCTGTTGATCGCGACATCCGTCGCGTTTCCGATGGGACTTGTGATGATGGGCTCGCCGTTGTTCGGCGGCATCGCTCAGGTCAGTTATGTCTGGCTGATGGCGTTCGCTGCGATGGGACTCTTCCGCCGCCTGCTGACGCGCGAATCGAAATGGATTCGGTACGTCTCTGATTCGTCGTATTGGCTGTATCTCGCGCACTTGCCGCTGGTCATCGTGGGACAATGTTTGATTCAAACTTGGCCCATCCCGTCGGGGATCAAGTTCCTGTTACTGTGCGTCGTCGTGACAGGGCTGCTGTTGGCATCGTATGAATGGCTCGTTCGATACACTTGGCTGGGAGCACTGCTCAACGGCCGAAAGAAACGTCCCTTCTGACCGGTGCTGAGCTTACGCCGCCGCCAGGACTGCGCCGTCACTGATCGGGAACGGGCGGTTGAGCATGTCGCGGAGTTCGGCTTTGAGGTCGCGGGCGTGAAAGATCTTTGCGTGGATGTCGGGCGGTGTGCGGGGTTGCGACTTTGGAAAGGCGTCGCTGCTGCCAGAGACTCGCGCCGAGCGCTTACGAATCGCGAACTACTTGCGTTCGTTGACGATCAAGGCCGCACCGAAGGCAGCGGTCAGGCGGTTGAGAACGTCGGAACGCAAGGTTCGGTCTCCCGCCAGGAAATCACTGAGTTGCTGAGTCGTGATTTCCGCCTCGGTGGCGAAGTGCTGCGCTCGGCAGTCGCATCAAAAACACAGCAGCCCGGCCACCGTTGGGTGGCCGGGCTGTTTTGTGGGACAGGTTGGCAGCCTGCCAGAATTCCAAGGCAGGTTGAAAACCTGCCTGACGGTCAGTGGGTGACGATCTCGAAGTTCTTCAAGTGGTCGTTGCCTTGAGTGACGAATTCTTCGAGTTTGGCTTTCAGGTCAAGGTTCTTGTTCGCCAGCTTAAACTGGCAGCTTCGTTTTTTGATGTCAGTTTGAATGTCGGAGACTCCTTCGACGTTGGCCAAATCGCTGCGCACGGCAGCGGCACAGCCGCCTCAGGTCATCTCGGGCAACTTGAGCGTCACCAGTACTGTCCCTTCCGGCAAAGCTTCATCGACCGGAGCAACTGTCGGCGAATCGTTTGCCACCGGGGGCGGGCTGCCTTGGCCACAACCGAGCGCGGCCGTCAGCATCAGGGAACTCAACCAAAATTTTCTCATGGATCAAATCTCCTCAAGTTCAGTTCAAGGCAAAAACTCGCGGGCAGACCGATCCCGCGAGGGATGGTATTCTAAGGTCGGTCGTCCGCGGGGTCACGCTGCAATTCCCCTGTTCTTGAGCGTTTGATGCGGATCGGGCAGGGAATACTCACGTCGCAAGGCTGGCGTGCTCCGCGCCGTGCGAGCTCGCCGCTAACATGCCCGGCTCAGATTTGAATTTGGTTTGAGGCCCTCATGCAACCGACACAGTTCATCAATATTGTCAGCACGGTGCCGCTGGTCGCACCGAAGGTTTTGAAAACCGAACTGCCGATCACGCTCGCGACCACCAAAACGGTGCTCGACAACCGCGAGTCGATCCAGCGCATTCTGGCCGGCGAAGATCGCCGAGTCCTGGTCGTCGTCGGGCCGTGCTCGATTCACGATCCCAAGGCAGCGTTCGAATACGCTCAGCGTTTGAAGGGACTGGCCGACAAAGTCGCCGAGCGAATCTTGCTGGTGATGCGTGTCTACTTTGAGAAACCGCGAACGACGGTTGGCTGGAAGGGGCTGATCAACGACCCGTATCTCAACGACTCGTTCGACATCCAGGCCGGGTTGCGACTGGCGAGAAAGCTGCTGCTCGACATCGGCGACCTGGGATTGCCCGCCGCGACGGAACTGCTCGAACCAATCACGCCGCAGTACATCGCCGACCTGCTGACACTGGCGTCGATTGGAGCACGCACGACCGAGTCACCGACGCACCGGCAAATGGCCAGCGGGCTGTCGATGCCAGTCGGCTACAAAAACGGCACCGACGGCGGCTTGCAGGTCGCGATCGACGCGATGATCGCCGGTCGCACACCGCACGCATTTCTGGGCATCGACGGCGACGGACACACCTGCGTCATCAATACGCGAGGCAATCCGTGGGGGCATCTCATTCTCCGCGGCGGACGTTCCGGTCCGAACTACTCGCCTGATCAATTGCAGATCGCCAGCGAGAAACTTTCCGCCGTCGGACTCTCTACACGTTTTTTGGTCGATTGCAGTCATGCGAACTCGAATAAAGACTATCGCAACCAGCCGATCGCCTGGCGCGACGTGATCGCTCAGCGAGTCGCCGGCAACCAGAACATCATCGGCTTGATGCTCGAAAGCAATTTGCATCCCGGAAACCAAAAACTGACGTCCGATCATTCGCTGCTGCACTACGGCGTCTCGATCACCGACGGCTGCATCGCTTGGGACGAGACCGAAGTATTGATTCTGGAAGCCAACGACACGCTCGGTGGCTGAGGCTTCTTGTCGATGAACAGACTGCAAACAAGCAGCATGACAGCAATCAGCGACATCATCAGTCTGACCATCAATATCAGAATCTTCTGACCGCGTTCCTCAAACTGGATTTGCTCGTCAGTCAGTTGCCTCAGAACTTTCGCATGCAGTCGTCCCCCCGCAGAGAGAGGCAGTGGAGGTCAACCGCGAATTGCTCCGTAACCGTTGATCGAGACAACGGACCCTGCGATGAGCAAGGCGACTCCGACTTGTGCGAATGTGGTTGCCATTGATTTGATAGTAACCGTGCTGGGACGAAATCAAGAAATAGAATCCTCCCGTCCCTTCGAGAAGATCAATTCCAAAGGAGCAAACCATGAATATGACTAGCAACCGAAACTGGGTACGACGATTGGTGGTCTGTTTGAGCCTGTTATTCGTCAGTGAGGCCGCTCTGGCGGACGAGTTGAGCAAAGAAGAACGCGACGCCGGATTCGTTTCGATGTTCAACGGCAAAGACTTCACCGGCTGGCGATTTGATGGGAAAGAGTCGCCACCGAAGGAATTGCCGGACAACTGGAAGGTCGAGGATGGCCTCATCAAATTGTCTGGCGGAGGCAATCCGCACCTGGGATCGGCGAAAGCGTATCGCGACTTTGAGATGAAGTTCGAATGGCGAGCCGTCAAAGACAACTACAACAGCGGCTTCTTTATCCGCAGCGGGGAAAAAGTCGGAGCCAACCAAATCAACCTGGCGAAAGCTCATGAAGGCGCGTTCATCGGCGGCAAGATCACTGGCGCGAAAGAAGTTCCGCAGTTGCAGAAGAAGCCCGGCGAATGGAACGAGTGGCGTGTGCTGGTCGTCGGCGACAAGGTCACGTTCTGGTGCAACGCGCAACTCGCCTGGGAGGCCACTGGGCTGGAAACCAAAGAAGGCTACATCGGCCTGCAAGCAGAAGGTGCTCCGCTGGAATTCCACAAGCTGCGAATCCGAGAGTTGAAGCCGGCAGAATAGGCTTTGGGCGACAGGCTTCGGACAAAACCACGCATCGAGAGTACGGCCATGACGACGATTGCAGTTCGAGCGTCGGTCTTCATTTTTCTGCTCGGACAATGCGCACTTGCCGCTGATGCGCTGCCGATCGGCGACGTCGACGGCCAGCCGCTGGCAGCCAACGTCCAGCGGGTCATTGAGGCGCTGCAATTTCTCGGCTCCCCGTTGCCGGCCGAAGAGATCGAGAAGCTCAATGCGGCGGGCAAAAAGCGGGACGCAAAACAGCTTCAGAAGTTACTCGACTCGCGCGTGCTGTTGCTTGCGCACATTAACCCGGAGTCGCGGGTGAAGGTGCGGCGAGGGCCGGCTGCCGCCGAGTTGCAGCAGTTCGGGTTCACGCCGGTGCTCATCAAAGTGCTCAACGAGAGCACCGTCACGAAGCGACTGAAACTGGTCAGCCCGCAAGGCGGGGCGGTCTACGCCGGAGCCAGCAAAGGCTCGCTCGGCCGTCAGCAGCAGACCGAATTGAACGACAACGAAAATCTCAAGCGGGATGTTGAACGATTCTTATCCGTCGAAATGTTCGAGCAACCGCCGATGACCGATCGGCTGAGCGGGCTAGAAGTCGAATACGCCATCGGGCTGATCCTCTCGACGGAAGCCGGCAAGCGCGAGGCGACGGTCGGCATCGACCTCGATCAAGGGAACCAGGACATCGGCTTTCGCGGCGAGGTGCCGGTTCTGTTTCGCATCGCTCCGGCGATTCCGGTGAAGCTGGAAATTCGAGACTTCGACGGCGCCCCCACGACCGCCGCGCTGGTCGTGAAGGACCGCGCTGGCCGTATCTACCCGCCGCAACCGAAGCGACTCGCTCCGGATTTGTTCTTTCAACCGCAAGTCTATCGCGTCGATGGCGAGTCACTGCTGTTGCCACCCGGTGAATTCACCGTGCAATTCGCTCGCGGCCCGGAGTACTGGGTGCGCGAGAAACAAGTAGCCGTGTCGCTCCGCGACACGAAAGCCGATCGGCCAGTGAGCTCACAAACTGAGAAACTCAACCTCGAACGCTGGGTCAATCCGCGCGAGTTCGGCTTTTACTCCGGTGATCATCACATCCATGCAGCGGGATGTGCTCACTACACCGTGCCGACCGAAGGGGTGACGCCAGAGGACATGTTCCGGCAAGTTAAAGGTGAAGGGTTAAACGTCGGCTGCGTGCTGACGTGGGGGCCGTGCTACAAGTTTCAGCGCCAATTCTTTCAGCCCGCACCGCTCAACATCAGCGAGCCATTCACGCTGTTGAAGTACGATGTCGAAGTCAGTGGTTTTGGCTCGCAGGCGCTCGGGCATGTCTGTCTGTTAAATCTCCGCGACCAGACATATCCCGGCTCGGACGGAACCGAGACAAAAGGTTGGCCAACTTGGACAACTCCGGTGATGCGATGGGCGAAGGAGCAAGGCGGAGTGACCGGCTACGCCCACTCGGCCAGTGGCTTGTGGATTGATCCACCGAAGGCGGCGGCACGTTTCCTCGCCAAATGGGATGCCGACAAGAACGGCACGTTGTCCGCCGCCGAAGCGGCCAACGCGCTGATGCCCGAGCCGTTCGACAAGATCGACAGCGACGGCGACCGCTCGCTGACCGAACGTGAACTGACTCTGTGCCACGATCGAGCGGCGGATCAATTGCCAAACCTCGCGATCCCGGAGATGAACGGCGTCGGTGCGATGGAGTTGCCGGTGACCGTCGTCGAGGGTGTCTGCGACTTCATCAGCGCGATGGACACTCGGCGGATTCAAGAATGGAACACTTGGTATCACATCCTCAACTGTGGCTTCCCGTTGAAGGTCAGCGGCGAAACCGACTTCCCCTGCATGAGCAGCCGCCGAGTCGGCCAAGGCCGCGTGTATGTCCAATTTGGCAAGATTGAAAAGCTCGACTTCGCTGAGTGGTGCGAGGGAATCGCTCAAGGCCGTTCGTATGTCTCCGATGGCTACGCACACGCGCTCGACTTCCAAGTCAGCGAATGCTACCCCGGAGGCGATGACGTCGTCCTGGCTCAGCCCGGTGAGATCACGATCACCGCGAAGGTCGCGTTCGCGCCGGTCACTCCGGAAACGGTCGCTCAAGGCGTCGTCGAGCCAGTTGGTGGCAAACGGCTCGTCGGCGACACCGTGGAACTGCACGGCCCGCGCTCCGACAAGCTGATCGAAGGGGGCGAGCGGCTGGTCGAAATCGTCGTCAACGGCCGAGCAGTCGCGTCTCGCAAAGTCCCGGCCAACGGGAAGATTCACGACCTCAAGTTTCAGATCCCGATCACGCAGAGCAGTTGGGTCGCGTTGCGTCAGTTCCCTCAACTGCACACGAACCCGGTCAACGTCTCAGTTGCCGGGAAACCAATCCGAGCCTCCCGCGACAGCGCTCACTGGTGCGAAGAGGTCATCGAGCTTCTCTGGAAGAACCGTGAACGAGTCATCGCCGAACACGAACGGGACGAAGCGAGGCGGACGTTTAAAAAAGCGAAGGCCGCCTATCGAGCGATTGCCGAGTCCGACCGAATGCCGTGAGCCGAATGCGGATGGCCGTTATCGCAATCCTGAGACATTCGATTTGCGACAACGGCCAGCGGCTTTCGGCCAGCGGCCGGGCAAGCTTACAGCCGTTTGACCTTGATGTTCTTCCAGCGGCATTTGGCTCCGTTGGGCCAGCCTTTGCCGCCGTGAACTTGGACGGTGATTGAGCCGGCTGGGCCGAGTGTCTCGGCAACCTTCGCGGCGTCGTAGCCTTTGCCGTCGAATTTCTTGCCGTCAAATTCGTTGACCGTCAGACCGTTGATCCAGGTGGTGATCTGCGGAGGATTGCCGACGACTCGCACCTTGGCCGTGTTCCAGTCGTTGACCTTCCACGCCTTGAGCCATTCGTCGCTCGTGCAGGTCGGAGTCGCGGTCGGTGCGGGATCGGTCGGCTTGGCGAACAGTTTTAATAGCTTGCCGTCTTTCTCCTCGCCGAAGATGTCGTACGGTCGCGTGTTAAAGCCACCGGTCCCTTCGCCGTAGATGTGGCCGACGTTTCCGCGGTCATGGTAGTCCACCATCATTTGGAAGCATTGGCCTTTGTCATTGGACCGCACGAACAGGCCGGAGCAGACGCCCCAATCGGGCTTCATGTCGATCAACAACTCGAAGTCTTTGAACTTCTCGTCAGTCAGCAGAATGCCGCCGTTGCCGCTGCCGGGCGGGTCTTGCTCGCCGGAGATGGCTCCGTCTTCGACGACCCAGCTTCCGCCGGTGCCGTGGCCGATTCGTTCGGGGTTCTTGTGCCACCCGGCCAGTGTCTTACCGTCGAAGATCGGCTTGAAATCGTCATCGGCGGCCTGAGACGAGGAGAGCAGAAACGGCAACAAAAGCGACGACAACCACAAAGTAGAATTGCGCATGGCAGGTTCTCCGAACTGAAGGGACTAAGTTCGACGGATGCTACGACTGCTCCGAAATTGGAACAAGTCGCACGGCCGGCAAGTCGTATTGATCGGCTACCGGTTCGCTTAGAGTCGGTGAGCGGGGTTCTACACCGGGCTGGGAGTCGATTGCCTGTCGGATCGCTTTGGCGGCAACGCGGGATTCAACTTCACCTACGGCGCCGATTTCTATCCGGCCGATCCGTGGGTGCTTCCGGTTCAATCGATTGGGGCACGCTGGGACATGCCACGCACTTTCTCGGCCGAGCGACCGTCGGCGTAATGCTCAATCGCCTGAAAGTCTTCACCGGCTACGACTACCTCAGAATCGGTGGCACGTCA
Organism: Candidatus Kuenenia stuttgartensis; assembly: GCA_945906725.1. GTDB lineage: Bacteria > Planctomycetota > Planctomycetia > Planctomycetales > Planctomycetaceae > SXKJ01. Next base: position 20,323 of record CAMDRI010000066.1, on the reverse strand, counting down.
TTGCCGAGTTTCGTGGCCGGCGTGCAGCTTCACTTTTGAGCCATGTGGCGCACGCGGCTCGCGTGCGCCACAGCCGACTCATGGATTCCGATCACTCTTCTTCTTCGTGAACCTTGGCCGAGGCGACGATCTTCTGCTGTTCATTGCCCGGGACGACTTCGTAGTGGCTGGGCTCGAAGGTGTACGAGCCTTGGCCGCCGGTGATGCTCGATAGCGATCGAGCGTAAGTCTGAATTTCGGCCAGCGGGACCGAGGCTTTCACGATCGTAAAATTGCCGGGGAGCGTGTCCATCCCCTCCATGCGTCCGCGGCGCGTGTTGAGGTCGCTGGTGATGTCGCCGAGCTTCTCGCCGGGAACAGTGATCTCGGCCTTCACGATCGGTTCGAGCAGCACCGGTTTCGCTTTGCCGAAGACCTCTTTGAAGCACTGCCGCCCGGCGGTCTTGAACGCAGTTTCGTTGCTGTCCACCGGATGGTCCTTGCCGAAGAACAACGCGCACCAGCAGTCCTGAACTTGGTAGCCAGCGAGCACACCTTTCTCCATGCGTTCCTTGACCCCCTTCTCGACGGCCGGGATGAAATTGTTTGGGATGCTGCCGCCGCTGACGCAATCGAGAAACGCGAAGTTCAGCTGCGGGTCGTAATGAAACGATCGCAAGCTCTCGAAGCGTTCTTTGATGAAGTATTCCTCCGGCACAATGCCTTGCGGCAGCGGTCCGATGCGCATGTGGACCTCGGCGAATTGGCCAGAGCCGCCAGACTGTTTTTTGTGGCGATACATGCCCTCGGCGTTGGCGTTGCTCGTCTCGCGATACGGGATGCGCGGCATGGCGGTGTTGACGTCGACTTTGTCGCGCTTGTGCAGTCGATGCACGATCGCTTGCAGGTGCAGGTCGCTCATGCCCTGGATGACCATTTCGTGCGTCTGAGCTTCGCGCGTGACGTGAAAGGTCTGGTCTTCCTCTTCGATCTTGTGCAGCGCCACGGAGATCTTTTGCTGGTCCACAGCGGTTTTCGGAGTGACGGCCAGGCCGACCATCGGACGCGGGAACTTCAGTTCCGGCAGATCGAGATGCACGCCTTGAGCCGACAGCGTGTCGCCGACTTGCAGGTCTTCGACTTTCACGACGGCAATGATGTCGCCCGACGTCGCGGTGTCGACGTTCTCGTGCTTCGAGCCTTGCATCTCCAGCATTTGGCCGATCTTGACCGGCTTTCCGCTGCGGTGATTGTGCAGCGTCACATCCTTGCCGATGTGCCCGGCGTAGACACGCAGGTAGGCCATCTTGCCCACGAACGAATCGATGCGGACCTTGAAGACCTCGGCGACAAATGGATCGTCCGGGTTCGGATTGATGACGATGTCCTCGCCCTTCTCACCCTTGGCCGGACGGTCTTCGTCCAGCGGCGATGGAGCGTAGTCGGCCAGCGCATCGCACAGTTCCTGCACGCCGACGTCGGCCCTTGCTGACGTGAACAGGATTGGAATCAGCGTGCCGTGCCCGATCGCTTTGCCGATGAGATGAATGATCTCGTCTTCGGAGACTTCTTCGCCCAGGAGAAAGCGTTCCATCAGCGCTTCATCGGCTTCGACAATCGCGTCCATCAACGCCTGATGGTAGTCCTTGGGATTGAGCGGCAAGCCTGCCGGGGCTTCGCCTTTGATTTGTAGCACGCTGTGAACGGCGGTGAACTTCGCGCCGGTCCCGTTGGGGACGTTGATCGGCACACAGGCGTTGCCCCAGTGATCGCGAATTGTGGCCACCAGCTTTGGGATATCGATGTTGTCGCCGTCCACTCGGTTGATCACGATCATCCGCGCGAGATGCTCGTCGGTCGCCAGTTGGAAACACCGGCGAGCATTCACTTCCAATCCGGCATTCGCATTCAGCACAACGACAGCAGTTTCAACCGCTCGCAATGCACCGCAGACCTGGCCGATGAAATCGGGGTAGCCGGGGCAGTCGATCAAATTGACGCGATGGTCGGCGTGCTCATAGCGGCACACGTGCGAAAACAGGGACTGTTTTTTTTCTTTTTCGTCGTCGTCAGTATCGAGCAAGCTGGTCCCGTCATCGACCGAACCTGCTCGCGTGCCGACTCCCGACTTGAACAGCAGCAAGTCGGCCAGCGTGGTCTTTCCCGAATGCCCGTGCCCGACGAAAGCGACGTTCCTGATCTCATCGACCTTGTGCTTCGACATTCTCGGCTCCCTCGGTGATGTGCGTCACGGAGCCAACCGATCGAGCGCGAAAACAGGCGATCAAAGACTGCCATGTTCGCGAAAGAAGTGCATCGCAAGACCGGCCAGCCAAACCTCCGCCTCCGACGGACGGAACGAGGGGATATCGTATCCGGACAAACGGGAGTGGCAACAATGGTGGCCGAACGGCTCGCGTCGGCCAGATGCGAGACATACCACCACAAAAACAAAACCCCCGGAGCAGTCAACTCCGAGGGTTTCAGTATTTCAGTTCGAGTGGCCGTGTTTCTCTTGACTCGGTTTCGAACGGTCAGTCATCGACGGCGGACTCGAAGTCGTCGTCCTCTTCGTCGTCTCCAACCAGCGCAAATGCCAACTCCGCTTCGTCGTCGTCATTCGCCTGAGAGAAATGGCTGACTTCCACTTCGTCATCGTCCTCGAATCCAATCGGAGCGGTCGTCGCCCACGGTGGGGTCGATCCCGCCAAATACGGCTGCTTCGGATCGGCGAGCATCAGGAAGCACCCTTTGGCGACCGGTTGCATGAACTGTTGGAACCACAACATCCGTTGAACGTGTGGTTGCGGATTGAAAAGCTGCACGCGAATGCCCTTTTCCCGCCAGTCATACAGCAGGCCGAAGAAGCCGCTGGGGATGTACTTCACAAATTCCATGTTGACGCCGATGGAATGATGCCGCTGCCGGTCGATCATCAGCGTCAACGTTTCGCGGAGCAGGGCGAGGTCAGCCCCGTCCCAAATCTCCATCGTGCCCAGGTCGATGACCTTGGCACCGTGCCAGTCGTGAAAGTGGAGTCGATTTCGTTTGGCCATGTGAGTGATCTCTTGGGGGTGCGTCGCGGGAGGGCCGGTCGAAACATGGTTCGCAAATGCGCGAATGAGACAATCGCAATGATTGGGCCAGTCTCGAATTTTTTTTGCGACGAGCAAAAATCCAAGCATTCCCGCGAGAAACAGCCACTGCGAGAATCCGTCGAACTTCGACGATTCGTCGGCTGTGTTGTTTTGCAACACCGCACAATCGGACGGATGTTGCGTTCTGGGAACGTCGTTGCTGTCGGAAGGCAACCCGCTGCGACCCCTATCGGCCTGCTTGAATTCGAAACGACCGAGCATCATGCTCTCGCCCGCCTTGTCCGGCCCATCCCGTTTCGACCGCCCCTCGCTCTGAAAGGGAACCATGTCCGACGAACGGAGTCCGTCTGCCGCCTCAGCGAAAACATGGTTCGGTCATCCGCTGGGTTTGTTCGTGCTGTTCGGCGTGGAAATGTGGGAGCGATTCAGCTTCTACGGCATGCGCGCGATCCTTGGGCTGTACCTGAAGTGTGCCGTGGACGGGATGGCGAATCCGCCTCCCGGTGCGATCGCTGGATTCAATCCGGGTCGCGGATGGCTGAAGGAAGAAGCGACAAACCTCATGGGTTGGTACGGCGGCATGGCGTATTTGCTGCCGATCCTGGGAGGCTTGATCGCCGACAAGCTGATCGGAACGCATCGCTCGATGGTCGTCGGAGGGCTGCTCATCGCGCTGGGACACATCGTGCTCGCGATCTCCGGCATGGGTGGGATGGCGATGAATCAGATGGGGCTGGACCTGTTCATCTTCGGTTTGGCGTTGATCGTCGTTGGCACCGGGCATTTCAAGCCAAGCGTCTCGGTGATGGTCAGCCAGCTTTATCCCGATGGCGACCCGCGGCACGAGGGAGCATTCGGAATCTTCTACATGGGGATCAACGTTGGCGCGTTTTTGGGAACAACGGCTTGTGCCTACCTGGGCGAACAAGTCGGCTGGCACTACGGCTTCGGTGCCGCGGCGGCCGGAATGCTGGCGGGCTTGGCGATGTACCTCACCGTGCGTCCGCGATTCCTGGAAGACATCGGCTTGCCCCGCGACGGTCGAGGTTCCGCCGCTCCCGTCTTCCTGCTGACGGGCATTGTTATCGCGGGTGTCGCGGCAATGTTCTTTCACATCGGGCTGCTAAAGCAAATCGACCAAATACTGAGCCAACCGTGGCTGGTGTGGGTCCTGCTGCTTGGCGGAATCGCCTGGGCGGTGTTCTTCACAACGACTCAAGAATCCACCGATCGCGGCCCGGTCGCCGCGATCTTTATCTACATGGTCTTCAACACGTTTTTCTGGCTGGCGTTTGAGCAGGCCGCGACCAGCATCAATTTCTTCACGGACGAGAAGACCGATCGAATGCTCGGCAGTTTCCTGGTCCCGACTGGATGGTTCCAAGACATCAATCCCTTTGGCATCGTGCTGCTCGCTCCAATCTTTGGAATCTTGTGGACGAAGCTCGAGCAACAACGCCGCAATCCCAGCCAGCCTGTGAAAATTGGGCTGGGGCTGATCCTTCTGGGACTGGGATACCTCTTTACGGTCTGGGCGGGAATGCAGGCCAAAGACGGTACCAAAGCTGCCATGTGGCTGATCGCCGCGACGTATGTGCTGCACACCATCGGTGAGATCTTCCTGTCGCCGACCGGACTGGCGTTCGTCACGAAAACCGCGCCGAAGAAACACGTCACACTGCTGATGGGAATCTGGTTCATCAGCAGTTTCATGGCCTATGTGATCGGCGGCAAACTCGCCGGAATGACGGAACGCATCGAAAAGGGCGAGATCGCTCTGCCCTGGAACTTTGGAGGGCAAGCCGACTTCTTCTTCTTGTTCTTTGTCTCATCGATCGGGTCAGGCGTGTTGATTCTGGTGTTCGCCCCGTGGCTGCAAAAGCTGCACTCTGGACGCGAGTAATCCTTGTCGGTCACGCGACCTCAACGATCGCCTTGATGACGCCGGTTTCGAGTTTCGTGTACGACGGGAAGACCTCGATCAGACCGTCGAAGGGCGTGCGGTGGGTGATCCACGGACGAGTGTCGATTCGGCCCGTCTCGATCAGGTTGATGATCCTTCCAAAATCTTTCGGCAGCGAGTTGCGTGAGGCGAAGATCGTCATCTCGCGACGATGGAATAGCGGGTCGGGGAAGCTGATCTCGTCGGTGACGATGCCCACGAAGACGATTCGGCCGGCGTGGCCGACGTAGTTGAAGGCGTTGCACATCGACTTCGGGCTGCCGGTTGCGTCGAAGACGTTAGCGGCCAGCGCGCCGTTCGTGATTTCTTGCAGGGTCTTCATTTCACTGCCGTCGCCGACGAAGCGGATCGTGTGCGCGACTCCCATCGTCTTCTGACAGAAATCGAGTCGTCCCTGATTCATGTCGAGCACCGTGATCGTCGCGCCGGTCAGCTTGGTGAATTCGATGACTGACAGGCCGATCGGACCGGCACCGATGACCAGCACATGCTCGCCGGTTTGCGGGTTCGCTCGATCGACGGCGTGGCAGCCAATGCCGAGCGTCTCAACCAGTGCGAGTTGTTCCAGAGTCAGCTTGCTCGACGGATGCAGCTTCCGAGCGGGCAAGACGAATTGCGGACGCAGCCCGCCGTCGATATGCACGCCGAGCACCTGCAGCTTCTCGCAGCAATTGCTGTTGCCCCTGCGACAGGCGTAACACTCGCCGCAATTCATGTACGGCTCGACCGAGCAACGGTCGCCGGACTTCACGTTGGTCACGCCGGAACCAACCTCGACCACTTCGATGCCGAGTTCGTGTCCCGGAATACGCGGGTAGCTGTAGAACGGCATCTTGCCGAGATACCCACTGATGTCGGTGCCGCAGATCCCAACACGATGCACTCGAATGAGTGCCTCGCCAGATCCAGGCCGGTTCGGTTCAGGAATCTCGATGTGACGAAACTGTCCGGGCTGTTCGAGCTGAATGGCTTTCATGGTTGGCGATCCGTGGTTGAAGAGCTTCAGAATTAGCACGACGAGCGAGCGAGTGGTCGCCTCGCTGAACACAGACCACTCGCTCGCGCTTCGTGCTGGTTGGTTATTGGCGTTGCATGAACAAGGGCATTAGGTTGCAGGCTTTGTCAAAGCATAAGTGCGACGTCGCTGCGACCGCTTCGTCGTAAGTCGGCATCCCGACGGAGGCGACTCCCGTGCCACACATCGCGAACGGGACGAAGCCGTGGCTGTGAGTCTTCGTGCGCAGAAACGTCGGATGATCGGGACTGATTAGAATTCGGTAGTCCCCTTGCGAGTGCAGATAGTCGTGAACCGGCCCGACGATGTCGGCGTCGATCCGTTCCAGCGCTTTGACCTTTTCATCAGCGTGGCCTTCGTGCGACGCCTCATCGGTGGCTTCGACATGGACGACGATGAAGTCGATGTCCGGCCGTTTGAGGGCTTCGACTGCGTAACGGCCTTTTGCGGCGTAGTCGGTGTCGAGATAACCCGTCGCGCCCGGCACTTCGATGACTTGCCAGCCGAGCAAGCGGCCGATGCCGCGCAACAAATCGACCGCCGTAATGACCGCACCGCGCACCCCGAAGCGTTCGACGAATGGCTTGAGGTTGGGAGCTTTGCCTTGGCCCCACAACCACGTTTGCGTCGCCGCGTTGTCGCCACGAGTTCGATTCGATTCAACGCTCGCCAGCAAATCTCGGCTGCGTGTCATTAAGTCGCGGAGCAAATTCGAACCCGTACCGCTCGGCAAGTATGGGTCAATCGTCTGATCGATGATGTCGTGTGGCGGAGTCGTGTTCGTGTCGGCGGCGAATGGCGAAGGCTCGCCCCGTCCGCGATAGATCAGCAGGTTGCGGTAGCTGACACCGGCAAAGTATTTCCAATGAGCATCGCCGCAAGCGGCGTGTTGCAAGGCTTCGATGAGTTGCTGGCCGATGTCGTTGAGGATTTGACCAGCCGTGAAACTCTTCATGCAGTTGTCGACGACCGTCACGAAGTTGCACCGGATCGCCCAATCGTCCGGTCCGAGCGAAATGCCTTGCGCGGCGGCTTCGAGTGGTGCTCGGCCGGTGTGATACACGAGCGGGTCGTAGCCGAAGAGGCTCATCGTTCCAACGTCGCTGCCAGACGGCAGCGCATCGGGGACGTTGTTGGCTAGGCCGACAATCCCGCGCCGCGCGATCTCGTCCATGTTCGGAATGTGAGCGGCTTGCAACGGCGTCTTGCCACCGAGCGACGGCTGCGGTTCATCGGCGACGCCGTCCGGGATAATCAGAGCAAATTTCATAGGCTGATTCGTTGGATGGGCACTCTTGCCCGTCGGTTTGGGTCGGGCAGGAGTGCCCAAACTACGTGCGGTCACACGAACGGCTCGACATTAACACGGCGGGCGATTTTCGTCAGCCGCACTTCGTTGCCGGATTCGTTGAACACGACGGTGTCCATGAAGGTGTGCATCAACAGCAAGCCGCGACCCGTCGCACGATGCAGATTCGCAGGGTCGGCGGGATCGGGCAGATCCTTTGGATTGAAGCCCGGCCCCTGATCACGAATCTTGAACTCCGTGCCCGACGGCGAGAACGAGGCGTCCATAAATATTCGCCGCTCGCAGTACGGCGACTCCTTCGCCCGGACACGAGCCACTTTGTGGTACGTCGACTTATCGTCTTCGCGCAGTGAGGACGACAGTTCGAGATTGCCGTGAAACATCGCGTTGAGTAACACCTCTTCCAAAACGACGCCGATCCGCAGACGCTCGGATTCGTCGAACAAGCCCATCGCACTCATCGTCTGCTGCATGTGGGTTACGGAGGCGGCCAACAGTGGCAGTTCATTTTCGAGCACAAATTTGAACTCGGCCTGCTGAGTACGATGAACGAGCAGCCGAGAAACATTCCGCTCATCGTCGGCGGCTTGCAGCACCATCCGCACAGTTTCGAGCAGGTCTTGAGCCAGTCGTCGCTTGGTCACGTAACTGGCCGCGCCGCGCTTCAAAGCTTGCACGGCGGTCTCTTCGGTTCCGACGGCGGTCATGATGATCACCGGGATCAGCGGAAAGTCGCGCTTCATCGCTTCGACCAGTTGCAGGCCGTCGAGATGCGGCATGACCATGTCCGTGACCACAACGTCCGGAAGATTCTCATCCACCGACTTCAATGCCAGATAGCCGTCCTCGGCATAAAACACTTGGCAGTCCGGCTCCTTTTCCAGAAGCCCGCCAGCGACGCGACGGTCCATCGCGGAATCATCGACAACCAAGATGGTGGTCATGTCAGCCTCACGGCTTTTCCAAAAACGCCTGCAGCTCGGTTTGACACGCCTGCAGATCAGGTCGCAGCGAGTTCAGCAGTTGTTCAGCGGCAGCCAGATTACCAGCCAGTGCGAGCGTTTCCAATTCCTGTGTCGGCGTTGTGAGCCGGTCCAATCCAAATGTGCGACACGCACCTCGCAATGAATGTGCGGCCCGACGAAACAGATGAGCTTGCTGCTTGGCTAATGCCTGATCCAGCTCTTTCATCCAGCGTGGAAAGTCTTCGAGGCCGGCGACGGTGACGTCACGTAACAACGCCGTGTCGCCACCAACAACCGACAAGGCCTGACTCCAATTGACGATGCTGCCATTGGTTTGTGGTGGAGGAGGAACCTTTTCTTCGAGAGGCATTTGTGTCGTCTTGCGACGAGTTATTCGGTCGGATTTGAAGGACGATTCCTGAGGAAACACCGCCTTGGAAAAGTCCGATTCCAGAACCTCGTACAAATGGTCAGCCCGGATCGGCTTCGTGAGATACTCGTCCATGCCGGCCGCCAGACAGCGTTCGCGATCGCCGCTCATCGCTTGAGCAGTCATCGCAATGATCGGCACGTGCCAGCCGGATCGCGCCTCACGCTGACGGATGAATTGCGTCGCCTCCAGGCCGTCCATCTCGGGCATTTGCACATCCATCAGCACGCGATCAAACGGCTGCCAAAAGAATATGTCAACCGCTTCACGCCCATTGTGCGCGAGAGTGACCTGGTGCCCGCGTTTTTCCAGCAGCGCGATCGCGAGTTTTTGATTGAACCGACTGTCCTCGACCAACAGCACGCGCAGCATGGTGCGAGCCTTCGCAGCAGTTCGTGCAGGCAGCGTGGGAACTGCCTCGTCGCCAGATCCCAGACGCAGCGAAATCAGCGTGTCAAACAACTCCGATTCATTCACCGGTTTGGAGATGGTGGCTGCGATCCCAGCTTGATCGCATTGCGCCAATTCCGCCGCGCGATCGGGCGAACTAAGCAGAAAGAGCATGTGTCCGGCTCGATTTGCGAACTCCCCGTGAATGGTGGTCGCCAAATCAAAGCCGTCGCCACCTGGCATTTGGGAATCAATCAGCGAAAACGCGAAGGCACTGTCCTCGTCCTTCGCGCATTCGAATGTCGTCAGCGCTTCGTTCGCCCCGGCCACGGCCATCGGCCGCATTCGCCAAGAGGTCAGCAGGTCCATCAAGTTCTGCCGGCTGGTCGCGTTGTCATCGACAATCAGCACTCGCAGTCCATCCAATAGCGAGGGATTCATCGCGGCCGCAACCAACTCCGAAACGGCAGGACGCACTCGGCTGGTCACGAAGAACGTGCTGCCACGTCCGGGTTCACTCGTCAGCCACAGGCGTCCCCCCATGAGTTGCGCCAGCTTCGACGTGATCGACAGTCCTAATCCGGTACCGCTGTATTTACGATTGATCGACGTGTGAACTTGCTCGAATGCCTCGAAGATCGCGTGTTGACGGTCTTCGGGGATACCGATGCCGGTGTCGATCACTTCGAATCGAAGTTCCAGCGACAACTCATCGCGCGACGAGACGATCACCCGCAGGACAACCTCACCGGAATCGGTAAACTTGATGGCGTTGCCCAACAAGTTCATCAAAACCTGCCGCAGCTTGACCACGTCGCCGAGCAGCCGATCAGGCACGTCTGCGCGAATGTCTCCGACCAGCTCCAATTGCTTGCGATGAGCTTCTAGCGACAGCGTCTTCAAAATGCCGGCGATCATCGTCCGCAAGCTGAACTCCACCGTATCAAGTTCGAGCTTACCCGCTTCAATTTTCGAGAAATCCAGGATGTGATTGATCAGGGATAGCAACGCCTCAGCCGATTCCGCCACCACCGTCAAATTGTCACGCTGCTGCGGAGTCAAATCCGAATCGAGCGCTAATTCTGTCAGCCCGATGATCGCGTTCATGGGGGTGCGGATCTCGTGGCTCATGTTCGCCAGGAACAAGCTCTTGGCCTGGCTGGCAGAGTCGGCTTCTTCTTTCGCTCGCAACAACTGCACCTCGACCCGCTTCTGCTTGGTCATGTCGAGTACGAAGCAGATGCACTCGCTGGTCGAGTTATCGAGCATCGACACCCCGAGCATCACCGGCACGCGACTGCCATCTTTGCGAATGTACTCCTTCTCCCAAAGAGGACAGACCCCCGTTCGGTTCAGCGATTCGATCGCTCGCAGATCGAACTCACGAAACTCCGGCGGCGTGAGCCTGTCCCAGCGCAGCCGGCCAGAGGTCAGGTCTTCTCGCGAGTATCCGGTCAACGTCAAATAGGCATCGTTCGCCTCCAACACTCGCCCCGACAAGTCTGCCAGCATGATGCCGATGATGTTCGCGTCGAACAGCTTTTTGAATCGAGATGTGCTGCGCTGCAACGCCTCCTCGGCTTCGACACGCGGGGTGACGTCCCAGAACATCGTCTGCGTCCCGATCACCTTCCCTTTCGCGTCGGTCGCGGGAGCTTTCATGACCTGCACATGCAACCGTTCGCCATCCGGCGTGTGGTGTGCTTCGATGTCTTCCACCACCAGCCGTTCTCGCATGACACGCTGGTCGTCGCGGCGGTATTTCTCCGCCAACTCCGGTGGAAAAAACGTGAAGTCGGTACGGCCAACCAACTCCCCCAGTTGCTTGTGTAATTCGTCGCAGTACCTCTGGTTAGCGAAGACGAAATGCCCCTGAGCGTCCTTGCGAAACACGTTGATCGGCAGCGACTCGATCAGCGAACGGTACATCTCTTCGGTCTGCCGCAACGCGGATTCGGTCTGCTGACGCATTACGGCGTAGCGAATCGTGCGTTCGAGAATCGAAGTCGTCATCCGCTCCTTGATCAGCACGTCCTGCGCGCCGGCTCGCAACGAATTCATTGCAGCCTCGTCGTCATCCCAGCCGACCAACATTAGTACCGGAGTGCGCGGGGCCACCGCTTGCAAGTCGCGCAATCCGTCGACGCCGTATCGGTCGGGCAAGACCCAATCGAGCAGAATCACGTCCGTCGGAGTCTTCGAGAACGACCGTTTGGCGGCCCCGATGCTGGCCACATGCGTTACTCGCATCCGGCACTGCGAGGTTTGCGCAAGCAAATCACTCAGCCGCCGCGCTTCCGCGGGGTTGTCCTCCACGAGCAACACGGAAAGCTCGGAGTCCAGCATGTTGAAAAACCGAAGCGTGCGATCTGAGGGGCCAATCTGGTTCTGCTTGCGTAACCGCAAACAGCATCAGCGAGCCATGCTCAAACGTCAAGCCGCGTGGTTGCCCGACCTACGAATGCCAACGGAGAATCGGGCATCTCACGTGACAAACGCCCGCAAAACAAAAACGGCCCGACGCCAATTCGACGTCAGGCCGTGATTGTCTCGCGTCTGAACTCACTTCGGGAGTCAGCTCTTTTTGATGTTGTAACAGTGCAGGTGCTGTTGATCGCGAAGATACAACCGCCCGTCGAGCACTACCGGATGCGGCCACCCCGGCCCATCCTTGGTCTTCACGTCGAACTTGCCCTTCACCTGCAACTCTTTGGGATTCGCCTCGATCAGAGCCATCACACCGTTTTGATAGCGGAAGTAGAGATGCCCATCCGCGTAGACCACCGCAGCCGAGTCGCCACCGGGACCACGCTTGGGGCCCCAAGTTGGTTCGCCTGTCAGAAAGTTCACACAAACCGGCAGACCCTGGTTGTGTCCGTGGCCCATGTAGAGGTAATCGCCGAGCAGCACTACGCCACCATGATGGTTCTGCAACTCACCCGCCTTTTTGTACCAAACTTCATCGGCACGCAGGTCCGCTCCCTCCTTCACGATCTTCAGCAGAGCCGCACCACCTTCGCCATAACCGGACGAGCAGAACACATAATCATCTCGCACGATCGGAGTCGGAATCGCTGCTGTTCCGTTCGTGATCTTGTTGTAGTTCCACAGGAACTTCCCGTCGTTGGCTCGCACCGACACGATCCCTTTTCCGACCAGTTGCACGTACTGCTTCGTGCCGCCGGCATTACTGATGACGATTGACGAATACGCAGCTCCGTCGCCCCCTTTGTTTCCCAGTTTCGGAACGGCCGACTTCCAAATCACGTCGCCAGTTTTCTTATCGAGCGCCGCCAGCATCGCGTCGTTGGAACCCGGCGTGACAATCAATCGGTCGCCGTCCACCAGCGGAGACTCGCTGAAACCCCAGCCCGACATCATTTTGCCGCCAAAATCTTTCGTGAAACTCTTCGACCACAGGACGTTGCCAGATTCAGTCCCCACGCACGTCAATTCGCCGTTGCGATCCACTGTGTAGACGCGGTTGCCATCCACGGTCGGAGTGCAATTCGGATCGCCGCCACCCACTCGCGCCGCCCATTGCTCCTTGCCATCCAGATCGAGGCAAATCAGAAACGCACCACCCTTGCGATCACCCATTGTGTAGATGCGACCGCCGGAAATCGCGATGCTTGAAAAGCCACGCCCCAAGTCTTTGGCGGTCCACAAGACCTCCGGCCCATCCTCCGGCCATTCGGTCAGCAAGCCTTTTTCGGTTGAAATGGCGTCCCGCTTCGGACCTCGCCAACTCGGCCAATCATTCTTCGACGCCGGAGCATCGGCGCCGATCGCCGTCAACGAAAGCATCGCACAAGTCAGTCCCAAGCAGGTCAGTGACAACGTCGTTCGCATCGGCAGACTCCAATTTCGAGGAGGGAGTGGCAGGAAAAGCAGGCGGACTGTAGGTGCCACCACCGATCTTAGCAAATTCTTCTGATCGTTTCGTTTAACCGAGCACATCCGACAGTCTAAACAACCGCCGAGCATTCGCCGTCGTGATCGCTGCCAACTGGTCGAGCGTTTGACCACGCACTTCTGCGAGACACTCCGCCGTGTGTCGAACAAATGCCGGTTCGTTCCGCTTGCCTCGATTTGGCTGCGGAGCCAGGTACGGCGAATCCGTCTCCACAAGTAGCCGGTCGAGCGGCACGGACTTCGCCAGTTCGCGCAGTTCGATGTTTTTCTTGAACGTCAACATCCCCGCGAATGAAATGTGCAGGCCCAACTCCAACGCGGCATCGAGCGTCGCTCGACTGCCGCAGAACGAGTGCATGATCCCTTTGAGCTGTCCCGCTCCGACCATCTCACGCAGCACGGCGACCACATCCGGTTCGGCCTCACGGCAATGCACGATGAACGGGAAATCGCAACGTCCCGCCAGTTCAATTTGGCGGCGAAAGTACTCGAGTTGCACATCGAACGGCGTATGGTCCCAGTACCGATCCAGTCCCGTCTCGCCAATCGCGATGACCTTCGACGACGACGCCAATTCTTCGATCGCCTCCCAATCCCCCGGCTGGGCCTGGACCGCGTAGTTTGGATGGATGCCGACCGACGCAAACACATTCGGGAATCGCATCGCCAGCGAGATCGTCGCGCGACTGCTCTCGACCGTCGTCGCCACCGCCAGCATCGTCGTCACGCCGGAGGCAACCGCTCGCGCGATGACTTCATCGGCGTCCTGACTGAAGGCGTCCTCGTCCAGATGAGCGTGCGTGTCGAACAGCATGTCGCCGCCTCACGACGGATTAGGCCGCCGCCGTTTTCAGGGCAGCCAAATTCTCTTGCTCGTTCTGACGGACGGCGATCAGGATTTCTTGCGACTCATCGCCGCCGGGCAACATCGTGACCGCTCGATTCAGCGACTCGACAATCAACGATTGGCTGGAAATCAAATGCTTGAGCAGGAAGTGCAGCGAAACGTAATGCAGGTCGGTGAAGTCGGCCGAATAACTGCCGAACTCCACGCGCGTCTGGCGCGGGGCGAGATACTCAGTGAGCAGAGCGATCGACTGTCGTTGCCGCGCCACGCACTGATCGAGCATGGCTTTCAATTTCGCACCATCGGCTCCGACCGAGGTCCACGGCCAAATCTCGCCGACGTACTGCAAGAAGCAGCCCGACAATTCCCGCTGCACGCGGTTCAGGATTTCCAATTCGGTCGAAAGTGCCATGAACGATCTCAAATCTCAGATTTCAAATCTCAAATCGACCATTAACGGCCCGTCAGCAACACCGACGCGACATGATGGAACGTCTCGGTGAATCGAGCCGGGAAAAGTCCAAGGCCCAGCACCGGCAGGCAGATCATCAACACGAACAGCCCCACCGGCATCAGGTCGTAGCTCACTTTGCGAGCACCCTCCGGTCGCGGCTTGATATACATCGCCTTCAAAATGCGGATGTAATAGAAGAGGCTGAAGACCGTGTTGATCGCTCCGACCCCCAGCACGAACCACATCACCCAGTGCACCGAGGTCGCTTTGAAGACCGAGTAGAAGATCGCGAACTTGGCGAAGAACCCGCCCATCGGCGGCAGACCGATCAAGCTGAAGACGCAAATCGTCATGCCGAAACAGAGCACCGGGCACTGCGTCCCCAGGCCGTTGTAGTCATCCAGTTCCTCGCTGAAAATCTGATTGCGAATCAGCGCGACGATCGCGAAGGCTCCCAGATTCATGAACAAGTACACGAAGAGGTAGTACATCAACCCTTCGATGCACGACAGCGACGCCGCATTGGCTTCCGCAACGGCCTCAGGATTCGCATGTTTACTGAATCGCAGCACCATCAACGCCGACACCGACATCAGCATGTAACCCGCATGAGCGATCGTCGAATACGCCAGCAAACGTTTCATGTTCGATTGGCCGTAGGCCGAAAGATTGCCGAACGTCGCCGTCGCCGCGCCGAGCACTCCCAAGCCAATCCCCAGCGCGAATGCGATGCTCGACACTTCTTTGGAGTCACCGGAGAACGCCAAACCAAATCGGACCAGCAGCGCAAAGGCTCCTGCCTTCGACGCAACCGACAGGAACCCGGCCACCTCGGCGGCGGCTCCTTCAAACGCATCCGGGCACCAGAAGTGGAACGGAAAGACCGACAACTTGAAGGCCAATCCGACCAGCACCATCAGGCTTGCCAGGACGATCGTGCGGTTTGTCGGATCGCCGATCCCCTTCCCTTGGGCGACAATCATGCTCAACCGCTCGGCCATGTCCGGCAGCGAACCAGTTCCAGTCAGCCCCGCCAGCAAGCTGATGCCGTACAACATCACGCCCGCCGCACCGGCTCCGTAGACGACGTATTTGAGCGCCGCCTCACTGCTCTTCCGACGGCCTTTCATGAAGCCGACCATCGCGTAACTGGGAACGCTGGTCATCTCGACGCCGATAAATACCATCAGGAGATGATTGGCCGACGCCATGATCATCATGCCAATCGTCGCTCCGATCAGCAGCGTGTAAAAGTCGGGGCCGTCCTCCCGATCGGGGATGCCGGTCAGTACTGTCAACGTGATCGTCAGGATCAGAAACAGGCTCAGGAACATGCGGAAGAACGTCGAGAACTGATCGAACATCAGCAACCCGGTGAAGAACGATTTCGCCTGCAACGCCCCACCCGGAGTGACCAGTTGGTCGAATTGGTACAGTGTCCAAGCGAATGCCGTGAAGGCTCCGGCCAACGCGACCCACTGCGTTGGAATGCGCCAGACGACGGGCAGAATGCGGCACAACAGCATGACGACGATCGTGCCGCTCAACACCAATTCCGGCGCGAACAGTCTGACCGAAGTCTTCGTCGTTTCGTCCAACATGTGGACGACTAGGGAACCGATATCGTGCATGATTAGGTTTCAGTTGTCGGTCAGCCTTTCCAGGCTGAACCAAACGCTTCAGATCGCGTCGATGCCTCATCAAGTCAGCCCAGAAAGGCTGACTTACTTTTGTGTCGTCTGCACGTCGCCGTGCGGTTTCGGAGTGTTCTGATAACCTTCATTGAGCGACCGGACCAACTTCGCCATCGGTTTGTCGGTGTAGTCAAACACAAAGTTCGGATACACGCCCAACGCGAAGCAGGGAACGATCAACGCCCAGCCGATGGCTTGCTCGCGCGAGTTCATCGGCGTGATCGCTTCTGGATGCGGACCCTTGTATTCGGGTCCGAGATAGACCCGCTGCAAAGCCCACAGAATGTATCCGGCCGTCAGAATTACGCCGCTTGCCGACACGATCGCCAACGTCTTCGAGTAGTTCCAAGCACTCAGCACAACGAAGACTTCGCCGATAAATCCGCACAGACCGGGCAACCCTAGACCCGCGAAGAAGATCACTGCCGCCATGCCGGAGTATCTCGGCATCAGTCCAGTCAAGCCGCCGAACTGATTGAGATCGCGATGATGCACTCGGTCGTAAATCACACCGACGCAAAAGAACATGCCAGGCGACGAGACGCCATGTGCGATCATCTGAAACATCGCACCGCTCATTCCCATCAGCCAATAATCGCTGGTTCCAGTGACATCGGAAATCTTCCAGACAGCGATCCCGACCAGCACATAACCCATGTGGCTGACCGAGCTGTACGCCACCATCCGCTTGAAGTCCGTCTGAGCCAACGCGGCGAACGCTCCGTAGACGATACTGACAACGCCAATCGCCACCAGGGCGTACGAGGCGTACTGTGCTCCGTACGGGCACAACGGATACGCGACGCGGATGATGCCGTAACCGCCGAGCTTCAGCAGCACGCCCGCCAGAATCATCGAGATCGGCGTCGGAGCCTCGACGTGCGCGTCGGGCAACCAGGTGTGGAACGGGAACGTCGGCACCTTAATCGCGAAGCCGATGAACAACAAAATGAAGCCCGCGACCTGCAAGCCGGGACTGAAGACGTTCCCCTGAGCCGCCCATTTCGCGAGATCCAGCAAGTTGAACGATCCGATGCCGTTTCCGGTCATCGAGGCGCTCGCGAAGAAATACATCAGCATGGCGATCAACATCAGCACACCGCCGAACAACGTATACAGGAAGAACTTAATCGCCGCGTACTCACGACGCGGGCCGCCCCAAATGCCGATCAGAAAATACATCGGCAGCAACATCACTTCCCAGAAGACGTAGAACAGGAAGAAGTCGAGCGCGAAGAACACCCCCATCACACCGGTTTCCAGAACGAGGAAGAGAATCAAATAGCCTTTGACGTGCTTCTCGATCCCCCACGACGCCAGCATCGAGACCAGGAACACGAACCCCGTCAGTACGACCAGCGTCAAGCTGATGCCGTCGTAGCCAATTCGGTAATAGATGTTCCAGCTCGAGATCCACTCCTTCGCGACGACCTGTTGAATACCGCCGTCGCCTGGCGTGTAGGTGCCCAACAGTGCCACCGTCAAAGCGAACGTGATCGCGGTTCCGACCAGCGTCCAGACGCGCATGAACTCGACTGCCGCCTTGTCCGCGAAGATCAAGCAGACCGCGAAGATCGTCGGCACGAAGATGATTAAGTTGGACAGCACTTCGGGACTAAACATGGTCCATCTTTCCTATGATCCAAAGCGGCGATGACTTGCCGCATTCCAAATCAACCCTTCGGATACAGGGCGAACAGCAGCACGAACAGTGTCACCACGCTAACCGCGATGAA
The DNA here is from genome assembly GCA_945906725.1 of Candidatus Kuenenia stuttgartensis. Classification (GTDB taxonomy): domain Bacteria; phylum Planctomycetota; class Planctomycetia; order Planctomycetales; family Planctomycetaceae; genus SXKJ01. The sequence goes on along the minus strand of CAMDRI010000066.1, from coordinate 2,528 downwards.
CGTCACATATTGGCGAATTTTTCCGGTCTGCACGTTTCGCAGACTCAGGGCCAGCGAGTGCGTCGAGTTCCCCATCAAATTGACGATGCCGTCAATGACGCCTTCATCAAACTTGCGATCCCATTTCGAGACCGCGATTCCCATCCGCACGAACGTGTGCAGAATTTCGTCGAACAGGAACTTGTCGATCGCCGACGCAAACTTGGCGACCACATGCACCGGCTTCACGAACATCACGTCGTAGAGATCATCGAAGCCCCATCTGTTTGCCAGGAAGGCATGAACCGAGGCCGCTTGTTGTTTGATGTCGTCCGGATTGACCACTCGCTTGACGTAGATCAGGTACGAGATCGCCATCCCAATGAACGCCGCCAACAGTGCCGCTCGGCCAGCCACGTCGTGCGTGGACGCGCCGTCTCCAACCTTGGCATGCAGCGAATGGCTGTCCGGCAGGGAAACGGTGTGGCTGTGCGATCCATCGAAGCCGTGCTCGACGTGGACGGGTTCGCTGTGGCTCAACGTTTGGAAAAGATTGCCATGTTCGCCCCCCAGAGCACAGAAGGCTGCGAAGAACGCCAACACCAGCAACGGAGCGGTCATCACCCACGGTGACTCATGCACATGGTCGTGCAAATGTTGATCGCGCGGCTTGCCGAGGAACGTGTAGAACCACAACCGGAACATGTAAAAGGATGTGATACCCGCCGTCAGCAGCGGAATCAGGAACAACAAGAAGTGCAGCGGGTTGAGTTTCGTATAGCCCAGCGCCGTGGCCAGGATCGCGTCCTTTGAATGGAATCCGGAAAAAGACAGGACGTAACCGTGATCCGAATTGATCGAAAGATATGGGATGCACCACCAAAACTTGAGGTACACGCCGGGGATCGCCAAGCCAGCGATCGCGATCACGCCGACCAGCATCGTCAGCGCGGTGATCGGCATCTTACGGAGCAGACCGCCCATCTTGGGCATCTCTTGCTCGTGATGACAGCCGGCGATCACGCTGCCCGAGCAGAGGAACATCAGCGACTTGAAGAACGCATGCGTGATGAGATGGAACAAACCCGCCGCCCAGCCACCGACACCCAGGCCGAGCATCATGTAGCCAAGCTGGCTGATCGTCGAATACGCGAGCACCTTCTTGATGTCGGTCGCGACAATCGCAATCGTCGCGGCGACGAACGCAGTGATGCAGCCGACGTAAGCGATGACCAGCAGCACCTCCGGCGTGAACATTGGGTAGAACCGGCCCGCCAGATAGACGCCAGCCGCGACCATCGTTGCTGAATGCACTAGCGCGGAAACCGGGGTCGGACCTTCCATCGCGTCGGGTAACCACGTTTGCAGGGGGAACTGAGCACTCTTGCCGACGCAGCCGCCGAAGACTCCCAAACCCGCCACGATCAGCAGGGTGTAGGCGATCGTCTTGCGCGGGCTTGTTTCCGGCGGAGCCTGCCAGGCTCCGTGCTCATCTTGCTGAGTCTTCAGAACAACGTCTTTGCCATCAAATGTCTTGGCAAACTCACCGTGGCCATCACGAGTCACCATCGAGAATAAGCCGGGCCGAACACTGCCGTCCGCCGCGTGCTGTTCCGCAAAATTGAATGTGCCGAATGACGTCCACAGGATCATCAACCCGATGATGAAACCAAAGTCGCCGACGCGGTTAACGATGAACGCCTTGTTGGCCGCCGTGCTGGCCGAGTGCCGCTCGATGTAGAAGCCAATCAGCAAGTAACTGCAAATGCCGACCAATTCCCAGAAGATGAAGACCTGGAAAATGTTGCCGGCAATCACCAGTCCCAGCATCGCGAAACAGAACAGCGACAGGTACGAGAAGAACCGGTAGAACCGCCCCGGCCGATGGAAGTGTCCGCCGTCGTGCGAGTGAACTTGATGATCGACGTAGTCCTCGACCAGCTCTTCGGACATGTAACCGGTCGCGAAGATGTGAATGCAGGTGGCGATCAGCGTGACCATCACGAACATCGCCAGCGTCAGGCTGTCGATGTAGTAATCGAGCGAGATCTTGAGGTCGCCGAACTGCGCGAGTTGGTAAAACGTCCCCGAAAAAACCGTCTGCTTGTCCGAGTGTTTTTTGGAGTGGGCTTCGTCTGCCGCTTCTGCCTTCAATTCACTTGCTGGTTCGGCGACTCCAACAGAGGACGTGGACTTGGTCTCTTTGAAAACCAAGTGCCCCACTTGCGTATCCCAGAGGTAGAACGCCGTTGAACTACAGACGAATCCGGCACCAATGCAGAAGATCGCCAGGTAAGCGCCGGTCTTGCTCTTGCGGCCCCACCATTTCAGCGCGAACAAAATCTGCACCACGAAGCCGAACAACGGCAGCAGCCAGGCGGCGGCCAAGAGCCATTTCAGTGTGATGCCGAGTGATTCCATGATTAACCGTGGAGTTCATCCCCGCGATCGACGTCGATCGTCAGGTGGTTATTGTAGAAGTTCAGAGCGATCGCCAGAGCCACAGCCGCTTCGGCTGCCGCTAGCACAATCACGAACAGCGAGAACAC
>CAMDRI010000065.1 GCA_945906725.1 Candidatus Kuenenia stuttgartensis | reverse complement strand
GCTGACCCTGTTGCCCCTGTTGCCCTCCGCTGAACAGATTCGGTCCGCCCAGGCTGTCTTGCAGGTCGAAGTCGAAGTCGACGCCGATCCGCTCGAAGAAGTTATCCGATACCGACACGAAGCGGACTTCGATCGTCACTTGCAAGTCTTGCAAGCGACGCAGTTGTTCCAGTAGGTCACGAATCTCTTCGTGAACTTTCTGAGTCTGCCGGATGACGAGGCTCAAGGTGGTCTGATTCCGATCCCGCCGTTCGGCTCACTGCTGTCAAGCCAGCAACAGGGTCAGCAAGGTCAGCAAGGCCAGGGCGGCGGCCAGCAAGGCGGCGGCCAGCAAGGTCAGCAAGGTGGACAGGCCGGAACATTCTTCACCCCTTCACCGCAACGCGAGTTGACGGATCGCGACAACTACGGCAGAGGTCAGGTCGTCGGTTTGGGAAGCGCGACCTCATTTACGCAAGACATGGACATCGCGTTTCGGCAAGGCTCGTTCGGCATCGGTGTGCCGGACTTCGGCCGGTTCGATGCCAACGCCGGACTGAATGTCGGCTTCGCGATCCTCAGCGACATCGAGACATTCTTCTTCATTAATGCCGCTCAAGGCGATCGCCGCAACAACATCATGAGCGCTCCGAAGGTGACGCTCTTTAACGGACAAACTGGTTCGGTCTTTGACGGGGCGTCGCGTCCGTTCGTGACATCGTTGATTCCGGTCGTGGGTGCGTTTTCGGTGGGCTATCAGCCGGTTATCACCCAGGTCTTTGAAGGTGTCGGCATGTCGGTGCAGGCGGTGATTTCGGCAGATCGCCGTTACGTCCGTCTGGCAGTGACGCCGAACTTTTCAACCATCCGCGAAGTGACCTCCTTCACATTCGTAGGCGGTGGAGGCGGTGGTGGTCAAGGTGGTGGTCAAGGTGGTGGTCAAGGTGGTGGTCAAGGTGGTGGTCAAGGTGGTGGTGGCGGCCAGGGAGGAATGGGCGGAATCGGCGGTGGTGCCGGCATGGAATATGGTGGAGTCTACAACCACGGCCTGTTCGGCCAAGCGATGGGTGATCGAACCGATCTGGCGATGGCCGCGCAGTCTGGGTTCGGCGGCATCGGTGGCGGTGGCGGACAAGGCGGCGGTGGTCAAGGAGGCGGTGGTCAAGGAGGCGGCGGCCAAGGGGGCGGGAATTTTCAAGCGGCAGGTGCTGGTGAAATCACTGTGCAACAACCGGTCATCGCCCAGACGAACATCTTGACGACTGTAGCCGTGCCTGATGGTGGCACTGTGCTGCTGGGCGGCGTCAAGCGGTTGAGCGAAAGCCGCAACATGGCCGGCGTACCGATCCTCAATAAGATTCCGTACCTCAGCCGATTGTTCAAGAACACCGGCGTCGGACGTGAAACGACAAGCCTGATGATGATGGTCACTCCCCGCATCGTGATCCTAGAAGAAGAGGAATCGCTGTTGGGCATTCCGAACTAATTCAGAGTCATTCCCACAACCCTAAGGCCAGCTGTCTCATTGTCGCTCAGGGTCGGGGCCGTCGCGGATGGCGGGAGTTCGCGGCGGCCCTTTTTGTTTTCACAGCACGATTGAGAAACCTCGCGTCGTGTTAGCACAGGCTTGAGACTCCGCATCCGCTCTGAGAGAGTATGGGGCACCGCGCAGTTCGGCGCAACTCTCAGAGACAGTCAACCATGACGAACAATTTGGACGAGTCGGCAGCCCAAGTCGCGGCAGCCGTGCAGAGTGGCAAACTCTCTCTGGCGGCGGCGGACAACCTGCGGACGTGGCTGATGAAACCGCAGTATGCGGCGTACTTGCCGCGGCTCTCACAACTGATCGCTGTCGGTGAGTGGTCGGTCCTGCAAGATTTCTTTTGGGAGCGCATCCCGTTCGGCACGGCCGGTCGCCGCGGACCGATGGCCGAACTCGGCACGGCGACGATGAACGAGCGGACGATCGCCGAGTCGGCTCACGGCGTCGCGACCCACGTCAAACAGTCATTGCCGATGGAGTGGCATCGAGCCGTCATCGGGCACGACACGCGGAACCGCTCGCAGGAGTTTGCTCGCATCACGGCGAGCGTCTTCGCCGCTCACGGCATCAAGACGTTCTTATTTCCCTCATTTCGCTCGACCCCGGAGTTGTCGTTTGCGGTGCGCCAGTTGAAGTGCGGGACCGGAGTGATGATTACCGCCTCGCACAATCCGCCGGCAGACAACGGATTCAAGGTTTACTCGAAGACCGGCGGGCAAGTCCTGGATGACGAAGCGGCAATCATCACCGCTGCGGTCGAGTCAGCCGTGAACATTCCGACGGTCGACTTTCTGACGGCGCTCGGAGACGGCCGCATCGAGCTGGTGGGTGAGGAAATCGACACACCGTTCATTCGCGCTGTCATCAAAAACTCACTGTCGAACAAGCGAGACGTCATCGCTCTCTTCAGCCCCTGTCATGGAGTCGGCGAGACATCGGTGTATCGAGCAGTTCTCGAAGCCGGTTTCACGCAGGTGCAGATTCATCCGTCTCAACGATTGCCTGACGGGAATTTCCCGTTTGCTCCCGACCGCTTCCCGAATCCCGAACGAAAAGTGGTGCTCGAAGCACTCGTCCCGGCGGCCAAGGCGATCAACGCCGATTTGATCCTCGCGTCCGATCCGGATGCCGACCGAGTCGGGCTGTCGGCACGAGCGGCCGATGGCAGCTACTCGATCATCAACGGCAACCGCACAGGGATGCTGCTGGCGGATTACATCTTGGGAAAGCGTCTCGCAGCAGGATCGCTGTCGCCACGACATTTTGTGGCAACGACGCTGGTCAGCTCGCCGATGATCGAGCCGATTGCTCGATCTCATGGCGTCCGCTGCATTCGCGATCTGCTGACCGGCTTCAAATACATTGCCGAAGTCATGGACCGCGAAGGGCCGGAACGGTTCGTGTTCGGCTGCGAGGAGTCGATTGGCTTTCTGGCCGGCACCCACGTTCGCGACAAAGATGCGACCATCGCGTCGCTGCTCCTGCTGGAGTCGGCTGCGGAACTCAAAGCGACTGGCAAGACATTGCTCAACCGATTGGATGAACTCTTCCTCGAGCACGGCTACTTCTGCGACGGACAACTTTCAAAGACTTGCACCGGTGAAACGGGGCGGCAGCAGATTCGGAAAATCAGCGCGATGCTGCGTTCCTCTCCGCCCACGACGGTCGGCCCGGCGAGGCTGACTCGCGTCGAGGACTACAAGCAGCATGAAGTCCGATCGTTGCCCGACAACCGCGTCATCGGCCGAATCGAACAGCCGACCGGCGACGTCCTGATCTTTGACGGCGTGGCTGATCTGTCAGGAGCGACCACCGGAATCCGAATCGCGGCCCGGCCATCGGGGACCGAGCCGAAGATCAAATTCTACCTATTTGCACACCCGGCCGAGGGAAGCTGCGATCAACTGCCACTGACCGAATTGAAAAAGGCTCGCGAAGAGGTTCTCATGTCCGTCCAGAACGCACTGTCGCAATGGATCGACGCGACAGTCGCGTGAAGTCCATCGATGAAAAGGCTCACGCAGAGGCGCGAAGGCGCAGAGGGATGGGAACGGATTCGTCCCGAACTCTGTGCCTTCGCGCCTCTGCGTGAGCCTTTTTGAAGCGTCGTCTCCCACCAGAAAACTCCCGCCCCCGAATTCCTCTCCTGACTTGGATCGGCTCAAACAATGTCGCAAGAACGTATCGGACTGTGGTTGATTGGAGCTTGGGGCGGCGTCTCGACGACCGTCGCCGTGGGGCTCGCTGGATTGCAGGCGGGAGTCGCTCCCGAAACGGCGCTGGTCACGACCACGCCGAGGTTCAAACGACTGAATCTGGTGGATTGGTCGCAGTTCGTGGTCGGAGGCCACGAGATTCGCGAGACGACCTATGCCGCCGAGGCAGAAGTGCTACGCGATCAATCGCGCGTGTTCGACCGAGAATTGCTGACTGCGGTCGCTTCTCGGCTCGCGGCTTGGGACCAGAACATTCGGCCCGGCTGCCTGATCAACGTTGGCTCGACCATCGAGAAATTCGCCGGTGCCAAGACTCTGGCTACGAAAGGGGAATCGCCGCTGGCCGCCGTCAAGCGGCTCCGTTTCGACATCGAGCAGTTCAAGTCTACCAACCAACTCGACCACGTCGTTGTCTTGTATCTGTCTTCCACCGAGCCTCCGCTTGCGAGCGATGCCAGTAGTTGGGATTGGGCAAAGCTGTCAGCGGCTCTTGCCAGCGTCCAGCCCTCGCCAGTTCCCGCCAGCACGTTGTACGCGGTCGCGGCATTTGAAGCGGGTTGCAGCTTCGTGAATTTCACACCGAGCGTCGGATCAAATCTGCCCGCCCTCGAAGAGTTGGCCCTCAAACAAAAATGCCTGCACGTCGGCCGCGATGGCAAGACCGGGGAAACGCTGATGAAGGCGGTGCTCGCGCCGATGTTCGCCGCACGAAATCTGAACGTCATGAGCTGGGTCGGCCACAACATTTTCGGAAACATGGACGGCAAGGTACTCGATGATCCGATCAACAAGGCCAACAAGGTTCGATCGAAGGACCACCTGCTAACCGAGATCCTCGGCTACAAGCCGCAGACGCTGGTGAGCATCGAATACATCGAATCCATGGGCGACTGGAAAACCGCGTGGGATCACATCCACTTCGAGGGCTTCCTCGGAACGAAGATGTCGCTGCAATTCACCTGGCAAGGTTGCGACTCGCTGCTGGCTGCACCTCTGGCGTTGGACTTGGTGCGGCTCACCGAACGCGAACATCGTCGAGGCAAGTCCGGCGTGATGAATCACCTCGCCGCGTTTTTCAAAAGCCCGATGGGACCGCACGAACCAGAATTCGCGAAACAATTCATCGCTCTCGAAAAATGGACCGACGAAGTGGCGGCCCAACAATGAGTCCCCGCATCCTCGCCTATTTGCGATTGCTCCGCCTCCCAACGCTTTTCACGGCGCTCGCTGATATTTTTCTCGGCTTCTTGTTGACGCACTCAACGTTGATCAGCGACGAAGGCCCGAATCCGCTCACCTCGTTTTTGCTGCTGTGCCTCGCCTCCGCCGGTCTGTATCTCTCCGGGATGGTCTTCAATGATTACTTCGACCGACTGATCGACGCACAAGAGCGGCCAACTCGCCCGATTCCCTCTGGCGTGATTTCACCGGCCTCAGCGTTTCGACTGGCCGCCACATTGATGCTGGTTGGTCTTGTGGCCGCAGGTTGCGCTGGTGTGCCGAGCTTGCTGGTCGCAGTGGGACTGTGCGTGCTCATCCTCGGCTACGACGGGGGCTTGAAGAAAACGCCATTAGGGCCGCTTGTGATGGGAAGCTGTCGGTTGGGCAACGTGCTGCTCGGAGCCAGCGCGGTGGCCGACGTTGTCGACATCTTTCAAAAGCCCCAATTGCCGATTGCGCTTGGACTGGGCACCTACATCGTCGGCGTCACGTTGTTCGCTCGGCAGGAAGCCACCGTCAGCAAACGCGGAGCGTTGCTCGGGGCAGCCACAGTCATCAACCTCGGCGTGGTTGTTTTGGCGTTGTTCGTCAACACGGCGGGGCTGGCAGATCACCGATTGCCGGCATTGGCGATCCTGGCCATGATCCTGTTCACGTTGGATCGTCGCTTGGCGGTCGCGATCACTCAGCCGAGTCCACAACATGTTCAACTGGCGATCAAGGTCTTGCTGTTGTCACTCGTGGTGCTCGACGCGACGCTGATTTTCGCGTTCAACGGTCGACAGGAATTGGCAATGGTTACCGTGGCTCTGCTGATTCCAGCTGTTGGACTGAGCCGGCTCATCGCGATGACCTGAGCGTTTACACACACTGCGACTGCCAACTCAGCCGACTTTTCCGACACACTGGAAACCCATGTCCTGGAACTGAGCCGACTCGATTGGCGAAGTCAACTTCACGGTGACAATTTCCTCCCACGGCACAATCACCGAGCGAGCTACCATCGTGCCTGGCCGTTAGCGTTCGAAAAGTACGGCATTTTCGGAGATTTGAAAGTTGGTGAAAGTAATCGACTCGTTGAGCGAAGTGACAGCGATCCCCAGCTTAGGAATGGAGTCGGGCCAACGCTGAAACAACATCTGCCTACAAATGCTTTTTCCATGTCCGACACTCCTTTGGTTTGGCCAGCCGTCCCCTGCATCCGTCGTCAGAGCTTGCTTTCTGCCGACCATCACAGCAACTGCAAGAAAAAAACCCGAGCAACCAGCGGCTGCTCGGGCTTCTTAATCTGACTGACCCCGAGGGGATTCGAACCCCTGTTATCGGATCGAAAATCCGGTGTCCTAGGCCTGACTAGACGACGGGGCCGTAAAGCGGGGGCACACTTTAGAGCCTTAGCGATGACTGTCAAGCCGCCCACATCAACACGTTACGTCGCCGACATTTCGCCGCTGGCCCCATCGACTTCGGCCGCTCCAACTGATTGCGCGCGCTGAATCGCGGCCATGACTTCACTACGATGAATCGGCACATCGCGCGGTGCTTGGATGCCCAAGCGCACTTTATCGCCTCGGACGTCTATCACGGTCACAACAATTTGGTCGTTGATAACCACGCTCTCATTACGTTTACGGGACAGGACTAACATTGGGGGTGACTCTCCAAGTCTCGATCTTCCATTTTTGCATTTGCCGTGTCCCTTCGGACCAGTCGCTAAGGAAGTACGAAAAATGATTCGCTTGCGATCAAAAATATTTTTCCGAATATTAGAGAAATTGTTCACTCGGTCAAGCCGCTTGGCTCTCTTGTTCACTTGACATTCACAGCACCACCGCTATTTGGTCGGATCGTTTTCCGCAGTTTTCCCGGCCAATCAGATACAATGTCTGACAAGCAAGTTGCTGACTTTATGTCAGGCTTCATTGGACTTGAGTTTTCGAGGAACGCATTGTTTCCAAGTGATCTAATTCGGCCGTGACGATCCTCGCTGAGCCTTGGAAATCTCGATAATTTACCCAAAGCAGTTGGCGACCCAAAACCTTGGAGAGACTCCGTTCTGGAGTCCGCGTCAGCTCAGGAGGCCGAGCAATGCTGTTCAGCCATGTCGAAAGCGTGTCGGCTGGAGCGCTGGCTCATCATATTTTGCTGGTTGAGGACGATCCCGCAGCGGCAGATTCGCTGAAGGCGTTGCTCGAACAGCACGGCTATCGGGTGCAAGTGGCGAAGGATGGCGGACAAGCGCACTCAGCGTTTCGGATGAGGCGTCCGGACTTTGTGATCACAGATTTGATCCTGCCCGGAGAAAATGGTTTTGAGTTGATCGACCGTATGAAACGCTCGGACGAATCGGTTCCTGTGTTGGTATTGTCGGCAATCTCGCTAGAGGATTCGCGCGCGTTGTCCGAGCGACTGGGAGCCGACGGATATTTGACGAAGCCTGCCACACCGGACAATCTGCTCGCCGAGATCAAAGAGATTGCTCAGCGTGTTTGGGAGCGAACGCATCTCGGGGGCCAAAGAGAAGAGAAACGCATTCGTTTTAATTGCCGCTGCGGAAAGAAATTTAAAGTGAGTCCCGTGCATCGCGGCCGGACACTAACATGCCCTGATTGTGGTGAGCCGCTGATTGTTCCGCGGTATGAGTAGACAGATGGGCGACGGAATGGACAGCGTCGCAGTTCTTGGTTCTTTCCGCCCGAAGTTCGTGGATGCGAGCAACGGCATGAGTACCTTTTTAGATGGCAGCGATCCTCATCATTCTCTCTGGAAAGCATCAAGGGAAACGGATGACGCTTCCCGAAGGAGAGGCCGTCATTGGCAGGGATGAGTCGTGCCAGATTCGGCTGGCGACCAACGAAATCAGCCGTCAACACTGTCGTTTGGTATGCGAGGGAGATCACGTTGTGGTTCATGATCTCGGCAGCCGTAATGGCACCTTGATCAACGACGTCGCAATTCAAGGTCAATCGGAATTGCAACCGGGAGACATTTTGAGAGTCGGACCAGTGACGTTCCAGCTTGCCGGAAACAAAACTGCGGCGGCGGCTTCCTCCAAAAAATCTGCCTCTGACGACAGCATCATGGACTGGCTGGCGGATGACGAAGACCAGAGCGAAACTGGAGACACAACCATCGTCCGGCGCGATCCTGCACCAGCACGCTCTGCCGCCCCGCCGCCGTCAATCCCAGAAGATCTTCCCGCGCCGCTGCCACTGCAGAAGAAATTCAAAACGGTCGGCGAAGAGGGTGAATCCATCATTCAGCGTCATTACGAACTGGTTCAATCAGGCAAGTTGCCGAAACGGATTCCGGCCTTGAAGACGGAATAATTGGGCGGAAGGCTACGGCACATGCGGATTATCGCGGGACAATTTCGTCGGCGAAAACTGTTGGCGAATCCCGGACTGACAACTCGGCCGATCAGCGACTTCGTCAAAGAATCGCTGTTCACGCGGCTGGGTGATTGGATCGAAGGGCAGCGTGTTGCGGACATCTTTTCCGGCACGGGGACGATCGGACTCGAAGCCCTCAGCCGCGGCGCGGCCAGCGTGGTGTTCCTCGAAAAGGATCGGAAAGCGGTCGAGTTGCTGAAACACAATATCGCGTCGCTCGGCGAGGAAGCTCAAGCCGCGTGCTTGTGCTGGCAAACGGACATCTTCCGTTGCTCGTTCCGGCCAAAAGGGGACTCGGCCAAGTTTGTGCCGTTCGACTGGATGTTCTTCGATCCGCCGTTCGCAATGGTCGAAGAGTTGTCGCCCACTTCAGAGTTGTTTCGCGTGCTCAAGCAACTCGCTCGCGACGATGTCAGCTCGCCAGACACCCGGTTGGTCTTGCGGACGCCAGAAGGATCGCAATTCGTCATGCCCGACGTTTGGGAGCAGGCGCATCACTGGCCGTTCTCGCACATGGAGATCTTCATTTATCGGAAGGCCAAGCCACCTGAGCCGGCAACTCTCGAAGAACAGCCGACTCCAGTCGGCGAGACTCCCATTGCAGCACCGGAGACCGAAGCATGAGCGTGCTTGACCGATTTCGTTTGGATGGCCAGCGGCTCTTCATCACTGGCGGCAGTCGCGGACTCGGACGAGAGATGGCGCTGGCGATCGCCGATGTGGGGGCCGATGTCGTGCTGGTTGGCCGCGATCTCGACAGTTTGGAAAAGACCGCCGCCGACATTCGGCAACTCGGTCGAACCGCGAACACCTTGGTGGCCGATGTCGGTGTGCCGAGCGAATGCGAGCAAGTCTGCCAACAAGCCCTCGATCAATTTGGGCCGTTTGACATTCTCATCAACAACGTTGGTGGCCGGCGGATCAACGTGCCGGTCGAGGAGCAGACGCTCGAACAGTGGCGGCAGATTTTGGACATCAACCTGACGAGCACATTCCTCTGCACGAAGCTGATCGGCGGAGCGATGGTAAAGCGTGGTCAAGGTGGCCGAGTCATCAACATCGCGTCGATCTCCGGGATGGTGGCCAACCGCGGGATTGGCGGACGCAGCTACGAGACTTCAAAGGCGGCCGTCATCCAGTTCACGCGAGCACTCGCGACCGATTGGGCACCGCATCGGATTACCGTCAACTCGATTTGCCCTGGCGGATTCATGACCGAGCCGAACGTCCGCTGGGCGGCTCAAAACCCAGCGATCATCGACACGTTCAAGCAGCACATCCCTGCCGGGGACTTCGGCAAACCGGAGGATCTCGGCCCGCTCGCCGTCTATCTCGCCAGCGACGCGGCCCGCTATGTGACCGGAGCGGCGATCGTCATCGACGGCGGCTACACGCTCTGGTGAGCGGCCATTTCGATGCGCTACCAACCACACGGTGGGCGACTATACTGCCGGCATTCTCAAATCCTCGTTTTCCGCCACGCGAAGACCATCATGGCTGACTTCAACAAATTCGATCCGCGAGTCGATTCGCTGGTCATCGAAACCAAAACTTTTTGGGATGCCGCGATCGGCAAACTCGCCGACTCCGACAGGCACTGGCTGGCTGACGCCGTCCATCGCCATCCGGAAAAGGCGAGCAATGTCCAATACGAGCGTGCTCACACCGGATTCACGCGGACGATCACTGTCACGATCGCCGACATCGAGCGACTGTACGACGAGAAAATGAGCGGCTGACCAACGAAAACGCCGCGGTGTGAACCGCGGCGGCGTGAGCGTCTGCCTGAGGCCCAAAGGCCGTTCAAGCTACTCCTTTTTCTCTTCTTTCTTCTCGGCGGGAACCTCGTCCTTCTTGGCTTCTTCAGCCTTTGGATCTTCCTTCTTCTCGCCAGCCTCGGCCGGTTTCGCAGCTCCGGAGTCCCCTTCGGCAGCGGGAGGAACATCAGTTCCGCCACCCTTAGTGGAGCCGGCTTCGCTGCCATTTGCTTTCACGGGCGAGATTGGCTTGACCGGCGATGTGGATTCACCGCAGCCGATGACCCAAATCGAGAGCCCCAATACGCTAACCAACGCAGTGAACTTCATGAAATTCCAGCCAAGTCTCATTGGCTGATCCCTTTCGTGTGAGAACGGTCAAACCACAACCCACTCGGCGAACTTCCCAGCTCCTTGTTCTGCCGATTTTCGGAGGAGTCGACCGGCGTCGGTTTGATCAATCCGCCAGTCGCCCGAAGCTTTCCAGCCAGGAAAGCGGCCGGATTAGACGTTTCCGCCCCTTCGATTGCAACCGAACCGCCCGGTTCGATTGGCTCCCTCAGACCGAGCTGTCCTGCAACCGATGTGACCGTCCGAGTCGCATCGGCACAATCGTCACGACCCGTAGGATGGGCACTCCTACCCGTTCCGGCCGGTGCGGGACGGGTAGGAGTGCTCATCCTACAGCGTCACCGAAACAACCCTCGCCGCAGGACTTCCAGCGGATAGAACGTGTCGCGCCACCGCACGCCCCCCTGTCGCAGCGTGATCCAACCAGATCGCAGAAACGCGAACACGAACGCCAATCCCGACGGAATCAGCATCGGGAATAGCCAGAAGGAATGCCCGAAAAGCCAAGCATTCAGACCGTAGAGCATGTGCGACAACACCGCCGCCGCGACGAACCCCGTTCGAGCCTCACCGGCGAGAACCGCTCCGATCGCAGGACCGCAGAAGACGACCGACGTCATTCCACAAATCCACAGCAGTTGCCAAACTGAGTAGTTCGCCGACGCGAAGGCGTTTTTCTCCAAGCCGGTGACGCAGGACCAGGCTCCCGATTGCCAGCGGATGCGGAGTCCGTCACCCGCTCGCAGAACGCTGCCTCGCGAGCCCGATCTCTTCAGCATTTTTCCGAGCTTCACGTCGTCCAGAATGTCGAGCTTGATCGGCTCGAACCCGCCCGCTCGCTCCAGCGCCGACCGGCAGACGAGGTTGAACGCCCCGACGCCGCAATACGCTCGCGGCCATCGAGTCGGAATCAAATACGGCTGAGTCCCCGCAGCGAAGATCAGCCCGAAACAGGCGACGAACGCCGCCTCGAGCATCCCCCCTGCCTCGATGTCGGGAAACAACGGGAGGTGATCAACCTCCTGAGCCACCGCGAATCGCACCGCTCGCCGCAATGTCTGCGGATCGTGAATGACATCCCCATCCGAAAAGAGCAACCAATCGCCCGTCGACTGCTGAGTCCCCACCTGCAAGGCGTGATTCTTCCCCAGCCACCCCTCCGGCAAGTCGGAGATGTGAATGACCCGCAACGTAGCCCTGTCGCTCCGCGACAGGAAAGCCGAACGCTCACTCGACCCGCAATCCACGAGCGCAGTCGCCTCTGCGTTCAACGTCTGTCCCGCGCTCGGCAATTCCTCTCGCGGAGCGAGAGTGCTACGTTGGGCCAACCGATCCATGATCGCACCCGTCTCATCGCGTGAACGGTCGTTGATCGCAATGATCTCGAAGTCGGGGTAGTCCGACGCGAGCAATGACTTCAGCGCCGCTTCGATCTTGTGCCCCTCATCGCGAGCCGGCACAACCACCGAAACTCGCGGCCATGACCCTGGATCAGGCAGCCGGTCAGACTGCCGCTTCAACGACCGGCCAAGCATCCACACCGTCGGTATACCCGACGCTCCGGCCCAGATTGCGAAGAGAATCCACCCCAACACCTCGATCGTCGTCTGCAAGGTTGCAACCCCCATAAGCCTTCTCAACAATCCGCGCAACTTAACGACACTCGTCACGAAACTCACTCACCCGCGAAGCCACTATGCCCGACCTGCAAGACCTGACTCGGAAACTCAACACGAACAACGGCTCGAAGATTGTGCTGCTCGTTGCTGATGGACTCGGCGGACTGCCGCTGACTCCTGACGGACTGACGGAACTCGAAACGGCGAAGACCCCCAACCTCGATGCGCTCGCCAAACGCGGCACGCTCGGCTTGAGCACTCCGGTGTTGCCGGGCATCACGCCGGGGAGCGGGCCGGGGCATCTCGGTTTGTTTGGCTACGACCCGCTGGAATACCAGATTGGGCGCGGAGTACTGGAAGCGCTCGGCATCGACTTTGAACTCGGCCCGAACGACGTCGCCATCCGAGGCAATTTCTGCACGATCGACGCGAGCGGTCTGATCACCGATCGCCGAGCCGGACGCATCGCGACCGAGGAGGGCGAGCGAGTCGTCGCGAAGCTCGCCAAGGCCATCAAAATTCCTGGCATCGAAGTCTTCGTTCGGCACGTCAAGGAATACCGCCTCGTCATCGTCCTGCGTGGCGAAGGACTCGGCGGTGACGTCGAGGACACCGATCCGCAAAAGATCGGCGTCGCGCCACTCGAACCGGTCGCTCGCAGCGCGGGTTCGCAACCCACGGCCGAACTGCTCAAGGAATTCATCCGGCAGGCTCGCGAATTTCTGAAGGACGAGCCAAAAGCCAACCTGCTGACGCTGCGCGGCATCGACAAGAAGCCACCGATCCCGACGTTTGAAGAGATGTACGGCCTGAAGCCCGGAGCGATCGCCGTCTATCCGATGTACCGCGGCCTCGCGCGGCTGGTCAGCATGAACGTGCTCGACGCCGGCCAGACGTTGTCCGACCAAATGTCGCGGCTCGAACAATCTTGGAAGGATTTTGATTTCTTCTTCGTTCACTTCAAGTACACCGACTCAACCGGCGAGGACGGCAACTTTTCAGAGAAAGTCCGCCGCATCGAAGAACTCGACGCCGCGATCCCGCGCATCACCGCGCTCAAGCCCGACGTCCTAATCGTCACTGGCGACCACAGCACGCCGAGCAAAATGAAATCGCACAGTTGGCACCCGGTTCCCGTCCTGCTCGCCGCTGAAGAACGCTGCCGTCCCGACCTCTGCGACAAGTTCGGCGAACGCGAGTGCCTGCGGGGTGGCCTCGGCCAATTCCCTGCGAAGTACCTGATGGGCTTCGCACTGGCCCACGCCGGACGGCTGGACAAGTTCGGAGCGTGACGTTCGATGACCGCAGCCTGGCAACACGAGATTCTCGAAACTGGCTTTGCCATTCTGCCGCAGGTGTTCTCTGCGGACGAAGTCGATGAGTTGGTCACTGGCTTGGATGCCGTGATGCATCGCGCCGCCGAGGCCGAAGGTCCGATCCGCGACAAAGCCGGAACGGTGTATGCCGGCCGCAATTTGCTGCGATTGTTTGAGCCAGCCAAAACGATTTGGCGTCGCTCGCCGCTGCTCGAATTGCTCCGAGAAGTTCTTGGTCCCGACTTTGGTTTGGTCCGAGCGTTGTTCTTCGACAAGCCACCCGAGCGGACGTGGGCGTTGCCATGGCACAAGGATTTGACGATCGCCGTGAAGCCGCACTTCGGTGAGAGCAACGTTTTCAGCAAACCGAAGTTGAAAGCCGGAGTCCCGCACGTCGAAGCCAGCCGTGAGGTTCTCGAAGCGATGCTCTCGCTGCGGATTCATCTCGATGACATGACCGAAGAGAACGGTCCGTTGCTGGTCGTGCCCGGCTCGCATCGGCTCGGCAAATTTCCGGTCGCGAGTTACGAAACCGCGACGCCGATCCTCGGCTCACGAGGCGATGTGCTGGCAATACGGCCAATGCTGGCCCACCGCAGCATCTCGTCACACGAAGGGACGACGCAGCACCGTCGCATCCTGCACTTGGAATTCACGGGACTGCCACACCTGCCCGACGGCTTCGATTGGCACGATTTCATCGCGCCGTGACTCAATCGACGAACACGAACTCGTTTGCCAAGAGCAGTGACTGGGCGAAGGCCGTCCAGCGTGTGGGCGTTGGCGCGTCACTCAGAAACTCGCGAGTGGCTTGTTGCTCGGCGTCGGCCGGCGTTCTCTGGAAGCAGATCAGAAACAGTTGCCGCACGCGCGACGGCGAATCGGTAGCCGCGACGACTTCCGGCCGGCGCAACATTCGTGAGGCGACCTCAAACGTTAGATCGCCGTTCATCAGGAAAAGCGACTGCGGAGCGACGGTTGTCGAATCCCGTTGCGGATTCGTTGCGGCGGGAGTCGGGAAGTCGAACGTCGTCAGCAAATTCGGAACGTCCAGCCGATCGAGCGTGCCGTACAGCGTGCGACGCGGATTGAAACCGCCCAGCAACTCGACTGACTCGCCGCCGAGGCGACGATCCATCATGCCCGATGCCGTCAGCAAGGAATCGCGCAACGATTCCCATTCGAGCCGTCGCCTATTCATCTGCGACAACCAGCGGTTGTCCGGATCGGCCGATTGCCGAGAGCTGTCAGCCGACAGCCGTTGTACCGTTTTTGAATCGCTCGACTGCTGCCAAGTCGCTGACAAAACGATCTGCCGATGCAGCCACTTCACCGACCAGCCAGATCGAATGAAGTTCGCCGCCAGCCAATCGAGCAACTCCGGATGCGACGGTGGGTCGCTGCGTAGGCCGAAATCGCTGGGGGTCTTCACGAGGCCGACGCCAAAATGGTGCATCCACACGCGGTTGACGAAGACGCGCGCGGTCAGCGGGTTGCGGGGATCGACGATCGAACGCGCGAGTTCCAATCGGCCACTGCCTGTCGCGAACGGCTTGCGATCCGGGGCCGAGATCGCCAGCGGCTGTCGTGGAACGTGAACTCCAGAGCGGTTCGGGTTGCCGCGCAGGAAGATCTGCGGATCGAACAGCGTCGCGTCATCAACGAGCACCATCGCGCGTGCCGGAGCACCGGGCGTCGTCATGCTCCACTGTTCGAGTTCCTTGATGAGCTTCTGATATTCCCCCTGAGTCGGCCGGTCAGGGAACAGCGACAAGAATCCCCAGCCCATCGCCAGCGGCACGTCGGGCGGAGCGTCCGGGCCGTGCAGCACTCGGCGGATCTCTTCTTCGTGCGGGTCGGACAGCGGAGCCGGTTTCGACTGCTGCCACTTCGCGTCGATCCGTTTGAGAAGTTCGCCGTATCGCGTCGCGACCTCGGCTAGCGATTTCGGTGGTGGCTCGCAAACGGTGGCGATGACGAGTGGATTGAGTCTCGTAGGATCACCACTCTTGGCCGTCCTGTTCGTCGATGAGCTGGCATCGGGGTCGTCACGGAGGGGTCGGGCAAGAGTGCCCAACCTACGATTCACTTCGATCGCTTTGGCCGGGAACTGATCGACGGACAAGGCCGCGAACTCAGTCCAAGCATGCCACACCGGGTGCGGCTTTTGGCGAGCCGCTTCCAGCGCGACTTGCCAACGCAGCGTCATCGTCGGATTGATGTCGGTCGTGTCGGCCAACAGCATGAAGTCGTCGGTCGGCGGTTTCTCCATCTGAGCTTGAGCCGCCAGCAAATACTCGGCCGCGCGGGTACGAGCTGACGCCACCAACTCCGAATGCTTGCCGGTCACGAAGTCCGTCAGCTTCTTTTGCCGAGCATTCATCTCGGTTGCGAATTTCGTGTACTCCTCTGTCTTCGGCGGAGGCAGGAATTCCGGAGGCAGCGTCGGTTCGATCGAACTGCGGAACACGCCGTACAGCGAGTAGTAGTCGGCCTGCGGTATCGGATCGAACTTGTGGTCGTGACAGCGAGCACACGTTGCCGTCAGCCCCAGCAGCCCGCGTGAGACGACGTCGATCCGATCGTCGAGCACGTCGTGCAGGTTGTTCATGAACCGTCCGCCAAGCGTCAGAAATCCCATCGCCGTAAGCGGTCGCTTATCGTCACCAAGCTCAAGCTGGTCTGCCGCGAGTTGCTCGATCACGAACCGATCAAACGGCAGGTCATCGTTGAACGAGCGGATGACGTAATCGCGGTACGTCCACGCCCACGGGAATTTCTTCTCCTCGAAGAAGACGTACCCCTTCGTGTCGGCGTACCGAGCCACGTCGAGCCAGTGCCGTCCCCAACGCTCGCCGTAGTGCGGCGAGGACAGCAACCGATCCACGACCTTCTCGAACGCATCCGGGGAATCATCCGTGAGGAATTCGTCCAGCTCGCCCGGAGTAGGTGGCAACCCAATCAAATCGAACGACACGCGCCGCAGCAGCGTCCGTTTGTCGGCTGTTGGCGACGGAGTTAATTCGGCCACACGCAGCTTCGACATCACGAACCGGTCGAGCGGTGTGCTCGACCATTCGTCGTTCGGCAGACGAGGCACGGGGGGCAAAACAATCGATTGAAATGCCCAATGTTTCGCCGCCGCATCAGCCGCCGGTGCGGCGGAATCGTCCGGCCAGAATGCTCCGCGACGAATCCACTCGGCCAGCACATCGACTTCCGCAGCCGGCAGCGGCTTGTCGGGAGGCATCTTGCGGCCCCCTTCGCGGCGGATCGCCAACAGCAACTCGCTCTGATCGAACTGCTTCGGGTCGATGACGGCACCGTTGTCGCCACCTTTCTTGAATCCAGCTTTCGTGTCGAGCCGCAAACTGGATTCTTGTTTCTTCGCTCCGTGACAGGACTGACATCTCGCGACGAGGATCGGTCGCACCTTCGATTCAAAGTCACGTTGCTCATCAGCCGCACGAGCATATTGGTTGCTCAGCAGAATGAGGGGGACCAATGAGAAGCAACATTGCATGGCCGTCTTCATCTTCTGCCCTTCATGTTCCGCCAGCCGCTCATTTCAAAACTGGCGCAACGCATCCACCAATCGATCCACATCGCCCACTGTCGTCATTGGCCCGAAGCTGACACGAATCGTACCGCCTGTCGCCAGTGTGCCGAGATTGCGATGTGCTCCAGGAGCACAGTGCAAACCGGCGCGTGTTTGAATCTGAAAATCGTGATCCAAGATTGCCGCCATCTCCTGCGGATCAAAGCCATTCACGACGAAGCTGACCACCCCGACAGCGAACTCGTCAGAGAGATTCGCCGCGAAGAGACGCACGAACGTCGAATCCGCGAGTGCGTCGATCAAGCGGCAACGCAACTCCACTTCGTGAGCGAGTCGCGCCGTGATGCCGTGTTGCTCCAGCCAATCCAGCGCCGCTTCCAAGCCGAACAATCCAGGAACATTGTGATTGCCGGACTCGTACTTATCCGGCAAACGATCGGGTTGCCGGTCATCCTCGCTGAGCGATCCGGTCCCTCCTTGCCGGAAGCTGGCGACCTGCTGCTCAATACCCGGCCGAAGATACAGCAAACCTGTCCCCAGCGGGCCGAGCAACCCCTTGTGTCCCGGACAGGCCAGCATGTCGATCGGGCTGTTTCGCACGTCGATCGGCAGATGTCCCGCAGTTTGAGCGGCATCGACCAGCATCAATGTGCCCGCTTGCCTCGCGATCGTACCGACGTCGTCGATCGGCTGAACAACGCCCGTGACGTTCGAGGCGTGCAGCAGCGCGATTAGTTTGGTGTTGGGACGCAGGGCATCACCGAACTTCGCAGGTTCGACGCGGCCGTTCGCTTCTGGCTCGATGAATGTTGTTTCGATTCCGAAGCACCGCCGCAATTCGCTCAACGGACGCAAGACCGAGTTGTGCTCCAACGTCGAAGCGATGACGTGATCGCCGGGCTGGAGGCATCCGTGAATCGCCACGTTCAAACTGTCGGTACCGTTGAACGTGAAGACAATCCGATCGGACGACTCTGCGTTGAAGAGCCGGGCGGCTCGCTGCCGGCAGCGAGCGATGGTCGCATCGACTTCGCTGGCGGCTCGCGTCGCACCACGACCAGCGGCGATGCCGAGTTCGCGGTGATAACGATCCATCGCGGCCAAGACCCCTTCCGGCTTCGGCCAACTGGTTGCGGCGTTGTCGAGATAGCAGCGTTGCATAAAGTTGACCGATGTCTGCGATAGCCTGCTGCTATCGTTGGAATCGCTTCCGCGGCTTTTTGACATCCGCCCTCTCTGCCGCCCATCCCGCTGGGAAGTCGGCCAAGGCCTTAATCGATGGGTCCAGTTCAGCGACTTCCTTCAACGCAACTGTGGAGGCATCGTCTTCTGACACATCGCCTCCACCGAGGAATTGCCTATCACCATCTTTATCGTGGACGACATAAAGAATCGATCGAGAACCATTCGTAATCCGAGTCAAGGTGATGACGGATGTATTTTCTGCGTCCAGAAACGGCCAATCCTTTGTCGTGGGCTTTGCTTGTTCTTGGGTTGTCGCGGCGTTCGAATCCGGAGGTTCCTGAGGTGACAGTGGTACTTCCGCAACGCTGCATCTCGCGGCCAATGTTGGTGCAACGATAAACACACGGCTGAGCTGTTTCATGATGATTGCTCGGAATTGCCCTCACTCCTATGTCACCGACGAATTTACCCCAGTGCCCACGGGGCACGATACGGTCGCGAGACCCATTTCGCCGCCTCGTCGTCGCCGACGATTCGCTCGGTGGCCGGATTCCACTGAATGCGGCGGCCGAGTCTCAACGCGATGTTGCCGAGATGGCAGATCGTCGCGGCGCGGTGGCCGATCTCGACATCGCAGATCGGCAGCTTGCGACTCTTGAGGCAGTCCAAAAAGTTTTGATGGTGATCCGTGCTGACGTAGAGTCGTTCGTCGCTGCTGGTCATCGGCTGTTTGACGATGTCTTCGGGCGTGCTATTGATCTTGCCGCGATCAACAAAGATTGACCCTTCGCTGCCAACAAACGTCACTCCACCGGGGCAGTCGTTCTCCCCTTGGCCGACAACCAGGATCACGCCGTTCGCGTAGGTGTGTGTCACTCGGCATGCCTGCGTGACCTCGTACCATTTCTCGGGATGGAACTTGGCGGTCCCTTCGGTCGCGACCGGGCCGGAGTTATCCATCCCCAAGCCCCACTGCGCGATGTCGATGTGGTGTGCTCCAAAGTTCGTCATCTGTCCGCCGGAGTAATCCCAGAAGAAACGGAATTTGTAGTGAACTCGGTTCTTGTTGTACGGCCGCCGTGGCGCGGGGCCGAGCCACATGTCGTAATTGAGTTCCGCCGGTGGATCGCTGTCCGGAACCGTTGGTCCCTCGAAGTTGGAATTCGGCAGTCCGACCATCACTCGTTCGAGCTTGCCGATACGGCCGTTCCGAACTAGTTCGCACGCTTGACGGAAACAGGCTTCGGATCGCTGCTGCGAGCCGGTCTGCACGATGCGCTCATGCTTGCGAGCAGCCTCAACCATCTTGCGGCCTTCGAGGATCGTCAGGCTCAGCGGTTTTTCGCAGTACACATCTTTGCC
Organism: Candidatus Kuenenia stuttgartensis; assembly: GCA_945906725.1. Classification (GTDB taxonomy): domain Bacteria; phylum Planctomycetota; class Planctomycetia; order Planctomycetales; family Planctomycetaceae; genus SXKJ01. The sequence goes on along the minus strand of CAMDRI010000065.1, from coordinate 8,497 downwards.
GGCCTGACAGGCGTGAATCGTGGTCAGAGCGTGCCAGTGATCCGGAGTCGAAATCACAATGGCGTCGATGTCCCTCCGATCGAGTAATTTGCGGTAGTCGCCGGCGGCTTCACAAGTCTTCTGTGTCTCCTTCTCGACTCGTGCCACGGTTTTGGCCAGATGCGACTTGTCGACATCACACACCGCTGCGGGCGAAGCGAGCTTCAGAAACGCACCCAGGTTCGAGTTCCCCTGCCCTCCAACGCCGATGTGCCCAGTGACAATTCGTTCGTTGGACCCGAAGGCAGAACTCGGAATGATCCACGGGGCGGCGAATATCGTTGTGGCGACCGACGCCGATTGAGACAGAAACTGACGGCGAGTTGTGCGAGACATCGTTTGAACTCCGTCACTGAGGCTGTCGAATTGGAAGCCGAACCGCTCCGGCCTAACGGTAGAGATATGAAGTGACCCGAACGCTTTTTGCCGTTCGGGTCACTTAGAAACAAAAACTTTCAATATCCGACGCGAGGTCAAGACCTGTCGGAACCCGTTTCGGTTTCGCCGCCAACATGAACCTGCTTGTAGCCGCCCTGCGTTTTGAAATAGAGGATCAGCAACAAGTACAATCCGGCCATTACCAGCGGAACGTAGGACGTGAGCTTCAGTGCCATGCGGCCACCATGCAAGCCGGCCTCTCCGACTTTCGACTTGTCTTCGGTGGAGGTCTTTTCTGATTCGGACCACCATGATACCAGCCCTTCTTGGTTCTTGTCGGACTTACCTTCCTTCTTCAGGATTTCATTCGCCCGAGATAGTTCTTTACCGCCATCATCCAAGACACCGACTTTGGCTCCGTCCAGGCCAACGACTTTGAACGCCAAAAAGTGGTTTTCTTCGTTGGACTTGTAGCGTTCGTAGATCGCTGGAGCGTCCTCTTTCAGTTTTCCGGAAGCGTAATAGTCCTGCTTGAACCCGAGGCCAGGACCGCCGAGCAAACCGGCGGAGAGCATTCCCATGCCGCCGATGGCTCCAATGGTGATCGCTCCACCTTTCGGGAATCGTTCTGACGCGACCGCCAGCATCGTGGGCCACAAGAACGTCTTGCCGCACGAGTAGACCGTAGCGGCAATGATGCACAGCATTACGCTGGTAGCCGCTCCCAGCAGTTGTAGACCGGCGAAGCCCAGCAGGCCACTCACGAACAGCAATCCCAGCGGCGAGGTTTTCTCCACGATGGGGCCGGCAAAAAATCTCAAGGCGAACATCAGACCGGACGTGTATACGAACAGCAACAAGCCTTTTTGTTTCGACTCCATGATCGAGCCGGTGATCTTGGCGATCCACGAGTCGGTTCCCAACTCGACGTATCCGACCATCGCATGGATGACGAGCAACGCGATCATCACGGGGGCTGCGAGTTGAGCGAACATTTGACCGTAGCTCACCCCGGCTTGACTGGCTTCTGACTTCGGGAAGTGCTGGCCGAGCACCATCAGTCCGTACAAAATCACGGGCAACATGAAGAGCGACATCTGAATTTGCCAAGCAACCGGCTTCGCATCGTCCGGATTCATGAAGTAGGTCACCAAACCGCCGATGATCAGTCCACCTGGCCAGCCCGCGTGCAGGATGTTGAGATAGTGAGTCTTGTTCGTGGGGAACAAAGTCGCCACCAGCGGATTGACCACCGCCTCGCAGATTCCGTTGCCGACGGCGAACAGGAACATACCCCAGTACAAACATTGGAACGCGGCATCTTTGCCGCCGGCCGCGAAGGCGGCATCGCTCGCTAAGGTCAACACTGCCGACGCAAAGTGACACACAAATGCCAAGCCCATCAATTTGCCGTAGCCAACTTTGTCAGCGATGAACGCACCGACCAAGATGATGACCCCGGCACCCGTCAGACCACCACCGGTGATCTGGCCGAGATCCGTCATCGTGAAGCCGTACTTCTCGGCCCACTGGCCCAAAATAGCGCCGCGAATTGAGAACCCGACGCCTGCGGCGAGAATCGCCATGAAGCCGGCCCACAACAACCGTTGTGCGTTCGCCGACGGTGCCTGACCTTGTGCTGTGTCTTGCATGATGTCCTTTTCGTTGCGAGCCAAAAAGTCGAACCGTCAAAGATGCGGCATCGTATCGGCGTGTTTTTGACTCGACAACGAAGTCAGGTCAACGAAAATGGCCTGACCTCGCGGAGTGAGGTCAGGTCGTCGATTGTCCATGAATCGAGGGCAGTTCTCTCCCTCACTGATTCGCGGCTGCGTCTGGCATCGGGACCGGAGGTGTCGGTTCGTCGGGTTCGACGTCGGGGACAATCGGCGCACGTTCGGGATATTTGTGGTAGTGAGCGAACTCCGACCCTTGTTCTCGCAAGCACACGATCAAGCCGGACGGAGTTGCCAGATACAGCCGGTCGGTACGATCGTTTTGCAACCGTACACTGAATGGCCGCAGCGGCAACGTTCCCAGCGGACGACCGGTGCTGCGTTGAAGCAGAACGATATTGCCCGTCACATCCGAGCCGAAGAGCCGGCTCTTGGTGGCACCTAGCACATCGGTGATGCCCGGACGCTCCCACTTCTCTTCGCCGGTGCGAAGCGCGAGGTTAAACAGGCCGCCACGATCCGGCATGATGTAGAGATCCTGCTCGATAATGATGGGGGCTTTGCGGATCGGAAAGCCCGAGGCAAATTCCCATCGCACCAGTCCGTTATCGCGATTCAGGCAATAGACGAAATAATCTTCGGAGGCCAGGATCAGCGAGTCGCTCGTCGCCGCCAAAGGAGCCGTGATGGGGGCATTGGTCTCGAACTGCCAATTCAGATCGCGCTCCAATGCGCTCACGGCGTACAGCGAACCGTCGCGGCTGGCGAAGTTTACCAAGCGACCTGTCGAGTACGCGGTCGTCGTGATTTCTTTGCTGGTCCGATATCGCCAGCGCATGGCCTGATACGACCACTGTGGCAACAGATGCTTGAGATACAACTCGTTGATCTTCCGCAATTCGAACGAATAAATGCTGCCGTCTAACGCTCCGATGTAGATGTGCTGGTCATCCACGGAGGGACCGACCGACGGCATTGCGGGTAGCGCCAGCTCCCACAAAACCTTTCCGCTGAACCGTTCGATGCAGTACAGCGCCATCCCGTTAACGGTCAGAAAATGTTTTTCATTGGAAACGCCTGGAAAAATTGGCTCGTCGCGATTGCCGAGCTGCACAGACCAGAGACGCTTGCCGGACTCGGCATCGAAGGCCGTCACCGTTCCGCCGGTCCCTTGCAGATAAACGTTCTCCTCATCGAGCACCATGTACTTCACTTTGTCCCGCTTGGGATTCACCGTGGCTTGGCTCCACCACGCTCGTTCCAATCCCAAACGGCTGAGTATGCGTGACGTCGGCAGTTCCGAAGAAACGCTCGTCGATGACGATTGTGCGGGTGCAATCGCGGCATCCGTCAAGCAGATCGCGCCAAATGCCAGACAGGTGAAAAACAGGGGAAGAAACGTTTTCATGGGAGCCTCGTGTCGCCGGAGCGACTTTCGCGGAAGTCTGTCGGTCGCGTCTGAGTTTAACCTCGCGAATCGATCGCTCGGACAATTCGTGAGCCGACAAGCGAGCTTCGCCTCGGAAAGCGGGCTGAACTGCCGAACGTGCTGCAAGTGCAGGTTGCCCGTGCCCCCCCCCCCCGGTCAAGCCTCTGCAAAATTTGCGAATCCTCTGCTGTCGAAATGACCGGCGTGCCGGATACGATGCTCGCGCTCCGAGTTCCCGGCAACCAGTTTTAGTCGCCGGGCCATTTTCCTCAAATCAGGCTCAAGTTCGCCGAATGTTCTCTGCGACGACATATCGCTGGTCGCTCTCATTGTGGTTGGCTGGCTGCTCTCTGCTGGCTTCCGCCGATCTGCTCGCCGATGTGGTCAAGTTGACCGATGGTGGCGAGATTCGCGGCCAGGTGAAGTCTCCCGCCGGCAAGCCGCGAAAAGATCAGGTCGCAGAATCGGACGAAGTCGTCGTCGAATCCTTGACCGGAGCGGAGATCACTGTCGCTCGTGAGCAAGTCGCGTTCATCACCAAACGGCCGCGAGCCGTCGAAGAGTACGAATCGCTCGCTCGCCGAGTCGCCGACACGGTCGATGGCCGCTGGCATCTCGCCGAATGGTGCCGACAGCACGGACTCACCGAGCCGCGCAAGGAACAACTGCAACGCCTTCTGGAACTCGATCCCGAACACAAGCCGGCCCATTACGGTCTCGGACATCGCCGACAGGGGACCAAGTGGACGAGTCCCGATGAAGAAGACGCCGAGTTGCTCGCGGCTGGTTATGTGCGTTTCAAGGGGCGCATCATCACGACGCTCGAACGCGATCTGCTGGAATCGAACACGACACGCCAGCGCGAGCAAAACAATTGGCGTCCGAAAATTCGATTGTGGCTCGGCTGGATCACTGGCCGCGACGCGCCGAGGCGGGCCGACGCAATCGTAAAATTCCGCGAACTGCGTGATTCCGACGCCGTGCCGGCGATCGTCGATTTTCTGCTGGGCGATGCGAACGTCGAAGTTCGTCGCCTCGCGGTGCAGACGCTCTCGCAATTCGACGGACAGCCTGCCGTCCCGGCACTGGTGCGTGTTGCACTCTCGGATGCGGACCCGTCGTTGCAAACCAGTGCCTTCGGGGTTTTCACTGCGGAACAACGTGCCTCTGCCGTGCCGCTCATCGAACGTGCGTTGCGCGACGAATCCAATTTGATCGTGCGACGTGCCGCCATCCTGCTTGGCAAATGCGGTGTCCGCCAGGCAATTCCGTCGCTGGTCGAGGCTCTGGCAACCTTGCACAAGATGCGCGTCCCACAAGCTCCCGCCTTCGCGGTTGGCTTCAATCGCGATGGCTCGCAAGGCAATGCGAGAAGTGGACTGCCACCCGACGTCGAAGCCGCACTGAGAACTGGACAGCTTCCCTACGGCGTGGTCATCGACAATTCCAACGTCCGTGCGCCGCCGGTCAAATGGGTCACCGTTCGCGTCCCGCTTCAGAATTCCGAAGTTCTCGACGCCTTGCGCACGCTCTCACAGCAAGACTTCGGCTACGACAAACGCGCCTGGCGATTGTGGTGGCAAGCACAGTTGTGAAATCGGAATTCCCCGTTCTTGAAAGCCCTCGATGTCCAACACTCTCGATGAACGTGACCAAAACTTCTTGGACGCGCCGACCTTCGACGACCGAAGCTCTGACGAACGGCCTAAGCTTCGGTCCAATGGCTGCCGCAATCTCGCCATCGGTTGTGGATGTGCGACGGTCTGCATCCTGCTGGTTGCGGTCGGAATCGGCTTCTGGGTCGCGCAGAATTGGAAGAGCTTGGCGGCCGATTTCACAAAACAAGTCGCCGCGGATGCCGTCGCCAAGTCATCGCTGCCAGAGGCCGACAAGGCGCGGATTCTCAAGCGAATCAATCAACTCGCCGACGATTTGAAATCTGAAAAAGTCAGCACCGAGCAACTCGGCAAGGTCATGGAGCAGATCGCGAAAAGCCCCTTGCTGCCGTTGGCACTCGTGATGGCCGCCGACGAAAAATACGTGAAGCCCTCCGGCCTGTCGGGTGACGACCAAGACGCCGCCCGCCGCACTCTGCAACGGTTGGCCCGTGGTGCCTTCGAGAAAAGCATCCCCGAAAACGACGTGCAAGAAGTCATGAAACTCGTCATGAATCACCAACCCGATGGCAGCGAGCAGCTCAAGGAGCGGCTCACCGATGACGAACTCAAAGCGTTCCTCGAAAAAGCCAAAGAGAAGGCGGACGCCGCGTCCGTTCCCGATGAACCGTTCGAAGTCAACATCGCCGACGAACTAGAAAAAGCGATCGACAAAGCGCTGAAGGGAGAACCGACTAACGAAGCACTGACACCAGAAATCGTCAATGAAGCCTTGAAGCCAGAACCGACCGAAGAAACTTTGAAGCGAGAACCGTAGCTCAGGTATTCCAGCTTGACCGATTTGTGAAAACGGCTTCGATCCTCAATCTGGTCAGCCTGGAAAGGCTGACCTACGTTCACGCCTAGCAAAGCTCATCAACCGGCGTGCCGAACGGCAGCACCGGGATCGGCCGTCCAGCGCGGTTGACGTAGTTGCGGTGGATATCCACTCCGAGATGGCGGTAGATCATCGCCAGCACGTCTTGCGGAGCTTTCGGATTGCTCTTCGGGAACGCCGCGTGAGCATCGGACGAACCGACGACTCGCCCACCTTTGACGGGACCACCCGCGAGCACCGCGCTGAAGACGTTCGGATAATGGTCGCGGCCTGCGTTGTTGTTGACTCGCGGAGTCCGGCCGAACTCGCCCCAACCGACGACCAGCGTCGTGTCGAGCAACCCGCGTTGTTCGAGGTCTTCGATCAACGCCGAGAACGCTCGGTCCCAACGCGGCAGGAAGCCGAGTCGCAACGACTCAAAGCCTTTCACATGCGTGTCCCACCAGCGCACATCGACAGTCACGACGCGAACGCCCGCTTCGACAAGTCGGCGAGCCAGCAGAATGCGTTGGCTCCACGCCGGTGCGCCGCAGCGGTCAATCGCCTTCGGATCGAACGCCGGCATGATGCCGTAGCGCTCGCGAATAGATTGCGGTTCGGCATCGAGATCGAACGCGTCGCGAGCTTTGTCGGAACTCAAAATTCCCCAGGCCGTGTTTTGAAAGCGGTCCATCGCAGTCATCTGACCAGAGCGATCAATCTCCGCGCGAATGCGGTCGAAGCCTTGCAGTACTTCGCGCCGCGAGCCAAGCCGATCCGCCGTGAGTCCATCGGGCAGAGCGAAGTTCGGCACCTTAAACGGGCCATCTTGAGCGGGGTCCGCCAGCGTCTCGAATGGCTTGTGAGCGACGCCGAGATACGCCGAGTTCGCTCCGGGCAGCATTTTCGGGATCATGACGTATGCCGGCAGGTCGCGGTTCAAGTGGCCGAGTTGTTCCGACGCGATGCTGCCACAACTCGGATGGATGTTCTCATCGGCGTTTGGTCCGGAGTTGTAGCCGGTGAAACAAATCTGATCGCCGGTCGAATGCCCCGCGTCGTGATGGTTGAGACTCCGAATGATCGACCATTTGTCTTGGCAAGCCGCCGACATCGGCAGCATGTCGGACAGGATGATGCCCGGCACTTTGGTCGGGATGACACCGAACTCGCCGCGATATTCGACGGGAGCTTCTGGTTTAGGATCCCACATGTCCTGATGAGCCGGCCCGCCGCGCATCCACAGAATGATGACGTTGTTCTTGCGAGTCGCTCCGTTGTTCGTCGCCTCGCCGCGAAGCACATCCGTCAGCGAAAGTCCGCCTGCCGCAAAGCCCAACGCTCCGGCTTTCAAAAAGCTTCGCCGGTTGAGCAGCGTGCTTTGAAACTCAGAGCAACCGAGGCGATTCATTGCGGCCATGAACATGTCCTCAAGACAACGGTGGGCGAAAACCGAGGCGGGGGCAACTGGCAGGAGTGCAATTAGTATCGGGAAAAACCGCTCGCATCAAGCAGACTCGATGCCTGAGCGGTCATTTTCACGCGGCAATTCTCCAGGTGTGCGGATCGTTCCGGAGGGCGTTAGATTGATCCATATGAGCCTCCCCGCCGAAAACACGGTTATCGAATCGACCAGCGAAGTTGCCGAGCGGCAGCGAATATAGCTTCGTCGAGCCGTCTGGACCGGAGTCGCATTCATCGTCACTGCGCTGCTGTTCGCGATCGGATATCCATTATTCATCCACATCCAATTCCAGCAGCATGGGTGGACGTTGGCAAAATTACGAATTGTCGGCGCGCCTCCGAGCCACCTTCCGGAATGGGTCGAGCCTTGGGTGGGCCGATTCGATGCTGCCTTCCTCGCGAAGGCACATGTGCGAGTCGACGACCTTGAGCGGTTTCGGCGGTACCCGAACCTCACAATGCTGGCCATTGAAGCGACAGAACTGCCCGACCACGGGTTGCAGGCCGTGTCGCAACTCTCGCAACTCCAAAGGCTGCAATTCAATTCATTGCGATTGGAGGGCAGCGGAGTTCGTCATTTGGCGGGGTTACCGAATTTGTCGGACGTATCCTTTTTCAACCTCAACTTGAATTGCGCGGCTCTCGAAGGACTGGGAACCTGCCACCAAATCAGAACGCTGACTCTACGTTTCGTGATGCTTCGCGAAGAGGACTTGCGCCATCTTTCCCGCAATCGTGGTCTCGACCGTCTGAAGATCGAACGGTGCTCTGTATCTGATCGCGGATTGGAGCACATTGCCGAATGCGAAAACCTACAACGGCTTTTCCTGCAAGCCACACTGATAACCGATGACGGACTCGCATCACTCGCGAAGTTGCCACAACTCAATTCACTAAGTTCGACTTTTGCATTTTAGGTGGCCAAGGCCACCGCGTTTTCTAGGAGTTGTTGGATTTTTCGAGACCCTGGTCCTGCGAGGGCCAAGGTCAAAACCTGTTGCCGGACGCTGAGCCGACGGAGCGTGCCGAGCATGTCGGC
>CAMDRI010000064.1 GCA_945906725.1 Candidatus Kuenenia stuttgartensis | reverse complement strand
CTGCGCCGCGGGCACTCCGCCGAGAACCTGGCACTTCTCAACCGCATCTAACTCACGCTGTTGAAAGCCGACCAAACGGTCAAAGCCGGCATCGCCTGCAAACGCAAAACCGCCGGCTGGGACAACAACTACCTCATCCAACTTCTACTGAACACTCCATCCATTTAGCTGCGTATGCCCTGCCTGCCGTCGTCTGAATGCTTGCAACGGTAACGGCGGTTAACACCATTGATACGGCCTTCCATGCTGTCAAAGCTTCGTCACTCAGCCCGGACTTCGGAAATCCATATCGGTTGGCAGGAACCGGTCCTACTTGGTTTTGATCTGCTTCATGACCGCTTCGTCAAGCGGGCGCAGGCCCTCGTCCGGTTTGATGGCGTAGAAGCCGACGTGGTAGTGGGCGATCTTGCCGTCGGGGCCGATGACGACCCACAGCGGGAGTTTGGCTCCCAGCTTGCGCGGGTCGCCGAACTTGGCGACGAGCGTGCCGTCGTCGGTCGCAATCGGATAGCCGAGGTTCATGAACTCGCGCAGCTTGCGAACCGAACGGAGCGAGCCGGTCGTCTTCGCGGGATCGGCGAACGATTCGTTGGTCGCGACGCCGATGACCTCGATGCCGTATCGCTTACGCTTGTTCGACAGGAAGTCGAGATAGCCGACTTGGCCATACGGCTCGGTAAGCGGCTCGCTGTCGTAGTCCCAAAAATGCAGCACGACGATTTTTCCGGCGAGGTCTTTGGAGCTGATCGTTTTCTTTTCCAGCGTCGTCAATTCAAAAGCAGGGGAGGGCTGGCCGACAAATTTCTTCGAGACGTTTGCGACATCATCGGCTCGTTGCGTTTGAGATTTCACATCGCGGCTGATGACGGCCGCCAGAGGTGCGAGCGGCGTTCCTTCTGCCGAGGCTTGCAACCCGTCGATGACTTTCTTGGCGGCGGCGATTTGAGTGTCGCTCAACTCAGCCTTCGTCTCGCCGTCCGGGCGATTCATCTGAGTTTTCAAGGCCACCAGAGTTTCAAACGGCTTTTGAATCTTGGCCAAGGCGGCGGCGTCCAGCGGCTTGACGGATTCCAGTTCGAGTTTCAATTGAAACTCGTCGCCACGGCCCATGAAGACTTGCTGCTCGGCGGCGACCAACAGCGTGTGGTCTGCCTTCGAGATCCACAACCGCTGCTTGCGGCCGTTGTTCGTCGAAACTCGCACCACGAGGCACTCGCGGTCCTTGATTTTTTTGGTCCCGTCCCCGACCTCGTAGGAATGCTGCCCGGAGACCCACTCGCCGTCGGCGTCTTCGTCGAGTTGATCGGGGTGCTCGAAGAACGGCTGCCGGATTGTGATGGGATTCAGGTGCCCTTCGTGCTCGGCAAGCAAGCGGATCGTCGCGTCCTTGGCCGGCTTGTTTTTAGCGTCGAGTTCCAGCATGCCAAACCGCTCCGGCCAGGCCCAGCTTCCGCCGCCTCGTTCGTCGGTCAGGTAGGTGACCTTCGTCCCGTCGGCCTGCCTCGAGGCAACTGCCAAGAGCGTGAACTTCTTGTACGGTTGCTCGGTTGCGGTGCGAGTGACTCGCGCCAGCGTGCCGGTGTATCGCAGTTCCATTCCCGGCGCATCGCCAAGCACATCGGCTCCCGAAGACAGCAACGCGGTCACAAGCATTAATTGACTAACAACTAGCACGGCAAACTCCTTGTCGTCGCACAGGCGGCTGGCCTGAGATTCTTGAAGGTGAAGCAGGCGCGCCACCTGCTCAAATGGGTTGCGAATTGTTGCGGTTGACCTGCCGAGCCACAAGCTGCCAACTTGCGGCCGCAGAAGGGGCAACCATACCTTGTGACGAACAGAGCAGGGGAGCACATCGCAAATTGCCTCCCACCGAACGCACGTCCGGAGAATTCATCGTGGCCGACGAAAAAAAAACACCAGCCGCCGAAGACAACAAGATCGACCACTACGTCCGGCTGGGGACGATCGCAATGGGCAAGCACGCCCAAGTCCTGGAGGTCCAGGAAGAGAACACCACCAACCGCTTCGCCATGAAAGTGCTGCTGTCCGAAGCGATGAAGGATTCGGAACAAGTTGCGATCCTCAAATACGAAGGTAAGGTCGCGCAGTCGCTGGACCACCCCAATCTCATCAAGTGGTTCGCGACGGTGAATCGCAAGACCAACATCTATTTGATCCTGGAACTGTTCAAATCCCCGAACCTCAAGTCCAGCATCCTGATGGACATCGTCGGCGTGCAGACTCGGCTGCGCAAACTCATTGAATGTACTTGCCAAGCCCTGAACCACATGCACGAGAGGGGTTGGGTGCATCTCGATGTGAAGCCGGACAATATTCTGATGAGCCGTGCCTCAGAGGTGCGAGTCATTGACTTCTCGCTGTCTGAAAAGATCAAAGGCGCGTTGGGCAAGATGTTCGGCGGCAAAAAGGACATCGGTGGCACGCTGTCCTACATCGCTCCGGAGACCATCCGCAAGGAAGCACCGTCGCCCGCGACCGATATCTACAGTCTGGGCATCACGCTCTACGAATGCCTGACCGGCACGATTCCATTCAAGGGAAGTACGCCCAAAGATCTGCTGATGAAACACCTGACGGCGGTCCCCACTCCGCCCTCCGACATCAACAAGAACGTCACTCCTGAGATGGACCGCATGGTGTTGCGCATGCTCGCCAAGAAGACGAAGGACCGGCAAAAGAATCTGCAGGAGGTGATGTCCGAGTTCCGAAACGTGCAGCCCTTCAAAGAAGACCCCGAAAAGCTGCGCGATCAACGGCTCGCAGAGGAGAAAGCGTCAGAAGGCCAACAGAGCCTCGGCAAACGACTCGACAGCCGCACCGATCACACTCGGTCCGAAAAGGCCAAAGTCGATCCGGAATTTGCCAAACAAGTCGCAGCCGCCGCCGCCGCCGCAAACAAGCCGCCACAACCAAAGTCCGGCAAGCCCGAGCCAGTGAAGCCCAAGCTGGCATCCAAACCACAACCCGCCGCCGCCGTCCCTCAACCCTTGATGCCGATGATGCCGATGGCTCCCGGCTTCGCGCCGCAGATGCCGTTCATGCCCATGCCACCAATGATGCCCGGTCAGTTCGCGCCGATGCCGGGCTATGGCTATCCGGGGATGGGGATGCCGCAACAGATGCCGGGCTATCCGCCCGGGGCAGGGATGGTGCCGGGAATGATGCCCATGCCGATGCAACCTGCCGCCATGATGCCGCAACCGGGAATGCCGATGCTCGGAATGCCCGGCGTTCCACAGCAGATGCCGCCGCAGATGTCTCCACCAAATCAAGCACAGCCGGATCCGAGACAACCAACGGAACCGGTTCCGGCACGCTTCATCCCCGGGTCATTCCTGAATCCCGGTCAAAGGCCAGAGCCGCCACCGTCTGCGAAAGACGTGGATGACCTGCCGATCATGGAAGAGTTGCCGGACGTCCTGTGAGACTTGCACGCTTCACGACTCAACGTGAGCTTCGCCTTGCAAAACGAAAACGAGTTTGCGACCGTCCCGACTTCCTTCGCAAGCATCACTTCAGAGGCACCCATGTCTGCGGACACCGCGAACAACTCCAGCGATGATGACCCAACTCCGGCGGGTGACGAGTACTTGCCTTCGGAGCGCAATCGCCCGAACCCCACGAATCGCATCCCGCTGCCGTTCGAGAAGCCGATCGTCGAACTCGAACAGCAACTCGCGAAGTTGGAAGGGAAACCGAATCCGCCGCCAAATATCAAAGAGGCGATTCGCAACTTGCGGCTGGAAATCGCGCGGCTCACCCGCGAAATCTTCAGCAATCTCGATCCGTCTGACGTCGTCAAACTGGCCCGCGACAGTCACCGACCACAGACGCTCGACTACCTCGAACTGATCTTCGACGAGTTCATCGAATTGCACGGCGACCACGCCTACCGCGACGACCGAGCCATCCTCACCGGCTTCGCCAAGATCGACGATCAAAAGGTCATGTTCGTCGGCCAGCAGAAGGGCCGAAATCTCAAGGAACGCATCGAGCATAACTACGGCATGGCGCACCCAGAGGGCTATCGCAAGGCTCTGCAAAAGATGCAACTCGCCGCCAAATACAAAATGCCGATCATCAGCTTCATCGACACCGGCGGAGCATGGCCCGGACCCGAAGCCGAAGAGCGAGGTCAGTCCTACGCCATCGCCTACAACCTCCGCGAGATGGCTCGCATCAACACACCGATCGTCTGCACGGTGATCGGGGAGGGGGGCTCCGGCGGAGCGCTCGGCATCGCGATCGGCGATTACATCGCGATGTTGCAGTTCGCGTACTACTCGGTCATCAGTCCCGAAGGCTGCGCCGGCATCCTCTGGAAAAATTCCAAGCACGCCCCCCTTGCCGCGCGAGCCTTGCGATTCACCTCCAAAGACTTGCTCGGCTTCGGCGTCATTGACGAGATCGTCCCTGAACCGCTCGGCGGAGCCCACCGCGATCACCGCCGCATGGCCATGACACTGAAGATGTCATTACTCCGCGCCCTCCGCCAACTCGAGTCGGTCCCGCGCGATCAGATCACTCAACGTCGCTACGACAAGTTCCGCAAGATGGGCCAATTCGAAGAAGCCGCCACGGCGTGAGCACCCCTATGTCCGACCAACGACTCGCTCCCGCAACGCTCGCGGCCCAAGGACTCGGCCTGATCGAACCGGTCACGAAAGCCGTCGTGCAGCCGATCCACGTTTCGACGACCTTCGAGCGAGATGCCGACAACGAGTATTCCGCCGGCCGCTGCTACTCACGAGCCGACAATCCGTCGTTCGACCAAGTCGAGGCCACGCTGGCCGCGCTCGAGCAGGGGACCGATGCCCTCGTCTTTGCTTCCGGCATGGCCGCCGCGACCGCTTGCTTCCAGGCACTCGATCCCGGCGATCACGTCATCGCCCCGACCGTGATGTACTGGGCACTCCGCAATTGGCTGATGACGTTCGCCCAGCGATGGGGATTAGAGGTCTCGCTCGTCGACACGACAAACCTCGACGAACTCCGCGCTGCGATCCGGCCAAACAAAACGAAGCTCGTTTGGCTGGAGACTCCGTCCAATCCCCTCTGGCATGTCACCGACATCGCCGCCGCTGCCAACATCGCACATCAAGCCGGAGCGAAACTGGCTGTCGATTCGACTGTCGCAGCGTCCGTCTTCACACAGCCACTGTTGCTGGGTGCAGACCTGGTTATGCACGCCGCGACGAAGTATCTCAACGGCCATTCCGACCTCGTCGCCGGAGCACTCATTGCCGGACCGACGCTCTGTGCCGCCGGACACCTGCTGAGGGTAGATCGGACGCCCACCTCCGGTCAGCCGACGAATTGTCCGGACGTAGGCCTCCGGCCGACGGACTTGTTTGCCCGCCTCGCCTCCGAACCTGACAGCTACTGGAAACGCATCCGCACGATCCGCTCCCAAGTCGGGGGAGTGCTCGGTTCGTTCGAGGCGTGGTTGCTGATGCGCGGACTGAGGACGCTTCACCCGCGAGTCCGTTGGGCCGCCGCGTCCGCTCAAAGTCTGGCCGAACGACTGGCCGAGCATCCCGGCATCGCCGAAGTTCTTTATCCCGGTCTGCCAAGTTTCGCAGGCCACGAAGTCGCTTGCCGGCAAATGCGCGGCGGTTTTGGAGCGATGCTTTCGATCCGCGTCAAAGGCGGAGAACTCGCCGCCATAGCCACCGCCGCCAAGGTCCAACTTTGGAAGCGAGCTACGTCGCTGGGAGGCGTCGAAAGCCTGCTCGAACACCGAGCCAGCATCGAAGGTGTCGGCTCGCCATGTCCGCCAGATTTGCTCCGTCTGTCTGTCGGAATCGAGGACGCAGACGATCTCTTTGCCGACCTTGAGCAAGCCTTGCGAGCTTCGGCGAAGTAGTTCGTCGCCGGCAATTCAGTGGCCAATCTCACCGCGCTCGGTGCAGGTCTCCTGACCACGCCGCTGGCACGACCGAATGATCCCGGCCGAACCCTCAAACTGGCTGTCCCCTCGAATCCCCCGAATAGAAGCAACGTCCGATAATGTCTGTTATGTTGAAAACCGCTTGTCGAAAACGCCGGGAAAATGAAGGTTTCCAATGCGTAGCTGAAAGCGACTGGGGCGAGCGACGACAGCCGCAATCCCGACCTCTTCCCCGCCTCCGAAGGTCACTTTCAAAACTGCTTGTGACTGTCGATCAGCAACGTCACCGGCCCGTCGTTGACCAACGCGACATCCATGTGCGTCTGAAATCGGCCAGTCTGAATTTCGATCCCTTGGCCGCGCACCTCGGCACAGAAAGCCCGGTACAATTCGTCTGCCAACTCCGGCCGAGCGGCCTGAATGAAACTCGGCCGCCGCCCTTTGCGGCAATCGCCCAGTAGAGTGAATTGGCTGACGACGAGCATCGCGCCGCCGACCTCGGAAAGACCGAGATTCATCTTGCCGGCGCCGTCCTCAAAGATTCGCAAACCAGCGATCTTCTGGGCCATGTAGACGACCTCGTCCTGGCCGTCTGCCTCTTCGACTCCCAGCAGCACCAAGAAGCCGCGTCCAATCTGGCCGACGACTTCGCCTGCTACCGTCACCGACGCGCGGGAAACTCGTTGCACAACTGCTCGCATTTGGAAACCTTTGGAGTACGGTGACCGGAGTCACCATCGCCCGCGTCTGCGTTCTTTTGACGGCAACACTTCCAGACACGTCGTCCACCAGCCGGTGAGGATCGTCTCGATGAACTCCTCCGGCAAGCGTTCGTTGCGCATCTCGCGAGCGAGTCGTTCGTGATCGTAGGCCAGCGGCACGAACTCCACTTCCCAAAGGAGGGAAGACCGCCCTGCCCCAGCGGATCGCAATATCGTGTACCAGACGTTCGTCGTGCCATCGTTCTCTGGCCGGCCAAGCACACCGACGTTGATAAAGCCTTGGCTATTAAGACACGTTCGTTGCCAGTGCAATCCCGTGTGAGTTCCCAAGATCAAATCGCACTCCAAGTCGGCGCAGAGCTTCGCGAGGAACTGCGCGCTGGTCGTCGATTCCCACAGGAACTCATTCGTGCGGCGTGGGCTGCCGTGGCAGAGTAGCAGTTGCACGCCGTCCATCTCCAATCGTTGCTGACTTGGCAGCGTGCGCATCCAGGCCCGATGGTCGTCACTCGTGTTTGCCAGCGTGTAGTCGTAGCTAAGCTGCGCGAAGTGATTGTCTCGAGGATCGGTGTAGCCGCAGTGGCAGTCGTTCAATTCGTGTCCGATGCTGTGATCGTAGTTGCCCTGCACGACCAAGATGCCGTTCTCGCGAATCAGCTCGCAAGTTCGATCCGGATGCGGCCCGAACGCACCGAGGTCGCCGAGGCAGATCATCAGGTCGACTCTCCTTCTCCGCGCATCGGCGATCGCGGCCGCCAAGGCGAGATGATTGGAATAGACGCCGCCAAAAAACGCGAGTCGCATGTCGTTTTCGTAGATCGGACGCCCACGTCCGATCGTCCCGACGTAGGCGTCCGGACTACTTGTGAGAGGGATTCGTGCAGATGGCTCCGTATTGATAGCAAGTCGCACACGCCCCATGAGTCACCGCGAATCCATGACTCGCCTCATGAAACGTGTCACCCAAGATCGCGTCGGGCGAGTCGATCAAGATCGGACAGACAGCGATCCCTCGGTCGGTCACGACGCGGCTATGTTGGCAGACGAGTTGTGTCGTGTCATAGCCGTCGAGCATTTCCGCCGTGATTCGCTCCGCCGACGAGTAGCCGCAGGTTCGATTCGCTTCCGCTCCGAGCAGCAGTCGCGGGAGCACTTTCAATCGCGGCCGGTCATAGCCGTGTTGATGCAGTACGTCACGGAAAAGGCCAAGGATTTCAGCGTCCTGCGATTCGTCCCATACGCGAGTCATCGTGATGATCGGCAAGAAGCCGAATTGCACGAGCAGTTCGACACCGCACATCGCTCGTTCAAACGTGCGCGGGCCGCGGATCGGGTCGTTGAGTTCCGGCGTCGGGCCGTCGATCGAAACGCGGAACTCCAGCGAATAGAGACTCCCCTGCTCCGCCGCTCGCAGTCGTTCGAGCCATTCGGGTTTCAAGACCGTTCCATTCGTCAGCACGGTCGCCGGGCCGAAGTCGAGCGTGCGTTCGAGGATTGCGATCAGATCGGGATTCAGAAACGGTTCGCCGCCGGTGAAGTAGAACTCCTTCACGCCCCACTCGACCGATTCCTGCAGCCGCCGTTCGACATCGGCCAGCGTCAGGAAGCCGAATGAGTCGTTGTGCGGCGAGCAACTGATGAAGCAATGCGTGCAAGTCAGATTGCAGCGCGTGCCGGCCACTTGAAACCAAAGCTCATCGAGCGAGCCGAGTACCACGATTGGAAGTCGTGTCTCGAAGGCGGTTGGGTTAATCGGCATGGAGGTCGTCAACGAAACGATATTCGGGATAAATCTCAGGGGCGGGAATGCCGAGTTGTGCCGAGATGATGTTTCGGACCTTCAAGGCCACGTCGCGGTCAGTGCCGGAGCCGCAGCGTTCCACGAACTCCTCGTCGGTGAGCGGCGGAAACTTCTTTCGAAATTCGGCTCGCTGGCGTGCGTCAAGATACCAACCCAGCGTGCAAAGAATCGCGACGCCTGTGAAAACAAGAATCAGAAGCATGAGATGGCTCACGTCAGACCGATCGGCCAAGCGAATCGCGACCGAGAGATGTTAGCACGTCGCAAACTTGTTCGATGCCAACCTTCAACAGGAAATTGGAATTCCGACCGTAGCTTTTCGATCCCAGGATGAAAAAGTTAGGTTCGGGATTCTTCAGCACATCGCTGCCGTGGCTCGTTTGAGCAATACAGTCGGAGGATGTCTCGCCCAACAACTTCGCCGCCAGTTTGATTGGCCCTTGAGTCGAGTAGCATTCGTGGACGTGCAGTTCTTCGTAAATCGAGCGATCAGGGCGATAACCGACGTTGGCGATCATCCGATCGACGGTGAGCCGCGCAGGCAAAGCGCTCCCCTGCTCTGTGGCTTGAGAGTCATCGAGTTCAATCTCAAAGCCGTTGAATTCCCGGTACGTTGGACTGGACTTCAGACTTTTGACGACCGCATTTGGAAACCAGACGACCGGATGCTGCGGGGCCTCCGGCGATGCGGCGCGAGAGACATGACCGAGACTTGCCAACTCGTTGACCTTCGCGGCCAATCGGTCTCGCTCGACGAGCGGGTCGTTCGGGATGCGTAGCAGTGGGCCGTCGGACTCGTACGGAGGTGGTTGCGATTTGGCGATCCACAGGACTTTGGTCTGTGGATCGAGTTTCGCCAGTTCCGCGAGTTTCACGACCGAGGTCGCGGCCGAAAAACCTGATCCGATCACCAACGTCGTGCGATTGCCGAACTCCTCCCGGCGAATCATAGGCAGCCGGTAGTTCGTCTCGGTCAACGAATGCCGCTCACCGAGGCAGGGCATTCCGCCGTCACCGACCCATTGGTGATGCGGGTACGTTCCCGAACAGTCGAGGACAACATCGGCGAACTCAACCCGCTGGATGCCCTCCCGTTCGACGAGCAACAGGAACGGCTCACGCCCACGAACCGCTGAGCCAATCCCATCTGTCTTGCGAAAGTGACGCCGACTGATCGACTGCACCTGCGTCTGCTCGTGAATTCGCCCCGTCAGTTCTGGCGAGCGGCTGAGTGGAATCAGGTAGCGTTCGGCGAACTCGCAGCCGGTCAGCAATTCGTCGTCTCCTGGAAGAGCATCGTGGCCAAGAGATTTTGCGATCGCCCCCCTGCCCCACTCGGATGTGTTTATCCCGAATGGGCTGAAGAGCCGGATGTGACCCCAATCGAGGATGTTCTCAGCGACGTGCCCCTTCTCGAAGATCTGTGCATCGTGACCGAATTGCCGCGCGAGCAACGCGGCTTCGAGTCCGATGGGGCCGGCTCCGATGATGGCGATACGAGACATGGGGCTTCGATTCGTAGGATGGGAACTCTTGCCCGCCCTCTGATGGAACGGATGGCAGGACGGGCAAGAGTGCCCATCGTACGTCAGTGAGAGTCCCGATACTCCTTGGCATACGCTTCGTCGTCGCGCAGGGAGCGTTTCATCTCGGCCAGCGTCTGGCGAATGCGATCGACCGTATCGAACACTGGCTTCGAGACTCGGCGAACGATCTGTTGCGGACTGAGTTCTTCTAGTTCCTTGAGCGTATTGACTCGCAGGAACTCAAAAATCTGCCGAGCGTGATAGTCATGCTGGAACAGCATGTAGAGTTTCTCTTCCTGCGTGATCAGTGGCCGGCCCAGCGACACCTCTGGCTCTTTCACGGCTTTGCGTGCGGCTGGCTTCTTGGTCGCAGACGATTTCTTGAAATTGGCTTTGCCCTTACTCGCCTTCTTCGCAGGCTTCGCGGCCACCGCCGATTTCTTTTTCTTGGCAGATTCTTTCTTCTTGGCCATGTCAGACCCTTTCAACCTCAGAACAATTCAACTCACCGTGACTCGGCGATGAGATATCGCTTCACGAACTCCTCATTCAAGGTGACGCCCAGGCCGGGGCGGTCGGGGACTCGAATGAGGCCGTCTTTGTCGGCTTGGACTCGTTCGAGCGTCAAATCGTTGCGCATCGGAACATCTTCAACACAGTCCTCGAAGATGAAGGCATCGCGGCAGGTGCTCAGCCAGTGCAGACTGGCGGCGACGGTCAGCGGGCTGGTGTAGCAGTGATTGCAGAGACGTGCTCCGATTTCTTCGACGCGTTGGCGAATGTAGCTGGCGTCGGTGAAACCGTTGCGTGAGAGATCGACTTGATACACGTCGAGCGCGTGCTGGTCGATGAGCGGGCGGAATGATTCGCGGCCGCACTCCCCTTCCCCGGCGGCGATCGGGACCGGCGAGCGGTCACGCAACCAGCGGTAACCTTCGACGTCCGCCTGTCGCAGCGGTTCTTCGAGCCACTCGATGTTGTAGTCGGCGAACTTGTGGGCGCGTCGCAGCGCGGTGCGAGCATCCCAGACGCAGCCCGCGTCAATTAACAGCGTCGCGCTGTCGCCGAGCCCTTTGCGAGCGCCACGCACGAGGTCGATATCGACCGCTTCGGAAGTCCCCATCGGCTCCCAGCCGAATTTGACAGCGCGGTAGCCCGCTTCGATCCAGCGGCGGCCGATGTCGGCGGTCGCTTCACCGTCGCGGCCGAAGAGGATCGAGGCATACGCCGGGATCTCTTTGTGAAACGCTCCGCCGAGCAATCGATGAATCGGCTGGCCGAACGCTTTGCCCTTCAAGTCCCACAACGCCATATCAACCGCGGCCATCGCCGAGACCGTGACGCTCGTGCGGCCGAAGTACATGGTTTTGCGATTCATCTTCTGCCACAGCCGCTCCGTTTCGATCGGGTTCTCGCCGATCAGAATCTGCCGCAGTCCGCAGGCGATGTTGTGGCTGAACGGCGCGTCGATGATTGCCTTCACGACCTCCGGGGACGAATCGGCCTCGCCGATCCCTTCGAGTCCGTCATCCGTGCGAACGCGCACCAGTACGACGTCTTGGCAACTGGCCGTCTTGGCCACGACCGACTCACAACGCAGAACTTGGCAGACGATTTCGGTGATCTTCATCAATGGCTCCTCAGAAGGTGAAAGGTGGTGTTCCAAGTTCCTCAAACCGCGATCGATTCGCAAGTCTCTTTGGTGTCACCAGCCCGACACGCGAGCGAGTGGTTGACTCGGAACAACCACTCGCTTTCGCGTTCTGCGGGTACAACGGGCTTCGCATTGGGTGTTGTTAGGTGATATCTTGACGCCTTCCCGGTAGAAGCCCGTTGATTGTTTTGAGGTGTTGCTCATGTTTCGTCCGTCACGGTTTTTGGTTCTTATCGGTCTTTTCCTGTCGTCGTTACGTTCGGCGGTTGCGGAGTCACCGGCGGTTGACTTTGAACTCGACGTTCAGCCGATCTTCACGAAATTCGGGTGCAATGCCGGAGCTTGTCACGGCAAGCAACGTGGACAGAACGGATTTCAGTTATCGCTGCTGGCGTTCGATCCGGATTTCGACTTCGACACACTGGCCAAAGAGTCGCGTGGTCGGCGATTGTCGCCGTCGCAGCCCGAGCAAAGTTTGTTGTTGCTCAAGCCGATCGGAGCGGTGCCTCATGGTGGGGGCAAACGGCTTGAGCCGAGCGGTCCCGATTTCGCGACGTTGCGCAACTGGGTGCTGGCGGGAACTCCGCGAGCGATCCCGAATGCTCCGAAGTTGGAGCGGATCAGCGTCGATCCGAGTGACGCAGTGCTCGGTGCGAACAGCCAGAAGGCGCTGAAAGTGATTGCACATTACTCCAACGCGACGACGCGCGACGTGACTCGGCTCTCGCAGTTTCAATCGAACGAGTCGGTGATCGCGGCAGTCAAAGACAGCGGGTTGATCTCGACGAACACGATCACCGGCGAGTCGGCGGTGATGGCTCGGTACATGAACATGATCGCGGTCTGCACGGTTTCCGTGCCGCTGGCGAACGAAGTGCCGAAGGAGATCTACGACAAACTGCCTCGCAAGAACCTGATCGACGAGCAGGTCTGGCAGAAGCTCGCGCGATTGCGGCTCACAGCATCAGAGCCTGCTCTCGATCACACGTTCCTGCGGCGAGTCTTCATCGACATCATCGGCCGAGTGCCGACCGCTGACGAAGCGAAGCAGTTCTTGGACGATCCGTCGCCGAACAAGCGGGAGGTACTTGTCGATCACTTGCTGGCTCAACCGGACTACGCCGAGCATTGGGCGAACAAGTGGGCAGACTTGCTGCGGCCGAATCCGTATCACGTCGGCATCAAGTCGGTCCTGAACTACGACGCCTGGATTCGCGACGCCTTCCGCAAGAACAAGCCGTATGACCAATTCGTCCGCGAGTTGGTCTCCGCGAAAGGCGGCACTTGGCGAAACGGCAGCACGAACATGTTCCGCAATCGCCGGGAACCGGATGAGCTGACCACGATCGTCAGCCAGCTGTTCCTCGGCATCCGACTGGAGTGCGCGAAGTGCCATCATCACCCGTTTGAGAAATGGGCACAGGACGATTTTTATTCGTTCGCCGCGTACTTCAGTCGCATCGGTCGCAAAGGGACCGGCATCTCGGCCCCGATCAGCGGTTCGGAGGAGTACGTCTTCACTGGCAAGTCCGGCCAAGTGCTGCATCCGGGGACTCAAAAAGTAATGGAGCCTCGTCCGCTGTTCGGCAACTCCCCTGCCCTGCCGCCGGAGACCGATCCACGCGATGTACTCGCCGCGTGGATCACGTCGCGCGACAATTCGTTCTTCGCCCAGGTCATGGTCAACCGAGTCTGGATGGACTTGATGGAACGGGGACTCGTCGAGCCGGTCGATGACCTGCGAGCGTCGAATCCGCCGAGCAACGGCCCGTTGCTGGAGGCTCTGGCCATCGACTTCCGGGACAACGGCTACGACATCAAGAAGCTGATCCGTCGCATCACGACCTCGCACGTCTACGGGCTGAGCAGCGTCCCGAACGATCGCAATTCATCCGACACGCGAAACTACTCGCGGCATTACCGGCAGCGACTGCGTGGCGAAGTGCTACTCGATTCGATCAGCCAGATTACCGGCACGACCGACACGTTTGCCGCGGCCGCTCCCGGCACACTAGCCAAGGAACTCTGGACCGTGCGCATCGAGTCGCTGTTCCTCGACGCGTTCGGCCGCCCCGACGAGAACCAAGACCCGCCCTGCGAACGGACGTCCGAACCGACCGTTGTCCAAGTCCTGCATCTGATGAACTCAGAGAATCTGTATTCGAAGGTGACGACCGACAACGGTGTCGCGGCTCAACTTGCCAAAACCGAACTCCCAACGGCGGCGGTCGTCGAAAGTTTGTACCTGTCGATCTACTCGCGCCGCCCGACCGAAGCAGAATCGAAAACCGCCGTCGCGCTCTTCGTGGCTGAAGGAGTCGTCCGCCGACAAGTCATTGAAGACTTGATGTGGGCGTTGCTCAACACCCCGGAATTTGTGTTCAAGGATTGAGTCACGCCTTGAGAGAATTCTCATGCTGAGCATCGGCCGGATGCGAACTCGTGAATGCCGAGGTTGGACTCGGCGAGAGTTGCTTGGCGCGGGGATGTTGTCGGCAGTCGGGGTCAATCTGGCGGACGCACTGCGTGCCGATGCGGCTGAGGGTGAGCGGAAAACACCGGCGAAGTCCGTGATTCTGCTGTGGTTGTGGGGCGGCCCGAGCCATCTCGATTCGTTTGATCTGAAACCGAAGGCACCGGTCGAATACCGAGGGCCGTATTCGGGAATCGCCAGCAGCGTGCCAGGGCTTGACGTTTGTGAATTGTTGCCGAAGCTTGCTCGGCGAGCAAAAACATATTCGGTCATTCGATCGTTGCGTGGGACGTCGAACGATCACGGAATCGCGGGGACGATCGGACTGACGGGCAGCAGCGTCGGTGCAGCGAGTCTCAGTGGACAGGTCTTGTCGGGGGCCGTGAAGCCGACGCACGGTTCGATCGTGTCGAAGGTGCTGGGGTTCTCGCCGGGAATGCCTCGGTTCGTGGCGGTGGGTGGGCACCTGCATCAGGGCAAGCGGCCGATCAGCGGCGAAGGGGGCGCGAACCTTGGCCCGATGCACGATCCATTTCGATTGGACTTTCATCCGGAACGGGGCATCGAGATTCCACATCTGAAATTGCTGGACGGCCAGACTGCCAGCGGCATCGACTCGCGCGAACGGTTGCTGGCGGAGTTTGATCAACTGTCGACTCGCGTCGATCGCTCGGATGGGATCAACCGGCTCGAAGCATTTTATCAACAGGCGTTCGCGCTGCTGACGAAAGCCGATTCGCGAGAGGTCTTTGATTTGGAGCGCGAGCCCGAATCCTCGCGGCGACGCTTTGGCCGATTCCGATTCGGCCAATGCTGCCTGCTGGCGCGAAGGCTGGTCGAAGCGGGTGCTCGCTTTGTGCAGGTCAATTGGAGTTCGCACGTCGAACCGGTTGAGGATCTCGGCGACGGCGGCTGGGACATGCACGATCGCTTCTTTCAGCAGTATCAGGACCGGCACGCTTGGATGCTCGACCAGGCGTTGTCCGCGTTGCTGGATGATCTTGATGAGCGAGGGTTGTTGTCGGAAACGGCTGTCGTCGTCGTCGGTGAATTCGGACGCACCCCAAAAATCAACAACCGCGCGGGCCGCGATCACTGGGAGCACTGCTACTCCGGCCTCGTCGCCGGTGGCGGGTTGCGTCCCGGACAGATCGTCGGAGCCAGCGATCGCCTCGGCGAGTATCCGATCGCTCGGCCAGTCACAACTGCGGATTTGTTCGCGACGGTGCTCGGCCAAATGGGGATCGATACGACGACGCTGACGACCAACGGTCTGCTGCCTCAAGGAAACCTGATCGAAGAACTGACTTAAGATTCTTCGGCCGTCATCTGATCGCCGTTAGCCGACCGCCGTGATACCGTTTTTGATAAACAATTTCCCAAACCCAAAAACGGTATTACGGCTGTCGGCCTTCGGCTCACGGCTTTCGGCTGGACGTGAGGGATTATGAATTCGGTGATGCTTCGAGTGTTGTTGGTTGTGGCGTCGGTTGTGGCGGAGTTGGATTTGGTTCGGCTCACGAACGACGGGCATCTCAAGCAGCGGCCGTGTTGGTCCCCGGATGGGAAGCAGGTCGTGTTTGCGAGGCATCAGGGGGCGACCATTTTTTTGTTTCTGCGAGACTTGAAGACCGGTCAAGAAGAGCGGCTGACGTCACACTCCGCGTCGGAATTCGATGCGGTCTTTTCGGCCGACGGAATGAATCTGCTGCTGTCATTCGACAAGACGACTCCGGGGCAAGGAGACATCGAGGTCTACCGACTGACGTTGGCGGATCGAAAACTCACGCCGCTCGCGACAACTCAAGGAGCGCTTTCGCACGAAGAGTCGCCGTGCTGGTCGCCCGACGGAAAGCGGTTCGCGTTCACATCGACTCGGCATGGGAATCAAGAGTTGTACGTCGCTGACGTCATGGGTGGAGAGTGGCAACGACTCACGACGGACACCGCGATTGACGCGCATCCGAGTTGGTCGCCGGACGGTAAGACGATTGCCTTCGCGACGAATCGTTGGGGCGATTTGGAAATCGCGATCATCAATCCCAACGGCTCGAATCTGCGTCGGCTGACTCAGAGCAAGGGGCTGGATGATTATCCCGCCTGGTCGCCCGATGGCCGACGGATCGCATTTACATCGAATCGCGACGGCAACTTGGAAATTTATGTGCAGACACTCGATGGCCCGGCGAGGAACGTCACTCGCAACGAGGCGATCGACAACTTTCCGGCCTGGATTCCGGAGGGGCGCATCGGATTTGTATCGAATCGCGACGGTGGGTTTGACCTCTATTCCTGTCGCTTGACGGAATGAGTCGCACGCGAGCCGCGTGCGCCACGCGAAAACCATCAAGTTTCCCTTTTGCGTCGTCGATTTCTCGGTTACTGTATCTCCCCTGCCTGACTTCGTCCCGCCTGAAAAGGAACTTTCGATGGCTCGCCGATTGAACTGCGAAGGATTCGCACGACGTGATTGCCTGAAGCTCGGTCTTGGTGGCTGGCTGGGGACCGGATTTGTGTCCGCCCTGGCTGCGCGAGCGAGTGCCGCTGACGATGCGGCTCCGATCACTCCGAAGGCCAAGGGCTGCATCCTGATTTGGATGGATGGCGGGCCGACACATTTCGAAACCTTCGATCCCAAGCCGGCAGCTCCGGCGGAGATTCGCGGCGAATTCGAGCCGATCGCAACGAAACTACCCGGCGTTCATTTCTCCGAGCACATGCCTCGGCTAGCGAGCATCCTCGACAAGTACACGATGATCCGCTCGATCCGGCACGATCAGAACAATCACGGGGCTGGCAACCACTACATGATGACGGGCGCACCGACTCGCATCCCGGTCGGCTGCGGCGCGTTCGTCAGTTTTCATCCGAGCATGGGCGCGGTCGTCTCGCACGAACTGGGCAAGCCGACTGGCCTGCCTGCGTACTTTTCGATTCCGTCGATGAACCGTTCCGGTGGCCCGAACTTCCTCGGAGCCAAACATGCTCCGTTCGTCGTCGGCGACGACCCGAATGGAGCCGGCTTCCGAGTTCGCGACGTCGCGCTGCCGAAGGGGCTGACTGACGAAAAATTTCATCGGCGCGGCGACCTGCGGAAACTGGTCGACACACTGCCGCGGATGAACGAAAAGGCGGCCGGCGATCCGGCGCTGGCCCTCGACGACTACTACAAACAGGGTTTCGATTTGGTGACCTCGCCGCAGGCACAGGCCGCTTTTGACATTCACAAGGAACCGGATGCCGTGCGCGATCGGTACGGCCGCAATTCATTCGGACAACGATTGCTGCTGGCTCGGCGACTGATCGAAGCGGGCGTGCCATTCGTCACGATCAACGATGGTGGTTGGGATCATCACGCAGACCTTTTCGGAGCTTGCTCGAAGCGTCTGCCGGAATGGGAAAACTCGGTCGCGACGCTGATCGAAGACCTCAGCGATCGCGGGCTGTTGGACACCACGATTGTCACCGCGCTCGGTGAGTTTGGTCGCACGCCGAAGCTTTCAGTTCTTCCCGGCTCAACCAAGGCTGGCCGCGATCACTGGTCGAGCGCGATGTCGGTCCTGATGGCCGGCGGCGGGACACCAGGTGGAGTCGTCGTTGGTGCAACCGACAAGCATGGCTACTCGGCCGTTGAACGAGTTTGCTCGCCGGAGAATTTCGTCTCGACAATCTACACGAAGCTCGGCATCAACCCCGATAAAGTCGTTTACACGCCACAAGGCCGACCGTCGCACTTGGTTAGCAATCCATCTCCGATCCCGGAGTTGATGTCGTGATGTCATCGCTGCTTCTGCTTGCCGCGACTGTCATTGCCGCACCTCCGAATATCACCGCGTTGGTTCCTTCCGGTTGCCAATTTGGTCAATCGGTGGAAGTCGCTGCGCAGGGTTCGGTTGGCGAGAAGCCTCAGGCCTGGCTCAGCCGAGAGGGCTTGAAAATTGAATTCGCCGAGACCGGCAACAAGTTCAAGGTCGCCGTTGCTGAGAATGCTGCTCCGGGGTTGTGCTGGATCCGCGTCTTCAACGCTGAGGGCGCATCGCCGTTGCGTCCCTTCGTGATCGGCACGTTGGCCGAAGTCGCCGAGAAGGAACCGAACAACTCGGTGAAGGAAGCTCAGAAACTCGAATCGAGTCAGGTCGTCGTCAACGGCGTTTTGGACAAGGGAGGCGACGTCGATACATTCGCGGTTTCGTTGAAAGCAGGACAGACACTCGTCGCAACACTGATGGCAAAGGGGACGCTCGGCTCGCCAATGGATGGCGTGCTGCAATTGCTCGGACCGCGCGGGTTCGTGTTGGAGCACAACGACGACGATCATGGCTTGGATCCGCAGATTGCGTTCACGGCTCCGATTGACGGCGACTACGGCGTGCGTGTGTTCGCTTTTCCGGAGACGGCGAATTCGAGCATCGCGTTTGCCGGCGGTGCGAATTTCATCTACCGGCTGACGCTGACGACCGGGGCGTTTGTAGATCATGCAGAACCCATGTCGGTGGGGCGAGTGGCGGTGGCAGGCGAGCCGCCTGCACCACAAGCACAAAAGCTGCGATTGCACGGCTGGAATCTGCCGCCGCAGTTGGCCGAGGTTCCGGCCGACGTAGCAGAAGGCTCGTTCGTCGTGCGACACGCACTGCTTGGCAACACGTTGACATTGCCGGTCGAGCTGCATCCATCGGTCGTCGAACTGACCGAACGGCCCCCAGAACTGCAAGAGATCGCGCTGCCATCGTCGATGACTGGAGTCATTGGGAAGCCGGGCGAGGTCGATCTCTTTCGGATGAAGCTGGTCGCGAACCAGACGCTGGTGATTCGGACGGACGCTCGCTCAGCCGGCTCGCTGCTCGATCCTGTCTTGCACATTTTGAAGTCCGACGGTTCGCAGTTGCAGGAGGTCGATGATGGCTCACAGGGCTTCGATCCCGACGCGAACTTCACGGCTCCGGCCGAGGGTGAGTACCGCGTCGCGATCACCGATCGGTTTGGGTTGGGGGGACCGAGATTTTTTTATCGGCTGACCGTGTTGCCATCGCAGCCCGACGTCGAGTTGCGTGTCGCGGCGGACTCGTTCGTGCTGACTCCAGACAAGCCGCTTGAAATTCCGGTGACGGTCGATCGGCAGCGCGGCTTCGCTTCGGAGATCGAAGTGATCGTCACGGGTCTGCCGGAAAAGGTGACGGCCGAGCCGGTCGTCTCGGCGAAAGACGGCGACTCCGCCAAGACGGTCAAGCTCGTAATGAAGACTGAAGCGGGCGTCCTCTTTTCCGGCCCGATCCAAATTCTCGGCCGAGTAAAAAGTGAACCGCCCGTCGAGAAACCGGCATCGGCAACGCTGACGGCGTTCAACACGACGACCCGTGAGTTGTGGCTGACCATAGCCGCTCCCGCCGCCAAGTGATCGAGCCGATTTCGCACGATTGCCACGAGCGAGATTGGCGTCTTGAAGTGTGCTCTGCTTCCGTTCGACCAATGGATGATTGGGCTGCTGCTGGCACTTGTCGTGACCGCCGACTCGGTGGCCGGATTGCCGATGGCGGAGCCAGATGCCGTCGGACTGGACGCTAAGTGACAAACGGTGACTGGCGCGTCATCGATAATTCTGATCGCGGTGCTGGTTCTGTTGGCCGCAGTTCCTAAACTCCCCCGCATGAGTTTTCTGACCGTCGCTTTAAATCCAATCGTCGTTCAACTCAGGAGCCACCATGACCAAATTTAAATCGTCACGTCGAGCGTTTCTGGCAGCGAGTGCCGCGTCCGCGTTCAGTTTCTCGATCGTGCCTCGGCATGTTCTCGGCGGTCAGGGCCAAACTCCGCCGAGCGAACGGCTGAACGTCGCTGGAATCGGTTGCGGCGGCATGGGAGGCGGCGACATTGCGACGATCACCAAACTCGGAGCAAACTTCGTTGCGTTGTGCGATGTCGATGACGCTCGTGGGGCCGGCACGTTCAATGCGCATCCGAAGGCGACGCGGTACAAAGATTTTCGAGTGATGATCGACAAAGAAGCCAAGAACATCGACGCGGTGACGGTCGGCACACCGGATCACATTCACGCCGTGGCCGCGATGGCCGCGATCAAGGCAGGCAAGCATGTCTACGTCCAGAAGCCGTTGACGCACACGCTGCACGAATGCCGCGAGCTGACCAAGGCGGCTCGCGCGGCGAAGGTCGTCACGTCGATGGGGAATCAAGGTCACGCCAGCGAAGGCTCGCGGCTGACGAACGAGTGGCTCCAAGCGGGAGTCATCGGTGACGTCCGCGAGGTTCACGTTTGGTCCGACCGCGCGGGTCGCCTGTGGAAGCAAGGCCTCGGACGGCCGACTGACACTCCCCCCTGCCCTGCTTCTTTCGACTGGGATTTGTGGCTGGGGCCGGTCAAAGAGCGACCGTATCACTCGGCTTATGCGCCGGTCGCGTGGCGCGGTTGGTGGGACTTCGGGACCGGAGCACTCGGTGACATGGGCTGCCACATCATTGACCATCCAGTCTGGGCGTTGAATCTCGGAGCACCGACGTCCGTCGAATCGACGACCACTCACGACGGCACGCTCTTGCCGGACAACAAACTCAACTTTGAGATGTTCCCGATCGCCGCGACTGTGACGTACCAATTCTCGGCACGGGAGCACGCCGGCAAGAAGTTGCCTCCAGTGACCATGACCTGGTACGAAGGGGGCTTGATGCCACCAACTCCAGCCGAGATGGTGGGCGGCCAACGTCTGCCAAGCAATGGAGTTCTCTACGTCGGCAGCAAGGGGAAGATGTATCACGGCTCTCATGGCGGGATGCCTCAACTTCTTCCGGCGGAGTTGCAGGAACAAGGCAAGGCCGTGCCGAAGACGATGGATCGCTCACCCGGCCACTACGAGGAGTGGTATCAAGCCTGCAAGGGAGGCAAATCACCCGTCGACAATTTCAACTACTCCGGCCCGATGACTGAGACCGTGCTGCTCGGCGTTCTCTCGATGCGCAGCCCGGGTACGCGGCTCGAATGGGATAGCCAGAACCTGAAGGTCAAGAATGCTCCGAACGTCAATGAGTTCATTCACATCGACTACCGCAAAGGTTGGACACTATGAATCGCTCAACGCTGCTGGCTGCTGTCATCCTGATGCTCGCGTCTGTTTCGGTTCGTGCGGCCGACAACACGCTAACCGATCAAGAGAAAAAGGACGGCTGGCTGCTGCTCTTCGATGGTCAGACGATGCAGGGTTGGATGTCACCCAAGGAAAAGCCGCTGCCGGACAAGCACGTCCAGGACGGCAGCCTGAATCCACATCCGTGCGATTACATGCTCACGTCGGAGAAGTCTTTGGAAAACTACAAGCTGTCGCTCAACTTCAAGATCAGTCCGAAGTGCAACAGCGGAATTTTCGTGCGGACGTTTCCACTGGCGCCTCGGCCCGGCAAGGATGTCGGTTTTAATGGCATTGAGATCGCCATCGACGACACAAAGACAGCCGACTTTCACGACACCGGCGCGATCTATGATCTCGTCAGGCCGACCAAGAACGCCATGAAACTCGCTGGCGAGTGGAACCACATTGTCATCACCAGCGACCGCAATTTGTTGGTCGTCGCAGTCAACGGCGAGACCGTCTCACGCATGAACTTCGACGAGTGGCCCGAAAAAAACAAACGCTCGGACGGCTCGGCTCACAAGTTCGACGTGGCTTATAAGGATCACCCGCGCAAGGGGCACATCGGACTGCAAGATCACGGCCGCGACTGTTGGTACAAGAACATCAAGCTGCTGCCGTTGAAATGAAAAAGCCGCACGCGAACGGCGCACGGCTCTTGAGATTGACGATCAACGAACTACGCGAACGGCAGTGGGTGCGGTTCGAGCGAGAACGGAAAAACGCGAACCGCTTTGCCGGCCGCGTGACGTTCCTTGTAAGCGAGTTGCGCGGCACGGTCGGCGGCGAATTGCAGGTGTGTCAGTTCGAGTCCGCAGAAGCGTTCGTCATCGGTCTCGGCGGCGACATCGGCAAAGACTTCGCCAGCCGAGGCCGCATGTCGACGCACGCCGTGGATGCTGTGCTCGCGGACCTTGACGCCGGCGGCCGCCATCTTGACGAGTCCCTTGAGGAAGCGGCCGACGATCGACTCATTGCCGGACGCCCGCAGCAGGCGGTCCCACTCTTCGTGAGCTTCCCAATAGTAGCCATGATTGAAGAGATCGACGGCCAGCAGGAAACTGCGGTTCTCTTGCCAGTTCTCGGCAGAGAGCGGCTTCACCGAACGGTTTTTGCGACCGTAGCTGTGTCCACTCGGATGGCGGATCGGGTGCGGCGTGGACGATCCGGGAATGTAAGTGTAGGCCGGCAGAACGCCGGGCAAGAGTTTCACAACCTTGACTTCGATCACATCAAATTCGGCGGTCGCGGCGGGCATCCGTCGGGGTCTCCATTCGTATCAAGCGGGTTAATCAGGTGCGGAGGGTTCCGGCCACAAGGCGGAACTATCAGACTCAGCCCTGAGAATCGGGTCAAACAAAAAATCGTGGTTGCAGGAGGTTTTTGGTTTCTTCGAAAGACAGGGCCGATGCGGATTTCGCAATCGGCAACGATGGCAGGAATCATGACCGCAGCAGCGGTCGGTGGGGCTCGCACGGGGCTGCCCCTCGCGAGTTGCACAGAATATCGGGCGATTTTCCCTTGAGAAGACCGGTTCTCGGAATCCAAACCAGAATTGAATAGATCCCGCGTACAACCGCTTTCGCCAGACTAATTTGCCGCGTCCGCCAGCTTTCGGACTTCCCGTTTGATGCGAGCGATCACGCCTCGAAACCCCTGCTGCCGCTGCATTCCCAGGGCTTTCTGCAAGCCGAGATAACCGACTACGTCGTCCGGGATGCCCGCCACCTCTTCCGGAGAGGCGTCCGCTAATCCTTGCACCAGCAGCGTGACCAACCCCCGCACGGTCGGTGATTTCTTGGGGACGTCTGCCTCCAGTCGCACTCGCCCCGCCACGACGTCCACCCAGAGGTAGACCGGTGTCTGGCACTCCTGGACTCGGCAACTCTCGACTTGTAAGCCGGCAGTGCGTCCGTTCGACAGCGGCGGCAGATCGTCGGATAACTCCACCAGTAGTTCGAGCTTTTCCTCGTCGTCGAGGCCCTCGAAGTCAGCGATCAGTTCGGCAAGTTTCATCGGCGGATCGAATCTTTTCACACGGGCGACTGACAGTTCTCGCCGGGGACGATGAAGCTCATGTGCAATTCGCAGTGCCGCAGTTGAGCCTGAATGACCTCCTCCGACGCCAGTTTTCCGAGGAAAGGATGCGGTGCGGTGGGCGTTTCGTGTGAGCGTCGCTCGACCGCTGCCTTCAATTGTCGCAGGCCGTCGTCTGCCGTGGTGGAGTTGTCCGGCAACAGTGCCGCTGCGGCCTTTGGTAATTTGAATCCCGGCTTCATCGGCTTCGTGAGAATCGAATTCTTCACCAACGGAGCGATGAGCCACCTAGACCACCACGGAGCCATAAACCCAAATCCGTCGATCGAAGCATTCATCGTCTTGGCGAGGTGCTGGCAAATTTGACCGAACGACCATTTGCCGACGGTGTGATGGTTGCTGAGTAAATGCTCGGCGTCTTGAACAACTTCAGACAAAGTTGAGTAACGAACGGTGCGGCAAGCAGACATGCTGGAACCTCGTATTGGATAGTATTGAGGCGACATTTTGGCGGAGACTGCTCCACTTTTGAAGCCGAACGACGATTGGGCTATAGTCGATGCCCTGACTGACGTGTCTCGCGTCAGCCGGATGCGAGGCGCATCCACCACGACTGCTCACCCCCTGACCATTACAAGGACGCACCACATGGCGAAGTATCCCGGCGTTTCGGCGGAAGTTTTGAAGGAATTGGCCAAGTACGACACCCCGACGATCGCGAACGCGGTCGAGTTGTGGAATCGATATCCACGCAATTTGGGCTACATGAATGGGAGCATCGTATCCTGTTATCCGAAGCTGCCGCCGATGGTGGGATTCGCGCTGACAACCACGTTCCGCAGCATGGCACCCCCGCGCGGTGGCGATGCGTATTCCGGCATCACTCAGCAACTTGAGGCCTTCGCCGACTTTCCCAGCCCGCCGGTCGTCGTGTTTCAAGACCTCGACGTCCCGTGTGCCTCGGCCACGTTCGGTGAGGTGATGTGCTCGACGTACAAAGCCTTCGGAGCTGCCGGCCTGATCACGTCGGGCACCGGCCGTGACCTCGATCAAGTCGAGGCGTTGAACTTTCCAGCCTTCACGAACGGGACAATTTGTGCTCATGGTTATTGCCACATGCTGTCGCTGAATGTGCCGGTTTCCGTCGGGGGAATGACAGTTTATCCCGGTGCGCTGTTGCACGGCGATCGCAATGGCATCTGCTCGATTCCGGTTGAAATTGCTTCTGAAGTTGGCGGCGTCTGCCAGGAGGTGGCTGTCGCCGAGGCGATCATCCTGAATTACCTGAAGGGATCGAACCTCACCGCGAAGGATTTCACCGCCGCTCGCTCCGAATGCGGAGCCATGATCAAGGCGGTCGAGAAACGGCTGAGCGGGAAATAGGAAGAGGGGCGAGTTAAACCGCAAACATCGAATAATTGTTGCCATGTTCTCGCCCCTCGTCAAAGCAAAAACCGCGGTCAGTCTTGCGACAGCCGCGGCCAATGTGCCTGTTCTCGTGCTGAACTGCGACGGTGGAGTCGCTTTGCGAAACGGGCGGAAACCGGTCGTACTTAAGCACGTACCTTGAGTGGTTTCGACCCACGCGGTTTGTTTAGGAACCTCCGTCTGAATTACTGACGAGCACCAGGCATGTCCCATTTTTGAGGCTGGGAACTCGTTGGCCGACCGTCTTTTTCACATGGTGTGAGTGACCTTGAGGCAGGTGCGATCTGCTTCATTCAGGTCGAGTGGCTGTCTCCAACAGAGTACAGCTTTCATCGGCAACGGCTGCGCTCCGTCCTCTCCGAATTTGTCAGTGACAACGGTTTTCCGAGGAATTCACGCTCCGTCGAGTTTGGCCCGTCCGTTTCGCTATGGATCAAAGTCACACTTCGTCGCCAGTTTTTCTCAAGCCTTGCAAGTTGATATCCTCCGTCCCGCTTGATCGACCTCACCCCCAAACTCAGGAGCTTTCATCATGGATTCTGCTGGCCGTTCGCTTGGCTCTCGACGTGAATTCCTGCAATGGACGGCCGCCGCTGCGGGTGTCGCCGTGCTGTCGCCGGTCGTCGGCTTCGCCGCTGATCCCGACCCGTACGGCGGATTCAAGATGTGCATTCAGAGCTATTCGCTGCGCGGCTTCGACGGGAAAACCGCCATGCAGCACACGCAAAAACTGGGACTGAAGTACTGGGAGTCCTTCCGCAATCACATTCCGATGGACACTGCTCCGGAAAAGATCGAGGCGGCGAAAGCGCTGCTCAAGGAAAACGGCCTGACCCTGCTGGCCTTTGGCGTCGAGGGCTTCAACGACAACGAAGGTGCCACTCGCAAGGCGTTCGACTTCGCGAAGGCGATGGGCGTGATGTCGATCAGTGCCGACCCGCAAAAGAACAAAGCGACGTTCGACCTGCTCGACAAACTGGTGGCCGAATACGACATCGCGATCGCGATCCACAATCACGGCCCGAAGGCGAGCTACGACAAAGTCACCGACGTGCAAACTTGGGTGAAAGACCGGCACCCGAAAATCGGAGCCTGCGTCGATACTGGCCACTACCTCCGCAGCGACGAAGATCCGGTCGAGGTCATCGAGAAGCTCGGCAAGCGAGTTTTCGGTGTGCATCTGAAGGACGTCAAGAACCTGCCAGGAGGCGGCAAGAAGTTCACAATCCTCGGCGAGGGTGACCTCCGGCTTGCCGACTGCCTCAAGGCACTCAAGAAGCTCGACTACAAGTACTCGTTGTCGTTGGAGTACGAAGAGAGCCCACAAAACCCGATCGCCGACATCGAGCTCTGCCTCAAGGCAGTTCGTGATGCGGTGAAGAAGATCGGCTGATGCGAAGTAGGATGGGCGCTCTTGCCCGTCTGCACGGCGAAGAAGGGACGGGCAATCCGCCACAGGCGGACCATTCTACTTACCGTTTCGCCCTGCTCTCGAGCAGGAGAAAGCCGATCAGCCGCACGCCGGCCAAGACGACCGTGTACGTCCGCCGGCCGCAGCGAACGACAAAAGGAGAGCGTGCCTTCTTGGTAGAAGGAACCGTACTCATAGCAGAGATTTCAGAAGTTGGTCATGATCGATTCCACACGGAGGCGGTTGAGAGGAGCCACTCAAATTGAAAGAGCACACCGATCGGGTCATTAGCGTGGCATTTAGCGTAAATGCAAAATGGCTGGCGTCGGCATGAGCGGATCAGACGGTGAAGTTGTGGCACGTGACGCCTCGCCCATGAACGCCGGAGTTGCGTGTGGAGCCTGAGGCTCCGTTATGGAAATCGTTTTTAGCCCGACGCGCCAGCGTCCATGAGGCAGTCTTCGTCAAACGCATAAGCGCGATGGAAACGGGGGTTCCAGGCGTCCATTCGGCGTCATCCGCCAGAGAGGAGCGCTAGGAGAGAAAATGCGGTGGCTCCCATTCGAGGGGACGGCGTTGGTTCGCCAGCTAGCGCGACGGGATTCGTGAAGGCACTGCTGTCGGATGAGCCGGCTCTGGAGTGATGGCTGGTCGTTGCTCAATGAATCCACAGAACGCCCGCATCACGTTGGCGTTCGAGAAACCTTTCGGACTTGGGGAAAGCAGCAAGCCAGTACGACGTGCTATTACCACGCAAATTGCTGGAGTTCTCATTACGATCTCATGGTCAAAAAACAAACATCGAGGTGAGTATCGCCATGAAGCAGCTTGTTGTTGTTTTCCTCTTCCTGCTGCTTTCCAACGGCGTGGTGACAGCACGGGAGGCAGACGCAGCGAAGGTTGAGCGAGGTTCAAAGACGGCAAAGGGCGGGTTCCAGAACGAGGATGAAATCCGGGACAAGTTCAACCACTGGAAGACCGACGCGGATGCTCGCGCGTGGCTGAAGGCGATGAATCATCAGATTGACGAGATCGACAGCGTCTCGGCGTCGAAGCCGCATGGCGAAAAGGCGGACGTCGAGGTGACGGTCACAACGCAGTCCGGCGAACGCGTCGAACGGATTTCGATCAAGCTCGTCAGCAGTGCGAACGGCTTCAATCAGATCGACAAACGCTGGCTGAACACGTACGAGAAAATGTGGAAGATGCCGCCAGATGTCGTTGAAGCGTTGAAATTGTTCGTCGGTGAGACGCCGCCTCGCGAATACAGCCGCGACAAGAGGCGAATGTATCTGGATGAACTAGACGAGAACGCTCAGCAAGCCGTTCTGGACTTCTTCAAGAAGAACAAAGACGAGATCGTTTCCGACCTGCTCGCCGGTGACGGCATTCACGCCGCTAACTGGATGATGGTCGCGCACAAGGCGACCGACAAACCCAAGTGGGTGATCCGATCATCCACAGACGCAATCAAGTTCTACGGCGACGGCCCGGTCGAACTCACTAAAGCCGGCAACTTGAAAATCGGCCGCATCACCCTGCAACGCAAAGGTGGCGACAACGGCCGAGAAACCGCCAAGATGCTGCAATTCAAAATCAACCCGGTTCAGCTTTTCGATGCGAAATAGTCGAGTTGAAAGTTGGGTCGTTCGTTTCAGCTCAAAGAATCCGCAGAACGCCCGCATCGCGTTGGCGTTCGAGAAACATTCCGGGCTTGAGGACCGGCAGGCCGTAGAACTCGTCGCCAAGCAGCGTCATGAAGTCGTTGCGATCGAGCGTCAGCAAGACATCCGCCCAAGCCAGAGCACTGAACAGCACAGGCCGATTGGACTAGCCCACGTTTTGCGTGCGCGCAACGTAGCGCGTAATGTGACGCGTAAGGAGCGAAGTTCATGTCAAGACGTCGAGTTTTTACGAGGGAGTTCAAGGTCGAGGCCGTGTCGTTGGTGTCTGGGCAAGGATTGAGTTTCGCGGA
>CAMDRI010000063.1 GCA_945906725.1 Candidatus Kuenenia stuttgartensis | reverse complement strand
TTTTCGACCGCGCTCAAGCGGGACCGGCGTAGGAAAAACGACAAAAATTTGCCACGCGCTAGACACGGGGGGGGGGCCGCGATTGTTAACTGTGAGGCATTGCCAGCCTGGAGCGTTTCCCGGCTCAGCCCATCTGGGAAATGTCGGCTCCGGGATCGTGATCGACTGTGCGATCGACATTCATCGGCGGCTGGGTCCGGGGTTGTTGGAGTCCGTCTACCAGGAAGTGCTGCTTTACGAACTCCGCAAACGCGGCTTGCGGGTTGAGAAAGAACGCCCTCCCCGTGATCTGGGACGAGGTCAAACTGGAGGTCGGTTTCCGCGCGGACCTGATCGTGGAGAACTTGCTGATCGTCGAACTCAAATCCCAGGAAGCCGTCGCCCCCGTCCACAAGAAAATCCTGCTGACGTATCTGCGGCTGGCCGACATGCGGCTGGGGCTGTTGATCAACTTCGGGACGGAGCTGCTCAAGGAGGGCATCTCGCGAGTCGTGAATGGGTTGGCGGAATAAGGCGGGCCTCACGCAAAGGTGCAAAGCTCGCAGAGTGGCAGCCCGTGCGTTCCCTCTGCGATCCCTGCGCCTCTGCGTGAGATTGCATTCCCGGCCTTGTGAACCGTCCAAATCGCTCGATATGGCTGCCGACGGCTCCGGGATGCGCTCACGACTTCAGGCGAGGTTACTGCAGGGAGTCCACATCCGGCCCCTCCCAGATGAGCGTGACACGATTCGTTCGGTTCGCGCTTGGCAAGCCGTTTTGACGAGGGTAGTTTGGTTGCCTGTTCCCTCAACGAGACCGATGGCCGTGACTGTCAAAGGTCGCGTGCGGCTCACTTCCGTGTTCGGCCGTGGAGATTCAACGCACATGACTCACGAGTCCGCAGTCTTTGCCATGTTCGTCCTCCGCCTGATGCGGGGA
This sequence comes from Candidatus Kuenenia stuttgartensis, assembly GCA_945906725.1. Classification (GTDB taxonomy): domain Bacteria; phylum Planctomycetota; class Planctomycetia; order Planctomycetales; family Planctomycetaceae; genus SXKJ01. The sequence goes on along the minus strand of CAMDRI010000063.1, from coordinate 27,419 downwards.
TTCGGAAAAGTGTTTCGCGTGTTCTGGCTGTTCATCTGCGGTGCGATGGCGGTCATGGCACTGTGCGCCTTGCTCGGAGTGCCTCAGGGGGTCAGGGTTGAAGGCACGCCGGCAAGTTGGGCTGCTGTGCTATTGGCTTCACTGGTCTTCGCCGGAGTGGGGGTGTTGTTCTTGCGGTTTTGGCTGCGTACGCTCGACAAATTCGCCGCTCATTTTCCGGAGGCGCCCGCTCCGAATCCTCGTCACGACCCGCACGAAACAGCGGACGTGAGAGGCCAAACACGGCTCAGCACGACTGCGCATCTCGGCTGGCAGATGGGACTCACCGTGATGGGATGTCTGCTCGGGCTGGTCATGAGCTTTGTATTTGTCAGGAATGCCGGCGCATCGCAACTGGTATCTGGCCTGGTCTTCCTCTTGGTCATGGGAGTTGCGATGGGCGTCCCCAGGCTCGTGATGCGTTGGATTCCGGCACGCTGTCCCAAGTGTTCGGGGGAAGCCTATTGTCGTGGCAGCCGGCCAATCACCTTTGTGTGTCGCGACTGTCACCAGACCCACAACACGGGGATGTCGATGGGGGACGGCGATTGAGACACGTGACTCTCGGGAATCGTGGTTGGCACCGCTGGCGGCCAGCGACGTGGGATCAGTTCGGCAAATGGACGGCCCCGCCGCTTCCGAAATGATTCAAGGGCATTGTCTCACGCCTCGGCGCGAGACTTGTTTCCCCTTCAGCTAGGGTTTCTCGGCCAGTTCTTGCGAACGCTTTTCGAGCGGCGTAATCTTCGTTCGCTGTCTGAACGAACTTCGCGAAGGATCGAAACAGAGGTCGCCATGAGGCTGCGTGGGCTGTGGATGGTGGTAGTGAGTGTCGGGCTCGTGCTGAGTCTCGGCGGGCGCGGCCATTCCGCCGAACCGATGCGCGAGTTTCTCGAGGGACTGCGGGCACGGCAGTATTTCGATTGGGCGATGCTGTACCTGGATCAGCTTCAGGAACGCTCCGACCTGTCGGCGGACTTGAAGGCGATCATCCCCTACGAACGAGCAATGACGCTCGCCGAGTCGGCTAAGCATTCGGTGAGTCCAGAGACTCAGCAGCGACAACTCGATCAGGCGTTGGGGTTCCTCGAACAGTTCACCAAGGAAAGCCCCCAACATTCGCTGGCCGCGACGGCCAACAGCACGCGAGCCGGATTGCTGCTCAGCAAGGCTCGTGTGGACATTCTGCAGGCCAAGCTGCCGACCAACAAAGACAACCGCGAGGAATTTCAGAACAAGGCCCGCGAGCAAATCACGCTGGCCCGCGCCGTGTTTGACAAGGCTCACGACCAGTACAAGGCCGCTTGGGAGATATTTCCCAAGTTCGTCGACAAGGCGGCGGACCCGGTGAAGTTCGAGGCTCGGCATCGAGCCGAGACAAACTACATGCGGGCGCAATTGGACGTCGCCTTGTGCGAGTTCGAGGAATCTCAGACCTACGACCCCAACACATCGAACCGCACGTTCCACCTGAAGAAAGCGGTCGATCTGTTTCGCGGCATCTTCTTGAAGTACCGCGCGACCGTCGGCGGCCTGCACGCTCAGATGTGGGAGGCCAAGTGCTACGAAGAGATGAACGATCCGCAGCGGGCGCTCGGCATCTATGCCGAACTGCTGACGCATCCGCCGGAGGGTTTGAAGTCGTTGCAGGATCAGGTGCGACACTTCCGACTGATCTGCCTCAACCACGATCAGCGTCGCGAGTACTCGATGGCGATCGCCGAAGGGGAGGAGTGGCTGAAGGGGGCCAAGCAGATCGAGCAACGGAGCGCGGCCGGACAAGGGGTCCGCTGGGAGATGGTCGTCGCTCTCGAAAAGCAGGCGGACAGCAGCGGCGTCTCGCCGACCGAAAAGGACAAGCTGTTGCGGCAAGCGACCGCGCACCTGACGACGCTCTCGAAGTGGCCGGGATCGTATCGCGATCTCGCACAGCAGCGAGTTCGCGATCTCAACATGCGGGTGAAGGGGAAAGGCGGCTCGGGCGACCCGAAGGATTTTGATTCGGCTCTCACGCTTGGCCGTGACCTCGTGAAGCGGTCGGGCGAGAAAAAGACGCTGCTTGATTCGGCGATCCAAAGCAAGCAGCCGCGCGAGAGCGTCGAAAAGCTGCGCTCCGATTTCAACGATTTGGTCAAAGATCAAATCCGAGTGCTGCGACTGGCCCTCAGCCTGGCCGATCGGTCAGCACCGCGAGCCGACGTGAATCAGACTCGGTATTTGTTGGCCTACGGCTATTACCTCGCCGACAAGCCGTATGAAGCGGCGGTCTGTGCCGAGGCGGTCGCGTTCAACCCGACGAAAGACAAGCAGGACGAACAGACGGCGCTCGACGCCGCGTACCTCGCGGTCGCCAGCTACATCAAGGGCTTCAATCAGACGCCGAGCGAACTGAAAGCCTTGCGAGACGTCGATATGCGGCTGATGGTCCGGCTGGCGGAATTCATCACCGCCAAATGGCCGTCGCACTCGAAGGCCAACGAAACGCGAATGCTCGTAGGCCGCACGTTCGCTCAGACCGATCAGCCGAAGGTCGCCGCCGAATGGTTTCAGCGTGTGCCGGAAACGGCAGAGAACTTCCCGGAGGCGCAGTGCGCCGCGGGGCAAGCGCTCTGGCAACAGTACCTGATAGCGTCGATCGAAGAAGACGTCACGCTGCGAGCAACGCCGGAAGAGTTGTCGAAGTGGCGCGGCGATGCCGAGAAATTCCTGACGACCGGCATCGAGCGGCTGCAAAAGAAAATCTCTGAACAGAGCAAAACGCCCGACGATCTGGTCGCGGCCAAGGCGGCGTTGGCTGAGATTCTGCTGGGCACGGGACAGTATCAGCCAGCTTTAGACTTGCTCAGCAAGCAACCGCACGGCGTGTTGGTCGCCATCAACGTGGACGATCAAACGCGCCGGCCGCCGCATCCAAACGTTCGCAGCGCGCGTTTTGCTTCGCACATTTATCAGTTGCTTTTGCGAGCGCGCGTCGGCTTGCAGCAGTTGGATGCCGCTCGCGAAGTGATGGCTCAGTTGGAACAACTCGCCGAACACAGCGGCGGGGCCGATGCCGTCACGGCGGTTTACGTGCAACTCGGCAAGGAGCTTGAAAAGGAACTCATCCGGCTGAAGGGAGCCGGCGACAAAGAGCGATTCAACGAAGTCCGCAAATCGTTCGAGCAATTCCTCGACGGGCTCTACCAGCGCGAGGACAAGAATCTTTCGTCTCTGACCTGGATTGCAGAGACGTACTACGGACTCGCCCAGTCGTCACTCGACAACGCCGCCGAATCGAAGACGTACTTCGAGCGGGCGGCGGCGACCTATCTGTCTATCCTCGACCGAGCGAAGAAAGAGAAAGCCTTCAGTGACAAGGACCGCATCGCCGGAATCCGCCTGCGACTGGCCAACTGCAAACGCCGACAGGGTGACTTCGCCGAGGCCGAGACGCTGCTCAAACAGTTGATCGTCGAACGTCCGCGAGCGGCCGACGTGCAATTCGAGATGGCCTACGTCTGGTTCGATCAGGGTAAAGCCGGAAAAACGGACTTCCTCAAGAAGGCGGTCGAAGGGGAGAAACGCGGTCAAAAAGGAGAAGTCTGGGGCTGGACCGAACTCAGCACACGCCTGCAACGGCTGATCGCGGATGGCCGACTTGAGACCCGCGACCGTTATGGCGACAAGCTCTATGAGGCTTGGTACAACACTTCCCTTTGCCGCCAAAAGATGGGACTTGCTCAGCCCACGACGGCCAAGAAACAAGCGGAACTCGAAACCGCGAAAAGTGTCGTGGAGACGTTTGTCCGCATTTCGGTCGATATCCCAGACGATTGGTGGAAGAAGTTCGATCGACTTTACCGCCAGATTCAATCAGACCTCGGCCAATCCCCCAGCCCGCTCGAACGCCCGACCACGATTGTCATTACCAGCGCTCCACCAAAGGCCACGAATCCTGACGAGTCCGCCAGTGATCAATCCGTCAAGGTTGCCAATAAGAAAAACGTAACGTCCGAAGCGGCAGCCGCTCCGAAGTCGAGCGGCGGTGGGCTGTCGGTTGTCATTTTTATGCTTATCATCGTCGGCGGCGGCGGAGCCTCGATTTGGATGATGATGAACAGCAAGACTCGGAAGCGTCCGGTTCGAGTGGCTCACGAAGCCGACAATGTCGTCTTCATGGCAACCAACGACGAACCTGCTGGCAATGACGATTTTGAAATAACAGTCGCCGACACGGTTCGCAGGACTCCGTCCGCTAAAAAAGTGTCAACCACTAAAAAGCCCAGTAAGCCGAAAGGCTCTTGAAATCTCGGATTTGAAACCTCCAATTCTCAACCTGTTTCTTCGGACCCACATCATGCTCATTTTTCGAAACCTTACCGTTTTCGCCTCGACCCTGGCTCTGACGGCTTCGCCGTTGTGGGCCGTCGACACCATCAACGTGAAGAGCACCGGAAAACCGGTTCAGGGGGAAATTACAACCGTCAACAAAACGGAGGTGACCATCAAGCCTCGCACCGGCGAAGCACAGAAGATTCCCGCCAACGACATCGCCAGCATCAAGTGGGATGGCGAACCTGCCAAACTCTCGATCGCCAGGGGCGACGAAGAGCGCGGTAACTTTGACAAGGCGCTCGATACGTACACCGAGGCCCACAAAGACGCCACCAATGGCAAGCTGAAGACCTACCTCGATTTCTCGATCGCTCGCACGCTGGCTAAACAGGCCCTCGATGATGACTCAAAAATCGATGACGCCATCAAGAAAGTTGAAGCGTATCTGAAGACCAATGCCGATCACCTCGGCTACTACGAGTCCCAGAGCTTTCTGGGGCAGCTTTACGGTGCCAATGGTGATTACGCGAAAGCGCAAACTGCGTTTGAAGGATTGGGCAAAGCTCCGTGGAAGGATTATCAAATCGCCGCCAAGGTCTCCGTCGGCCGTATGCAACTTAAGCAAAACAACATCGACGGAGCCACCAAGACCTTCGGCGAAGCGGCCTCCGGCAACGCGGAATCTGACTCCGAAAAAGCTCGCCGCGCCGAAGCTCAGGTCGGCCAGGCGGCCTGTCTCGCCAAGCAGACCAAGCATGACGAGGCTCTCAAACTGATCGACGAGGTCATCAAAGTTACCTCGACCGACGAAGCCGCGACGATGGCCTTCGCCTACGTCCTGCAAGGGGACTGCTATCAAGCTCAGAACAAAGCGAAGGATGCCGCGTTGGCCTACTTGCATGTGCCCGTGCTGTTCCCGAAAGAGAAGGCCGCGCACGCCGAGGCACTGTATCACCTCGCGAAAATCTCCGGCACGATCGGTCAACCGGATCGAGCCGCCGAAGCCAGAGATCAATTGCTGGAAGACTTCCCGAAAAGCGAGTGGGCCAAGAAGCTGCAAGCCGAGACAGGCGCAGCCGCTCCGGCGACCGACGCCGAAAAAGCCAAAGAGTAGTGCGGTGAGGGCGTGTTTCAGCGGTCGCAAATGCAGAGATTGATCGTTGGTTATTGGCCGTTGATCGTTGGTTATCCGCTAAGCCGAATGACCAATGATCAACGACCAGTTCAGCCTGAAGGATGGAGACCTCAATGTCGCTGAATCGGCCTTCGCTCAAGACGACTCGTTCGCTCGGATTCCTCTTGGTGTCGCTCTCTCTGACCGCCTGCCTCGTTCATTTTGCATCACCGGCATTTGCCTTTCAGAACGCGCCCAACGAAGCGATGCCGGTCGCCGGACTGCCGGACGCACAGCCAGCCGCACCCGCTGGCGATCTGCCCGTGCCGAAGACGTTTCTGCAATGGCTGATCGACGCCTCGGGGCCGTTCGGTGCGTGCGTCTTCATCGAATCGTTCATCATGGTGTCGCTAATCATCATGTGCGTGCTGCAAATGCGGCGGTCGGTGTTCATGCCTCCCGAATTCCTGTCGGAGTTCGAAGACAAACTCACGGCGCACGAATTTCAAGGAGCCTACAATCGCGCGAAGGAGGACGAGTCCCTGTTGGCCCGTCTGATCGTGGTGGGGATGACCAAACTGCAAAAAGGCCAAGACGAAGCAATCTCCGCGATGGGCGAACTGGGTGAGGACGAGAACATGGCCCTCGAACATCGGCTGAGCTGGCTGGCATTGATCGCCACCACCGCGCCGATGTTCGGATTGCTCGGCACTGTGCAAGGCATGGTCCAAGCGTTCGACGAGATCGCAACATCGAGCACGACTCCCAAGCCCTCGGAATTGGCCGAAGGCATCCAGCTCGCCCTGGTCACAACGCTCGAAGGTCTAATCGTCGCGATCCCGGCGATGATCGCGTACAGCTTGCTGCGGAATCATCTCATCCGCTTGATGTTCGATGTTGGTCATCTGGCCGAAGACCTGCTCAAGCGGATTCAGGCGCGACCCGTCGCTGCTGTCTCTCAGCCCTCAGCCCCTGGCGTTCAGCCATGAGATTTCGATCGCCTCCCATGCCGTCGGCGGAAATGGACATGACGCCGATGATGGACCTCACGTTTCAGCTCATCAGCTTTTTCATGATGGTCACGAACTTCGACCAGACCCAGGTTGACGAGCGAGTTCGGCTGCCGACCGACGCGTTGGCGAAACCGCCAGAAGTCCGAGTCGAACACCAGTTGGTCGTCAACATCGGCTACAAGCGAGCCAAAGACGGCACACGCCTCGACCCGCAACCATTCGTCTTTCTGTCCGGCGAAGAGCTACGCATCCCCGAATATCGCTCGCGACTGCAACAAGAGGCTCGCATCTACCAAGCCAAAGAGGTCAGCCTGAACGACGTCACGATCGTCGTCCGAGCGGACTCGGATGTCCCCACGGGTCAGGTTCAGGAGTTCATCAAGATGTCTCAGGACACCAAGTTCGAAAAGTTCACGCTGCGAGCACAGCAGCCGATCGACTGACCGAATCCCGAATTCCCATGAAAATCAAACAGCAAGAACCTGCGAGCCTGCAGCAGCAAACGACGCCGATGATCGACGTGACGTTTCAACTGCTGACGTTCTTCATGTTCACGCTGCGGATTGTCGGCCCGGAAGGTGACTTCAACATCAACATGCCGCCGCCCGGAGCCGGAGCGGCGAGGGCGGAGATTTTGCCGGACATCAAGGTCCGGTTGCTCGCGGATGCAAACGGAAACCTCGCCAGCTTGAAGCTCGGAGACCGGCAACTCGGTATCGGGCCGGGAGCTTTTCAACTGCTCAACGCTGAGATTCTCAAGTTGGTTGGCGGAGCGAATTCCGCCCGCAGTACCGACATCGAAATCGAAATCGACGCTGACTACAACTTGCACTTCGACAACGTCGTTAAAGCCATCGGAGCCTGTACCGGCCGCCTCGGCCCCGATGGGAAAACGATCATTCGCTACGTCGAGAAAATTAAATTCGCACCACCGAAAGCGAACCCGGATGCCTGACGCCATGATCGCACTCATCGCTCACGACAAGAAGAAAGCCGCAATGCTGGAGTTCGTTCGCGCGCATGTCGACTTCTTCCGTCGCCAAAAACTCGTCGCCACGGGCAACACAGGTAAGCTGCTGTCAGAGCAACTCGGTCTAGAGATTGAACGAGTCACTCACGGCCCCAACGGCGGCGACCTGATCATCGGCGGCCGAGTCGCCGAGGGACACATCGAAGCCGTGCTCTTCTTCCGCGACCCGCTGACCGCTCAGCCGCACGAGCCGGACGTCTCGGCCTTGATGCGTGTCTGCGACGTGCATTCGATTCCGCTGGCGACCAATCAGGCGACGGCAGAGGCGGTTGTCCGAATGTTGTCGGAGCGCATCAACTCCTGATCGCGAATGATCATGGACTCGCTGGGCAACGACTTCGACAAGCTCACGACAATCCCGATCGACACGAGGCAGATGACGAGGTTGCTGCCGCCGTAGCTGAGCAGCGGGTGCGAGATGCCTTTCGTGGGCATCATCGAAGTCACGACAGCGACGTTCATCAACGCTTGGAAAACCATTTGGCCGAGCAGCGTGACACCGACGAGGTACTCGAAGCTGCGCCGGTCGTGATCGCGGAACAGGGTCATCCCCGTGATGAAGAATCTCGCCCACAGCAGCACGAGACCCAGCGAACCGACCAGTCCCAGTTCTTCTCCGACGACTGCGAAGACGAAGTCGGTGTTCGCCTCCGGCAGATAGCTCAGCTTCTGCCAGCCCTTGCCGATGCCAACTCCCATCAAGCCGCCTGAGCCAAAGGACAGCAGCGACTGTTTGACTTGGTACGACGCTTGATCGATGTCAGACCACGCGGCAGCGAAGTCCGTGATCCGCTTCCACTGGTACGGCTTGAGCGTCATTGCCACGAGTGCGGCCGGAATCATTCCCAGGGCGAAGTTCCGAATTGGCCAGCCGCCGAGGAACAGCAGCAAGCCGCTCGACATCGCGAGAAAGGCGGCGGTACCCAAGTCAGGTTCTTTCAGCACCAGTGGCAGCACGATCGCGACCGGCAGAACGAACGGAATCGTTCCGGCGAATACCCGTCGCAAGTTCTCTTGTCGTTTGACGAGTATCGCTCCCAGCAATAGCGGCAGCGTGATTTTCGCAAGTTCCGACGGCTGCATCTGAAACAGCCCAAACCGAATCCAGCGTTGCGAGTCATTGATCCGCGTGCCGACTCCCGGAATCAACACGGCGACAAGCAGCACGACAGTTCCGGCGAACAACCACGGCGCGGACTCTTTCCAGAACCGCGACGGCAGCAGCGAACAGAGGCTGGCGGCGATCACCCCCACGAGCAGATGGGCTGCGTGACGAGACAGGTAAATCTGCTCGAATTCCGTCGGGCGCGAGGTGATGCTGGCGCTGTGGACCATCAGCACGCCGAAGCCCAGCAGCACACATACCAGCGTCAGAAACAGATTGCGGTCGGAATTCACACGCACCTCGCGACAAAAATGGCCTGCGACCCGCTCAATCGGCCCGGCCGAGCAAATGCCTCAACACCTTATCCCGTGCGTCGGACTGTGACGGCAAGAATTTCGTTCGAGTGCGACACAGCCACGAAGAGTGCCGAGATCAGTCCGCTGAGATTGCCCGACCGGCACAGGACGTTTGCACGGCGTTGCCCGTTCTTTCGGAGAAATCGCGTCCGGCAACGGGCGTTTGCGGCTGGTCTGCAACGCGATTACTGTTCCGCCTGAGTTGCTCATTCGCGTTTCGGATTTCGCATCCTTATGCCTTCTTGGCTGCTGCAACATTTTCTGAACCCCGGCTTTGTGATGGCCGGCACGGCGTTGGTCGCCGCGCCGATCATCATCCATTTGATCAATCGGCTGCGGTTCCGGAAGGTACGGTTCGCGGCGATGGAATTCCTGTTGGCCAGCCAGCAACGGAACCGTCGCCGAGTGCTGCTGGAGCAACTCATTCTGCTGCTGCTGAGAATCCTGCTGGTGCTGGGGCTGATGCTGCTGATCGCACGGCTGATACTCGATCCGAGCCAGCTTTCCGTGTTTCGCGGAGCACGCACACATCACATGGTTTTGCTGGACGACAGCGGTTCGATGCGCGACCGGCTGGGGGATACGACAGCCTTCGGCGACGGGGTGTCGGTCATTAAGAAGCTGGTAGCGGAAGGCTCGCGGCGGCCGGGGACGCAGATATTTTCGCTGGTATTGCTGTCGAACCCGGAGCAGCCAGTGTTCTCGCAGCGAGATGTCAGTGAGTCCTTCATCGCGGAACTCGACACGAAATTGGAGAATCTCAAGCCGACGCACCGAGCGTTGTCGCTCGTCGATGGGCTGAACGCGGCGCGAACGCTCTTCGGCGACAAAGAAGAGCGCGGCTCAGTGAAACATCTGCATGTGCTGTCCGATTTTCGGCAGCGCGACTGGCAAGATCAGAAGGCGTTGTCGTCCGCAGCCGAGACGCTCGACGCGGCGGGAGTGACGCTGAACTTCGTGAAGACGGTTGATCAGCGGCACGCGAATTTGTCGGTGACTGACCTCTCTGGCGACCTGCAGGTCGCGGCGGCCGGCGTGCCGGTGCGATTGCGAGTGACTGTCAAGAACTTCGCCGAGCAGGCGGCGACTGAAGTCAGGCTGTCCGTGTTTCAAGATGGCCAAAAATTGCCGATGACACTGACGTTCGACAAGATCGAAGCCGGCGAATCGGCCGAACGCGAATTCGATCTCGTGTTCGAGTCGCCCAAAAAACATGATGTGCGAGTCAGCCTCGAAGGGGATTCGCTGACGGAAGACAACTCGCGGTTGCTCGGACTCGAAACGTCGGCGGTTCACAAGGTGCTGATCGTCGATGGCGATCCGAGCGGCGACGAAGGTTCGTATGTCGTCGATGCACTCGCGGCCGATCCGCGTATCACGGGGTTCTCGCCGCAGATCGAGACGGTCGATTATCTGCGTCGGCGGCCGATCGAAGAGTTTCAAGCTATCTATTTGCTGAACGTCGCCGACTTGCCAGCCGACGCGCTCGACCCGCTGGAAAAATACGTCGCGGCAGGTGGCGGCTTGGCGTGGTTCGTCGGTGCATCGGTGAAGACCGCGTTCTACAACGAGTCGCTGTTCAAAGCGGGCAAGGGGCTGTTCCCAGTGCCGCTCGAAGCAGCACCGCGTGATCTGCCGGTTGTCGAAGATTCCGGACCCGATTTGGTGCTCGCGTCACATCCGATCTTCCGCGTGTTCGAGGGGCAAGAGAATCCGTATCTCGATGTGACTCGCGTCGCAAAGTTTTTCCCGACCGCGGCGAGTTGGCCGCGCGACGATCAAGCTCGCGGAGACGACGTGCAGACAATCGCGACGCTCCGCAACCGGCAGCCGCTGATGTTTCATCACCACTTCGGCAAAGGAAACGTCATCACGTGCCTGACGACCTGCGGGCCGGCTTGGAACAACTGGGCCAAGTACGCCAGCTACGTCGTCCTGCAATTGGAACTGCAAAAGACGATCGCTCGTTCCGACCGCCAGTTGGAACGCCGGCTTGCCGGTGAGCCGATTAAACTTTCGCTCAATCCCAGCGAGTTCACCGACGTGATCGACATCGTCGTTCCCGACTCGGCCGGCGAACGCACGATTCGGTTGCAAGCCGCACCCGATACGGAAGGTCCAAAGGACAGCAGGGACGAAAGTGACGAAAAGTCTTCTTCCTCAGCCCTCAGCCCTCAGCCCTCAGCCCAACTCCGCCTGATCGCCACGTTCCGCGATACCGACCTGCCGGGGATCTATCGAGTCCGACTGCTCGATCTGAATCAAGTGCCGTTCGAGCGTTGGATCACCTACAACTTCCCCGCCGACGAGAGCGATCTCTCACTCGCGACCACCGAACTGATCCGCAAACAGCTCGGTGAAAAAGTTCGCGTGTCGATTCAAGAGCCAGGCGAGTTCTCCTGGATCGCCGGCCGCGACATCGGAAGCGAAATCCGCGATGCCTTGTTGCTGCTGCTGGCCCTGCTGCTGATCGCGGAGCAGTACATGGCGTACCGATTGAGCTATCATCACCGACCAAGTCCTACGGCTCGATGAAGACGGAAATGAATCGATGCTGACCACCGAATTCAATTTGGCGACTCTTGCTGCCGACACGCGGATGGCATGGGAGGTCGATTTGCCAAGCAGTCCTGTGGCTTGGTTGGGGTGGCTGGCGTTGGGGGTCGTTGGATTCACGTGGATTGTCTCGCTGTATTTGCGAGACATTCAGGAATTGCATACGGCGTGGAAGGTGTGGCTGCTCGTGCTGCGGATGGGGGCGTGGGCCGGGTTGATCGCGATTGCCGTCAATCCGCAAGAGCGGACTCAGACGACTTCGTTTCGACCGTCGCGTGTCGCAATCGCGGTGGACACATCGCTGTCGATGCAGTTGCCGGAGACCTCGCCAGAAGAAGCGGAATCGGCGAAGGTAGACGGTGCTGAGGTCAAGCCGGCTCGGTCACGAGCGGACGCCGTGCGCGAGTTGCTGGAACGCTCGCCGTTGATCGCCGAGTTGCAGCGAAATCACGATGTCAGTCTCTTCACGTTCGATTCAACGCAGGCGGGACCACATTGGCAGTTTCGGACGAAAGATCCGCGTGTCGTGGGTGCGTATGGAACTCAGCCGAAACGAGAGGGCGAGGCTCCTGCCGAGCCGATGCGTGGGACATCGAATGGCAATTCGCAAACCGGCTCGTCGGGAGCCTCGCCCTCCCGACAACTCGATGGCCCGCAGTGGGATGAGGTCTTGAAACCGCGCGGTGTCGAAACACGGCTCGGCGAATCGTTGCTGGAACTCGTGCGACAAATCAGCGGGAAATCGTTGTCGGGCGTCATCGTCATTTCGGACGGAGCGGCGAACGCCGGAATCGATCCGGCATCGGCCAGTCATTTCGCGTTGCAATCGAAGGCGCGATTGATGACGGTGGGAATCGGCGGGACGAAGCCGCCGGTGAACTTGGCGATCGCCAGCGTGCAGGCTCCGACGGACGCGCATCTCGGCGATCCGTTCGAGATCACCGCCTTCGTGCAAGCCGAAGGACTCGCCGGGAAGAATGCCATTGTCGAACTGTTGTCGCGGCCAGAAGGGGAAACGTCAGAGCCGAGCCTGCTCGAATCGAAAGAAGTCGCGCTGGTAGATAACGGCGTGCCGGTGGAGATCCGGTTTCAGCAGAACCCTGCGACGGCAAATTCCGTCGAGTATCTGGTGCGTGCGAAGCCAGCGGCCAAGATCAACGAACTCAGCGACGCTGACAATGAACGTCGCAAGACGATCCGCGTCACCGACCGCAAGACGAAGGTGCTGCTGTTTTCCGGCGGACCGATGCGCGACTACGTCTTCTTGAAGAACATGCTCTTCCGGCACTCGGCCATCGAGGTCGATGTGCTGCTGCAAACGGCTGATCCGGGCACAGCCGTCAGTCAGGAGTCCAACAAGCTGCTGTTCGAGTTTCCGAAGACGCGCGAGGAGCTGTTTTCCTACGACGTCATCGTGGCGTTCGATCCCGACTGGCGCAAGGTCACACCAGAGCAACAAGCAACCCTGCGTGAGTGGGTTTTCGCGCAATCCGGTGGGCTGATCCTCGTCGCTGGCGACGTCAACACGTCCTCGCTGGCGAGTGGTGGCGACGAGGTGAAGCCGATTCAAGAGCTGTGCCCGGTGACACTCAGTTCACTGGCCTCTGACTTGCTCGCCGACTCGAGCGGCCCGCAGGCATGGTCGATTGGATTCTCGCGAGCCGGTCTTGAAGCGGGTTTCCTGCAACTGACCGACGATACGATCAGCAGCGCCGCCGTCTGGAAAGAGTTTCCCGGCATCTACCGCTGCTACCCGACGGCTGGCTCGAAAGCCGGTGCGACCGTGTACGCGAACTTCAGCGATCCGCGTTCTGAAACCAGCTACGGTGCTCCGATTTGGCTGGCATCGCAGTTTTACGGTTCCGGACGCACGCTGTATCTCGGAGCCGGCGAACTCTGGCGTCTGCGAGCGATCGACGAGGACTACTTTGATCGCTTCTGGACCAAGTCCATTCGAGAACTCAGCACGACGCGACTCAAACGTGGAACCCTCCGCGGCATGTTGCTGCTCGAACGGAATCAGTATTTGCTCGGCCAAACGGCGCATGTGCGAGCATTGCTCAGCGATGCTCAATTCCAACCGCTCGTCGCAGAAGCGATCAACTGCGACATCTACGATCCAGCCGGCCGACCGCAACTTCCGCCGCTGAAACTGATGCCCGATCGACAACGCCCCGGCCAATTCGTTGGTGATTTTCGTCTGAGCCTGCCAGGAACATACCGCTTTGAAATGCTGGTCCCGGACTCGACCGACAAGCTGACCGAGAAACTTGACGTTTCTCTTCCGAACTTGGAAACCGCCAACGCCCGACAGAACGTCCAACTGCTCCGCGCGATGGCTGATGAAACCGGTGGAAAGTACTTGCCGCTCGACGAAACCACGGCGGCTGCGCTACCAAAGCTGCTTCCCAATCACGGCGAAGAGTTTTTGGTGGACGAGCGACTGCGAACACTCTGGGACCGTGACTGGGTGCTATATGTGCTGGTGGGATTGCTGTCGGCAGAATGGCTCACGAGGAAGCTGCTGAAACTGGCGTAGGACGCAAATATGTTCGATCACATCCAACTTCCCCCGGAAGTCGAAGCGATCCTCACGGAGTTGAAGTCGCGCATTCGGCGATACGTCTTGTGGGAGGGACTGGCGTTGGCCGTAGTTGCCGTCGGCTTGTTCTTCTGGTTCAGCTTAGGATTGGACTGGGCGGTGTTTTCGGTGAGGCGTTTGGAACTACCTCGGTGGTTGCGAATTGGCTTGGATTTGGCGGTGATCGGGACAGTGACAGCGGTCGTGTTTTCGCTCGTCGTGTTTCGAGTCTTCCGCAGTTTTCGGACGAAGTCGCTGGCTTTGCTTTTGGAGAAGCGGTTTCCGGAATTGAACGATCGACTGGTGACGGCGGTTGAGTCGGCCTCACAAACGGAATCGCACTTACCGCTGACGTCCGCGATGTTGGAACGGACGATGCTCGACGCGGTCGCGACACTCAAACAAGTGAATGTCAGCTCGGTGTTTGACCAACGGCCGCTGCGACGGGTGACGACGACAGCCATCGTGCTGATGATCTCGCTGATCGCATTCGCGATAATGTGTCCGCAAGCATTCGCTCGGTGGCGAGCTGGCTATGTCGGACTACAAGACACCTACTGGCCACGCGATGTGGAACTCGTCGCGACGATCTTGGCCGCGCCGGGTGACCAAGTGAAGCCGTTCATCGACGGCGAATACAAACATCCGCGCGGCAGCGATCTCGTTTTGCTGTTCGATGTCCCCGCCGGCAAGAAAGTACCGGACCGGGTTGATTTGCAATACCGACTCGGTGGCGGCCGAGGCTACGGACGAGCAACTTGCTTCGCCGCCGGAGAGCGCCGCTTCAAACACGCGATTGATGATCTGCTGGATGACGCCGACTTCTGGGTCACGGCTGGAGATTTCACGAATCGCGCGGCGTATCGCGTGCGGGTCGTCGATCCGCCGCGCATCGACGTACTCACCGCCGAGAGTTTGTTTCCAGAACACACGAAACGGCAGAAGCTCGACGACGCATCAGGCAAGCCGGTGCGCGAGAACGTCTCAGTGCAAGGGACGCAAATGTCGCTGCCGGTTGAGACGGATTTCTTGCTGCGAGCGAAAGCCAACAAGCCGCTGGTTCGCGCTCGGCTGCAATTCGGCCCGCACGAATTGACGCTGTCACCGACGGAAGCCTCGCTGACGACTCATTCCGCCGATGGACAAGCCGCGCAGGTCGAGCCGATCTCGGCGGATCGCGCGGCGCATTTCTTCGATGCCGGTCGACGCGAGTTTGTCGTTCCGTTCGTGCTCACCGAACTGGCAACTTCCGTCGCTCGCGAGCGATTTGAGAAACTGGAAACGCCATTCGGAAAACCGTTCGCGATGCCTCCAGATGTCGCACTGAAAATCTTCCTCGATGACACCGATGACGTCATCGGAGCTGAACCGGCGCGGATCACAATCCACGGCATCGCCGACAACGCGCCGAGCATCGCGGCGGAACTCAAAGGGATCGGCACGTCGGTGACTCGCAAGGCGGAGATTCCGGTCGCAGGACGCATCACCGATGACTACGGCCTCAAGGACGTGCGGTTTGAGTTCCAAGTGGATGATAAAGAACCTTGGGAAGTCCGCACGTTGTCGAAGTCGCCGAGCGGCGAACCGCGTGAATTCACACTGCAAGCGGACGACGATAACCCGACTGAGCGATTGGACATCCTGAAGATGGATCTCGCTGTCGGTCAGAAGCTGACGCTGACCGTCGTCGCCGAGGATGCCGACAACCTAAACGGGCCGCACGTCGCTCGCTCACAGACTTTCTCGTTCAAGATCGTCAGCAACGAGGAACTGCTGTCGTTGCTTTATCAGCGCGAATTGAACCTGCGAAAACGCTTCGAGCAGATCATCAGCGAGGTCAAGCAGACGCGAGCGGATTTAATACTGCATCGCTCGAAGGCTGACGGTGCCGCGAAGCACCTCATCGAGAGTGCCTACCAACAAGCTCAAATAGGACTCAATCCTTCGAAAGCTGACGAGTCTGCAAAACTCTCAGCCGATGCGAAAACCAAAGCTGTGGAAATGATGCCAGCCGTGATCGCCAGCGTCATTCGGTCGCTGCACGCGATTCGCAAAAACTCGACCGAGACCATTTCTATCGAAGAATCTTTCCAGGACATCCGCGAAGAACTGATCAACAACGCCGTCCACACTCCACAAATGCTCCAACGAATTGACGAGAAAATCGTAAAGCCTCTCCACTCGATCAACACTGGCGATTATCCTTCTGTCGACGAATCGTTGGGGGCCTTAAAGCTTTTGCTGGACGACAGTCGCGATCCGTTGCCGGGGTTGGACGAATCCATCGCCCAGATCGGAGTGCTGCTCGACCAGATGGACACGATTCTCAAGGAAATGCAGCGGCTGGAGACATTCCAGGAAGCCATTGAACTTCTCAAGTCGATCATTGATCAACAGCAGCAACTCGAAGACCGCACCAAGTCCGAACGGAAGAAACGCCGCATTCAAGAACTGAAAGGGCTTTCCGATGACGAGGGCAAATGAAGACCGGGCGATTGCAAACTGCGAATTGGCGAGCAGGCGACTTTCGGTGTTCTCCAGTTTTAAATTTGCAATTTGCAATTTGCGATTTGCAATCCTGCTCCTGACCTCGCTCGTCATCCCAGCGATCGTCTCCGCTCAAGAGGCTCCCCCGCCGAACAAGCCCAACTTGGCCAACGATCAGGACTCGATCAAGGCACGCTACAAGCGGTTCAATCTCACGCTGCAACAAATGGCGGAGATTCTCCGCAAGCAAGACCCCGAACGAGCGGACTTGCTGTTCCGGGCGCTCGGCAAGTCGCAAGAGACACGCATCGAAGATCAGATGAACCTGATCTTCACGTTGCTCAACAAAGAGCAGCCGCAACTCGGCGAAGCGATCGACCGCCAAGAAGAATTGGTCGGACAACTCAAGAACTTGCTGGACCTCTTGCAATCGGAGGATCGCCGCTCGGAGATCGAAAAAGAAAAGCTGCGGTTGCAAGAGTTGCTCAAGGATATCAACAAGCTGATCGGCAAAGAAAAAGACATCCGCGCTGGGACGGATCGCGGCGACGACACGAAGAAGCTCGCCGACAAACAAGGTGACGCCGCCAAACAAGCCGATCAACTCGGCAAGAAGATCGACAAGCAAGATGCCGAGAAGAACGGCGAGGCGAACCCAGATTCCAAGAATCAAAAGCCCGACTCCAAATCGGACGACTCGAAGAACGGTGAGCAGAAGCCCGATGACAAGAATCCCAAGTCTGATGGCAATGAGAAGAAAACCGACAAATCCGACAAACCGCCAGACGACAAGAAAACCGATGACGGCAAGAAGCCAGAAGACGGAAAACCGTCCGACATGAACAAGCCGGACGAGAATGGTGAGAAAGGCGACAGGCCCAAGGACGGTGCGAAGCCACAAAAACCGTCAGACCAAAAGTCGGACAAAAATCAACAGAGCAAACCAAAGGACGGTTCGCCCGACGATCAGCCAATGCCGATGCCGGACGGTCAACAGCCGAAAGATGATCAGCAGCAAGACAGCGATCAAAACCAGCAGTCCGACCCGAAGAAACAAAAAACTCCCGGCCGCAAGCAACTTGAAGAGTCTCGCGACGCGATGCAGCGGGCGATTGAAGAACTCAAAAAGCAGAAGCCGGACAACGCCTCGAAGGAACAGGACGATGCCATCCGCAAACTGATGGAAGCCAAGGAAAAGATCGAAGAGATCCTGCGGCAACTTCGGGAAGAAGAGCAAAAGTTGATGCTCGCCGCGCTGGAAGCTCGGTTCAAAAAGATGCTCGCCGCGCAACTCTTCATCTATCACGACACCGTACGTTTGTCGAAAGCCGGGGAATCGGAGAAGGCTTCGGCACAGGCCCGTGCCGTTAAACTGTCGCAGGGCGAGCAGGAAATCTTGATCGATGCCGACAAGGCGCTGATCTTGCTCAAGGAAGAAGGCTCGTCGATCGCTTTTCCGGAATCGGTCGCCGGCATTCGACAAGACGTGCAGAACCTGGTTGCTTGGCTACGGGACGCAAAGGTCGGAGAGCTGACTCAAGCGGTCGAGAAAGATGTCATCGAAGCCCTTGAAGAATTGATCGAAGCTCTGCAAAAAGAAATGGAAAAGTCGGACGACGACAAGAAGAAACAACAGCAGCAACAGCAAGAGGATCAAGAGCAATCGCCGCCGCTCGTGGATCAACTCGCTGAACTCAAAATGCTGCGTTCGCTGCAACTGCGAGTAAACCGCCGCACGAAGCAACTCGGCCGCACGTTTGACGGGGAGCAAGCGACTCAGGAAGAAGCCGTGCAGCAACTGCAACAGCTCTCAGGTCGTCAGTCCCGTATCCAGCAAGCGACCTCGGACTTGGTGAAGGGGAAAAACAAATGAACCGCCAAGCAGCCAATTTGGTTCGTCAATGGTCTGCGGTCCATCGTTGCCAGCGACCTCCGAAAGTCGCCACCGCGACGGTCGATCACCCCACGACATTTGGCCCGATCCACCGGAATCTCTCCGGGGTGAGAGTCGTGTCTGAAGAAGGCGTGTTCGCGAGAGTCCTGTTGTGCACGTCGCTGTTTCTCCAGCGAGCAACCTGGTTCGCTCTGGTAGTTGTCTCATTTTGTCCAACATTGTCTCCGGCCTTCGCGGCCGACGATGTCTTCTCGCCACCCTCTCCCGCCGACGTCCGCACGAAAGCCTTGCAATGGGTGGCGGAGCGTGGCGTCACGGAAAAGGTTGTGCTCGAAAATATTGGCCGCGAATGGGTGTTCGAAGGGACTTCGCTACCGGCCGAAGAGACGTTTCAGCGAGTCATTCGCACACTGACTCTGGCCGACGCCGACGCCAAGAATATCGTCGAGGCTTGTCGCGAAGCGATCCCCGTTGCCACTTGGCCGAACGAAGTCGTGCCGATGACGGATGCGATGACGGAGTTCGCACGGCAGCACCTGCGGCTGTTTGTCGGGCGATTTCTTGCTCAGCGGCAGTTGTACGAAGAGGCGTTGGAAGTGCTCGTCGCCGTCGATCCGAAACAAGTTGTTGATCCCGCAAGCTACTTTTTCCAACGTGCGATTTGCGAGCATCAGCTTTTGAAGAAAAGCGACGCGATGAAGTCGCTCGGCAATCTGCTCGACAACACACAAAACGTGCCCGAACGGTACAAGGCGGTGGCGTTGCTGATGCGACACGACATCGAACAACTCAAAGACGCTTCGCTGGGTGAAGTCGCCAAGAAGATGTCGGACGTCGAACGTCGATTGATCCTCGGCCGCGGTGGTGAGAAGACTCAAAACGTCGAGGAAGAAATCGTCGAAGCACTCGACGAGATCATCAAAAAAGCCGAGCAACAGCAACAGAACTCTGGTGGTGGCGGCGGTCAAGGGGGCAACCAAAATCAATCGGGCGGTGCCGCCGGTGACAGCAGCGTGAAGGGAGCGACGGCTCCGGGTGAAGTCGACAAAAAGGACATCGGCAACAAAGCCGGCTGGGGCTCGCTCGCCCCGAAGAAGGCGGCCGAGGCGAAGAACGTCATTAACCGCAACTTCCCTTCGCACTACCGCGAAGCCATCGAACAGTATTTCAAGAAGCTGGCCAACCGGCCGGCTGGGAAAGAGTAGAGACGAACGATGAATTTACTGTCCGCTGTTTTGCTGGCCGTGTTGGTGGCTCCTCAAGTGGAGGTGGTTTCGTTCCAGGGTGAGCCTCGTGTCGGTGAGTGGCGTGGATTGGTCGGCGGCCGAATCGCGATCGTCCAGGCAGGCAAAGAAGAATCGTTGCCGCTCAGCGAGGTGCTTGAAGTCCGGTTTCGTGGCGATGCGGTGAAGCTCGATAAGCCGTCAGCGATCGTATCGTTGTGGGATGGCTCGAAACTCGGTGCGACGCAGATGCAAATCGGTGAGAAGCGATTGAAGCTCACGTCCGCAGTGCTTGGCGAGCTGTCGCTCCCACAAGGTGAAGTCGCAAGCGTGCGATTCTCAGATCGCTTTGACGAGGACGACCAGTGGTTAAAGCTCGTCGATCGGGACAACAAAACTGATCTGCTGGTGATTCGCAAAGAGCAGACGCTCGACTACCTCGACGGGGTGGTCGTCGAGGTCACCGACAAATCGGTGAAGTTCTTGCTCGACGGCGAGGAAGTTTCGACGAAGCGTGAAAAAGTCTTCGGCCTGATCTTCGCCCGCCGGCCAAGCAACCCAAAGCCGCCAGCCGTGCGGGTGGAACTTGGCAACGGCGACATCCTGCTGGCGTCGTCGCTCACGGGCACATCGTCCGGGGTTTCGGTAACGACGGCGGCCAAAACCGAAATGACAGTGCCCCTCGAAAAACTCAAACTGCTCGATTTCAGCCAAGGGAAGCTGCGTTACCTGTCGCAAGACCCGCCGCGAGACGTGAAGTACACGCGAGGCATTCAAGATGGCCCGGCTTTTGTCCCGGACCGAGCGTTCTATGCCCCGGAGTTGAAGCCGATGGGGATGCGAGCCTTCGCACGCGGGTTGTGCATTCGGCCGCAAACGTCGCTGCGCTATCGACTGGGAGGCGATTATCGCCGGCTGCAAGCGATCGTGGGTATCGACGAGAGCGTAAAAGATGGTAACGGCGATTGCGATTTGGTGATCTCCGGCGACGGCAAGCAGCTTGTGAAACTGCGCATGACGTCGCGTGACGCCGCTCGGCCGATTGATTTGGATGTGACCGACGTCGTGGTGCTGGAAATCACCGTTGGTTTCGGCGGGGATGCGGCGACGAACGTGGACCTCGGCGACAATCTCGATTTGGCGGACGCTAAGTTGATCAAGTGAGGATGCGATGGTCGGTCAACGCAAAGACGCAGAGATGCAAAGACGCGGGGTGTTGAGCTTCGCGCTGGTTTGTTGGCTGACGGTCCCAGCACCAGCCGCCGAGCCGCTCGTCCGCGAGGCGGAATTGAAGCGGGTCGAAGTCATCGAGCGGGTGGCTCCGACGGTCGTTGCGGTCTTCGCGAAAGGCGGAGCCGGTGGTGGATCGGGAGTTCTCATCAGCAAGGATGGGTTCGCGCTGACGAACTTTCACGTCGTCAGTGGGCTGGGATTGTTCATGAAGTGTGGCCTCAATGACGGAGTACTGTACGACGCGGTGCTGGTGGGGATCGACCCGACCGGCGACGTCGCACTCATCAAGCTGTTGGGCCGCGAAGATTTTCCAGTCGCGACGCTCGGCGACAGCGATAAGTTGGAGATCGGGGATTGGACCTACGTCATGGGTAATCCGTTTTTGCTCGCGACTGACTTTCAGCCGACAGTGACCTACGGCATCGTCAGCGGCACGCATCGCTACCAGCCGCCGGCCGGAACGTGGCTGGAATACACCGACTGCATTCAGGTCGATACGTCGATCAATCCAGGGAACTCCGGCGGGCCGCTATTCAGTTCGACAGGTGATCTCGTCGGGATCAACGGCCGCGGGTCGTTTGAGAAACGAGGGCGAGTCAATTCCGGCGCGGGCTATGCGATCTCGATCAATCAGATCAAATTCTTTCACGATCAACTCAAAGCGGGGCGAGTCGTCAATCACGCGACGCTCGGCGCGACCGTGACGACCGATTCGGATGGCAGCGTCGTGGTCAACGGCATCTTGGAAACATCGGACGTCTTTCGTCGCGGACTGCGCTCCGGCGATGAAGTCGTAAGTTTCGCTGGACGACCCGTGCGAACAGTGAATCAATTCAAAAACATGCTCGGCATCTACCCGAAGGACTGGATGCTACCGATCGTCTTTCGCCACGAGGGAGAACGCCGCGAGATTCACGCGCGGCTGCGCGGACTGCACGCGAAGACGGAGTTGATGCCCGGTCCCCGCCCACAACCGAAGCCACGTCAGCCGATGCCGAAGAAAGACAAAGACGGCAAGCCAGAGAAAACTCCCGACCTGCCGCAAGCACCGCAGCCCGATCCGCACGCGGAAGCACTGAAGAAGGCGATCCCGGACGAATGGAAAGATTGGTTCATTGCAAAGCCGGGATTCGCCAACTATCGCTTCAACCAATTGGAGCAAGATCGCGTGTTCGCACCGCTGAAGGGGCTGGGCGATTTCGCGTCAGCTGTCGGTTCGTGGCAACTGAGCGGGCAGTCAGTGACCGGCGACCAGTTTGAGCTGACACTGGCAATCAAAGGGATCGGCCTGGAGATTCGCGACTCGGCGTTCTTTCAACAGCTTGAAGACACCGACCCGGCCGACGAGCCTCCCGGCACCGGCGGATTTTTGATCGCGGCTCATCAACTGCGGCTGTTGTTGCAAACCGGCTCGAAGGCATTCACCGAGTGCCACTACTTCGGCAGCGAACCTCTCGACGGTCGCGGCGAGTTGGCCGATGTGATCGTGACGACGCTGGGAGCAATCGAGACCCGCTGGTTCTTCAGCCGTTCGTCTGGTCTGTTGCTCGGAATGGACAGCCGCTTGTACGAGGATGCGGAAGCCTGCTCGGTGCGGTTTGAAAACTGGACTGATCTCGGCGGCCGACGCCTTCCGGCAACTTGGTTGGTGGCGAGTGGTGAGAAGGAATTCGCGACGCTGAAGATTGTGAAGGCAGAACTCGCAGCGAAGAAATGAGGAGAGTGCAAAGTGCAGAGTGCAGAGTGCAAAGTGCAGAGTGCAGAGTGCAAAGTGCAAAGTGTTGAACAGACGGCGAGACAGATTTGTCTGGCTGTGCGTTTTCAAATGCCCTCAGCGCTTCGATCTGCTCGCTCGCGTTCCATCATGCACTTTGCACTTTGCACTCTGCACTTCGCACTCTGCACAGTGTTGTTCCAGTCCTCGACCCACGCACAATCAACCCGCGACACCATCGCCGTTGTGCAACCCAAAGTCGTCAAAATCTTCGGAGCCGGTGGCATCAAGAGTCTCGCCTCGCACGGGACAGGCTTCTTCGTCAGCAAGGAAGGTCACATCGCGACCACCTGGAGTCATGTGCTCGATGCCGATCAGGTTCGCGTCGTGCTTTCGGACGGTCGCCGATATCTCGCACGTGTGTTGGGAGCCGAACCGCAATTGGCCTTGGCGGTTCTCAAGCTCAACAGCGAGGAGGGTGCTGAATTCCCCTTCTTCAACCCGGACGAAGCAGTGTCTGCCGGGACGGGAACGCGGGTGCTGGGCTTCAGCAACATGTTCAACGTCGCGGCGGGAGACGAACCGGTCTCGGTCGTGCATGGCGTGATCGCGGCGAAGACGATCATCGAGGCTCGACGCGGTGTGTTCGACAGTCCGTATTCCGGACCGGTGTTTGTTGTCGATGGAGTTACGAATAACTCCGGCGCGGCGGGTGGTGTCCTGACAACTCGCGACGGAATGCTGCTGGGCATGATCGGCCTGGAACTGAGGAACGCGAAGACGAACACCTGGATGAACTACGCGATCCCGGTTAAAGAACTGAGCAGCCCGATTCAGCAAATCATCTCCGGTAAGTTCGAACGGAAGAAAGACCCGAACGAAGACGAGCCCTCGTTGAAACCGCGCCGCTACAAGCCGCTCGACTTCGGTTTTCTGATGGTACCCGACGTCGTCGAACGCACTCCGGCGTTCATTGACTCGATCCAGGCCGCTTCCGCCGCAGCAAAGGTGGGGTTGAGGCCGGATGACTTGGTGCTGTTCATCAACGATGAGCTGATCCAATCCTGCCGCGCGTTGCAGGACGCGATTGGGCGACTCGAATCTGGAGACCAACTGCGTCTGGTCGTGCGCCGCGGCAACGAACTGGTGAACGTCGAGATACCGGTTCCGCGAAAGAAAGATTGACCCTCTTGACGATCGTGCCCAAGTTTGGATTAGACCGATGATGAAACGCCTCGTGCTGATTGCCCTGATGTGCTTGTCCGCCACCGTCGGAGTTCAACCGGCGTTCGCGTGGCAATCCACGGCGCAGCAACTGGAAGAGTTGGAAGAGCGGGCCTTCAAGCAGGCTGTCAGTCAGGTCGCTCCGTCGCTGGTGCGAATTGAAACGGTCGGCGGGTTGGATCAGGTGCAGAACTTCTTGCTGGGAAATGGGCCGACGACCGGCGTGGTGGTGTCGGCGGATGGATATGTGATTTCCAGCTCGTTCAATTTTTTGTCGAAGCCGGCGTCGATTTTGGTGACGACGACCGACGGAAAGCGGCTGGCGGCGAAGGCCATCGCGAACGATACCGTGCGAATGCTGACACTGCTGAAAGTCGAAGCCGACGGGCTGGTTCCCGCTCGTCCGACGGCAAAGCCTTCGATTCGGGTCGGGCAATGGGCAATCGCAGTAGGACGGGCGCTCGATGCGAATTCGCCGAACGTCTCGGTTGGGATCGTCAGCGCCGTGAATCGAGTCTGGGGCAAAGCGATTCAGACGGATGCGAAGATTTCGCCGGTCAATTACGGCGGAGCGTTGGTGGACGTGGATGGTTCGGTGATGGGGGTGCTCGTGCCGCTGTCACCTCAGGACAATTCGCCGGTCGCGGGGGTCGAGTGGTACGACTCTGGGATCGGCTTCGCGATTCCGCTTGTGGATGTGCTCGCGACCCTCGATCGGCTGAAGCAAGGCAAAGACCTTCGGCCGGGCTTGGCGGGATTCAATTTCTCGTCGACCGACATGTTCGGCGGCGACACGAAGATCGACCGAGTCCGCTACGACTCTCCGATGTACCGCGCGGGATTCAAGGACGGAGACCTGATCGTGGAACTCGACGGCCACAAAGTCACACGACCGGCGCAGGTGCGGCATGTGCTCGGCAGCAAGATCGAAGGAGACAAGCTAGCAATCGCGATCAAACGAGGCGACGAAACGAAGCAGGCTGATTTGACGCTGGTTGACGAACTGCCGCCGTTCGAGGCGGGGTTCCTCGGAGTCTTGCCGACTCGCGAGAAAATCGGGAGTGGGCCGCCGACAGTGGACGAAGGAGTTGGCGTTCGTTGGGTCTATCCCGATAGTCCCGCGTCGAAGATTGGGCTCAAGCCGCGCGACCGCATCGTCAAGTTCCGCGATCAGACCCTCACGTCCGCCGCACAATTGATCGACCAAGTCAGCCGAGTGCGTCCGAGCGAGAAGACCGTCATCGTCATTCGTCGCGACGGAAAAGAGCAATCGTTGGAGGCGACGCTCGTTGGCTACCCAGAAGATTTGCCGAAAGACTTGCCCACGTCGGCCATCGAATCCGTAGCCGAAACCGAA
Organism: Candidatus Kuenenia stuttgartensis; assembly: GCA_945906725.1. Classification (GTDB taxonomy): domain Bacteria; phylum Planctomycetota; class Planctomycetia; order Planctomycetales; family Planctomycetaceae; genus SXKJ01. The sequence goes on along the minus strand of CAMDRI010000063.1, from coordinate 2,179 downwards.
CCAAAGGCATCGGATGAGAGGAAGGTCGACGGCTCGGAGAAACCCCGTACGGGCCGCTTCGGTGAGGAAGTCGCCGAAAGCAAGAACGCTTGGTGGGCCTTCGTGCCGGAGAGCTACAACCCGGCGTATGCGTATTCGCTGCTCGTGTGGCTGCATCCGCCGGGTGACACGCTCGAAGCGACGGTCTACGACTCTTGGAAGACCGAAGCCGAGCGACGCGGCATCGTTCTGCTGGGCCTGAAAGCGGCAAATGTCGGCCCTGGCTGGCAAGCCAACGAAGCGGAGTTCGTCCACGAAACGGTCGTCTCATTTCAGAAGAAGTATTCGATCGACGCCGGCCGAGTCGTACTGCACGGCTACGACAAGAGTGGTCCCTTCGCGACACACTTGGCGTTCAAACATCGAGACCTGTTTCGTGGCTTGCTGCTCGCGGCGTCCGCAGTCTCTGAGCGTCCACCCGAAAACCTTCCGGAATATCGGTTGCAATTCCAATTAATCTGCGGCTCGAAAGACCCGGCTCATCCGATCCTCGAACGCATGGCCAACAGCTTGCGAGGCATCAAGTACCCGGCGAACTTCACCAGCCTGTCCGATTTGGAGCACCGGTATCCCAACGCAGACGGAGTCGACGCGATGGCTCGCTGGATCGATTCACTGGATCGGCTGTAGGTCAGCCTTTCCAGGCTGGCTGCGGCAGATCAGCGGCACATAAAAAAAAGCAGCCTGCCCTCACCGGCTGCCCTTTCGATTTCTGAAGCACTCGAACCGCATCGGCTCAGACGATGATCTCGAAGCCTTTGCGTTGTTCGCGGGCTTGCATCTTTTTGGCATCCGCGTCGCCGGTGATCTCTTGCTTGTCGGGATCCCACGTCAGCTTGCGGCCAAGACGAATCGCGATGTTCGAGAGGTGGCAAGTCGTCATCGCTCGGTGATGCGTGTAGACGTCGCTGATCGGTTGAGTGCGATCGACGCAGCACTCGAAGAAGTTTCGCACGTGGTCGCCGGGTTGCTTGCCCTTGTAGAGCTTGCTGATGGCGTCGGCCGACAGCGGATTGGCTTCGAGGTCTTCGACCGGCTTGCCCTTCAGCGAGCCACGACTGACGAAGATGCGTCCCTCGGTCCCTTCGATCAGTATGCCGTTTTCCTCGTCGTTGCGGATCAACATCTCAACGCCGTTCGGGTAGTTGACGTTGATCTTGAACTCGTGAGCCGCGTTGTAGCGGTTGGTCACGGTTGGGTTACCGTTCTCAAACGGAACCGGATGCTTGGCGGTTCCCTCGATACTGACGGGGCCGCTGTTTTCCATGCCGATCGCCCAGGTCGCGATATCGACATGGTGAGCACCCCAGTCGGTCATCTTGCCGCCGGAGTATTCGTACCACCAACGGAACTCGTAGTGCGTCCGAGCCTCCGGGTACTGCTTGTTGTTGCCGAAGCTCCCTTGCAGGTAGTCGGTCATCGGAGCTTGTCCGAGCCACATGTCCCAGTTGAGATGCTTAGGCACGTCGACTTTCGGGATGTCGGAGCTTGTCGGTGCTCCACCGATGCGGCATTCGACTTTCTGGATCTTGCCGAGCCGTCCCGATCGAGCGATCGCAACCGCGACCAGGAACTGCTGCTGCACCTTGTTGCTGTTGGCGGACATCTCGCTACGTTGCTGCGTGCCGACTTGAAAGACGCGCTTCGTGGCATCGAGCACTTTGATGATCTGCTTGCCTTCGTCGATCGTCAGCGTCAGCGGTTTCTCGCAGTACACGTCCTTGCCATGCTTCATGGCGTCGATCGAAATCTTCGAGTGCCAATGGTCTGGCGTGACGACGGTGACGATCTGCGTCTCAGGGTGCTTGTCGAGGAGTTCGAGATAGTTCTCGTAAACTTTGACTTCCTTAGCCGAGGCTTTCTTATTTTGAGCGGCCTCGACTCGCTTCTTTCCTTTTTGAGCGTGCTCGGAATCAACGTGTGCGCCCTCCAGGACCATGCCTTAAGTTGGGCCGGTCGTGGCGGCCCGGCGTTCAGCTCGGCGGGCGGTTCTTCGGGCGTAGCGGTCGCGGCGTTCTTCGCTGCGGTATTCGCGGATGGCTTCTGGGTGTGCGGCGGCCCATCGGTCGGGACGCAGTGCGGCGTAGTCCGTTGAGCCCGACAGCAACGCGTCGAGGACGGCTTTGAGATATGCGTAGAC
>CAMDRI010000062.1 GCA_945906725.1 Candidatus Kuenenia stuttgartensis | reverse complement strand
CGCGAAACTCAGACCATGCCGCGACACCAACGCCACGGCTTCGACTTTGAACTCCCTCGTAAACACTCGACGTTTTGACATGAACTTCGCCCCTCACGCGTCACAATACGCGCTACGTTGCGCGCACGCAAAACGTGGGCTAGTCCACTCCACAGATGAGGCCGTTCGACTCGCATCGCAAATTGCGAATCGTCGAACAATTCACAGGCTGCTCGACGGGCAACTCGCAGGTGGTTTGGTGGGGTCGAGAAACATGCGCTGCCAGAGTTCCAAGCAGAGCAAGGCCCACAAGCGGTGAGAGTGGTCGGTCTTGGATTGGACATGTTCGTCGAACAGGCGTTGGACGGCGGAAGGCTCGAAGAGGCCGCGTGCGAGCGTGCGCGAGTCGAATAGGACGTCACGCAGGAACGGCTGTAACTCGCCGCGAAACCAATTGGCCAGTGGGACGCCGAAGCCCATTTTTCTGCGGTGTTGAATCGACGGCGGCAGCAAGTCGGTAAACGTATCGAGCAGGATTTGTTTGCCTTGATTGCCGCGCAGCTTCAGCTCGATCGGCATCCGCGCGGCGAGTTCCATGACCTCTTGATCGAGGAACGGGCTGCGGCATTCGAGGCTGTAGGCCATGCTGGCGATATCCACTTTCGTCAGAATGTCGCACGGCAGGTAGGTCAACACGTCGGTGCAGGTCGTGCGCGTGATGAAGTCGCGGCTCGGACATTCGGCGTACGCGTGCATCAGAAAACCGCCAGCGTCGAACTCGCCGATCTCTGCGGCAAACTCCGGTCGATACAGTTCTCGCCGCTTCGATTCCTCGAAGATGCCGATCCAGCGGAGATATCGTTTTTCGGGCGACTCGCCGAGCGCGGCGAGAAATCGTTTGCCGCGCCGCAACAGCGAGCGATGTCCCGCTCCCGAAGGGAGACGTTGCCAGAGCTTCGCCGTGAGCAGACGCCTGAGCGGTCCCGGCAGCCGGTCGAAGTGCGCGGCGAGTTTCACCGCCTGATAACGCGTGTAACCGGCGAACAATTCGTCGCCGCCGTCCCCCGACAGCGCGACGGTGACGTGTTGCCGAGTCATTTCCGAAAGATACATTGTCGGGATTGCCGAGCTGTCGGCGAACGGCTCGTCGTAGTGCCAAATCAGCTTCGGGAGGATTTCGAGGGCGTTGGGTGTGACGACCAGTTCGTGATGCTCGGTGCCGAGATGTTTTGCGGCCTCTCGGGCATACGACCGTTCGTCGAATTCTTTGATCGGAAAGCCAATCGAAAATGTGTGGACCGGCCGGCTGGATTGCTCCTGCATCAAGCCGGTGACGATTGTCGAATCGATGCCGCCGGAGAGAAACGCTCCCAGCGGCACGTCGCTGCGCATCCGCAGCCGAACAGCTTCGGTCAAAGTGCGACGCAATTCGCGTTGCCAGTCGCCTGCCGTCGTGGGGCACGTTTCCAACGTACCAGGATCAGGATCGGAATGAGCACGTTGAAAACGTGCTCCACTTTCGTACGGCGGTCGCCAATAGCGGCGGACGGCAAGCTGCCCATTCTCGAAGACGGCGACGTGCGCCGGCGGGAGCTTGTGATAGCCCTCCAAAATGCAGTCGGGATACGGCACGTACTGGTAGCAGAGGTACGAGTCGATCGCTCGGCGGTTCAATCGGCGCGGAGCACTCGGCACGAGCAGCAGCGATTTTAATTCGCTGGCAAACGTCAGTTGGCCGTGATCGAGGCGATAAAGCAGCGGCTTCTTGCCGACGCGGTCGCGAGCCAACAACAGCCGCTTGCAGCGGTCGTCCCAGATCGCGAAGGCAAACATGCCGCGCAGTCGCTGTACGCAGTCGGGGCCGAGCTCTTCGTAGAGGTGGATGATGCACTCGGTGTCCGTGCTCGTGCGGAAGCGATGCCCCTGGGCTTCGAGGTCGGTTCGGAGTTCGCGATAGTTGTAGATCTCGCCGTTGAAGACGATCCACACGGACTCGTCTTCGTTGGCGAGCGGTTGATGGCCGGTGCTCAAGTCTATAATCGAGAGGCGTCGGAAACCGAGGGCGGCAGCAGCGGCGGGAGTGGCGAGTGGCGAGTGGCGAGTGGCGAGCGAAGAATCTGAGTTTTCTGGCTCGCCCCTCGCCCTTCGCCACTCGCCACTGAAATACGTTCCCGAATCGTCCGGACCGCGGTGGACGAGGGCGGAAATCATCCGTTCGAGCGTTGCGGGCGACAGCGGAGCAGCATCCGCAGTCCAAGCTGCTCCAGCGATTCCGCACATGCTGAGTCCCCGCGATGCAAGTCCGATGTTCGCTGCGGAAGGTAACAGTGAAGAAGATAACAGTGAAATCGTGCGTGACAAATCGGAATCGGGAGGGTAAGTCCACGGCCACAAATCGAACGGCCCGTTCGCGGCCAAGTTTTTAGGCGCTCCGCTTTATTTTAAAAAGGTTCGTATCATGTCAGGCATCACACATCCCGATTGATCACATCACATCGAGCAAGTGCTGCGGTCAAAGCACTACGATTGGATCGCCGAAGGATTGGCGGGAGCTCCCGTGGACAAAGCGTTGGTCGCGATCACAGCCGACCTGATGCACATCTGCAATCGCGACGGTTTGTCGTGAGAGTAATTGGCGGATCGTGGTCAGCGACTGTGCGAGCGAGAAGAAACTGACCTGCGGCAGACGTCGCACGCGGCGTAACGTCAGTGTTTCGGCACATCGCTGGCAGTCGGTTTTCGCCAGCGTCGGCCGGAGGCGGCGAGGAGTTGATCCGCTTTGGCTGGTCCCCAGGTGCCGGCGGCATACGGTTCGGGGTTTACCGATTGTGATTCCCAAAAATCGAGGACCGGCGTGACGAACTTCCACGCCTCTTCGAGTTCGTCGCTGCGAGTGAACAACGTCGAGTCGCCACGCAACACGTCCAGCAGCAGGCGTTCGTAGGCTTCGGGCAGTTCGCCACCGAAGGCTTCCTCGAATTGAAAGTCCATCGTCACCGAATGAAGTTGGTACTGCATTCCCGGCCGCTTCGTGGAAACCGACATCAGGATCGCTTCGCTAGGTTGAATGCGAAAGACCAGCGAGTTGGATTGTGCGCCGACGAACTGGCACATGTCCCCAACGCATTCGACCGTTTGAAAAAGGTGCATCGGCGGATGCTTGAATTGGATGGCAATCTCGGAAATGCGTTCGGGAAGGCGTTTTCCGGTTCGGAGGTAAAACGGGACTCCGGCCCAGCGCCAGTTGTCGATTTGCACTTGCATGGCGACGTAGCTCTCTCGGCGCGAGTTGGCCGCGATGCGATCCTCGTCCAAGTAACCCGGCATCGGTTTGCCACCGATCTCAGCTGCTGTGTATTGGCCGGAAATCGCCCACTCGCTGATCGGCGAACCGTTGGTGGAGAGCGCTTGCAAGACTTTGAGTTTCTCGTCGCGAATGGCGTCCGCCTCAAAGCGGGCGGGCGGTTCCATCCCGATCAGGCAGAGAAGTTGGAGCACGTGATTTTGCAGGACATCGCGCAACGCACCGGCTTTGTCGTAGTAGCCGCCGCGTCCGGCTTCGATGCCTTGCGATTCGGCGACGGTGATCTGCACATGATCGACGTGATTGCGGTTCAGCAGCGGTTCGAAGATCGTGTTGCCGCAGCGAAACAGCAAGATGTTCTGCACGGTTTCTTTGCCGAGGTAGTGATCGATGCGGTAGATCTGGTCCTCGCGCAACAGCCGGCCGAGTGAGCGGCTGAGTTCTCGCGACGAATTCAAATCGCGGCCAAACGGTTTTTCAAAGACGACTCGCAGGCGGAGCGGCGATTCGATGGGAGGGATCATGTCGGCTCGGCCGAGGGCTTCGATCGCGGGCAGAAACAGCTTGGGATCGGTGGCGAGGTAGATAACTCGCGTGCCAGCGACTCTTTGTTGCCGTTCGATTTCCTCGACCGATTGACGGAGCGGCGTGAAATCAGCTCCGTCGTCCAGATTCGAGCAGACGTAGAATAATCGTCGTGAGAACGCCTCCCATTCTGAGTCGGAGATGCCGCCGCGAATGTGCTTGGACAGCGACTCTTTCATCTCGGCACGAAACACTTCGTGGCTCTTTTCACGGCGAGCAACGCCGATGATTGGCACGTTGGGCGGCAGGTATTCCTTTCGCTGGAGCAAGAAGACCGCCGGGATCAATTTGCGAGCGGTCAGGTCTCCGGACGCCCCAAAAATCAGGATTGAGGCGTCGTTGCTGGGTGGGCTGGCGATCGCGGAAGCTTGAAAGCGAAGCGGGACGACGGAAGCAGACTCTTGGCTCGACATGGCGTGTCCTTGCGAGCGAAACCGACCTGTGGCCTTCCAGGTGCGGGACGCGTTAGCATTCCATTGATTTGCCCCAGCGGGTCGCGGCACGGTCAATCCGGCACAAAACCGAGTCGAACCGATGGGTTGAAACTCAAGTCGTGGGACATCATAATCCACCCCTTCTTTGCAGAACACTGTCGCGAGAACTTGGCTCTCATAAGGTGCGATTGATGACGAGGATGAGCACAACGGATATCAAGAAACGCCGCAAGAAAAAGGCGCGGCTCAAAAAGAAACTCGTTTGCCGGTTCTGCCCGGACGGGTGTGATAGCCCGCCGCGGCCAATCTATGTCGACTACAAAGACCTGAAGACGTTGCGTCTGATGGTGAGTCGGACGTCCACGATCATCGGACGTCGTCGCACGGGCAGTTGCGCGAAGTATCAGCGAGCCGTCAAGGAAGCGGTGCTGCGTGCTCGGTTCGTGGCGTTGTTGCCGTACGTTCCGGAAGAGTAACCATCGCGAGGGCGTTGCCGTTCGCGTGATTGGCTGGTTCTGGTCTTTGGCCCGTGGGAAAGACGTGTTTGTCCTCTCGCCCACATTCTTTTTGGTGAGCACTTATGTCTGCACTGCTGAATAACCCGAAGCGTGGAGCGGATGTTTTGGCTCCACGACCGTTGATTGACGTTCGCCAAGTCTTGGCCGAGTCGAATCCTTTCGGCCCGGAGCAAGTCAAACAACTCCGTGCAGCCGTCGTTGGCACTCAAGTCGGCGATGTGCGGCAAGTGCTGGCCGAACTGCTCAACCAGGTGTTGGATGGTGACGCCTCCAAGCGCAACCATCTCGCGCTTGGCATTGCCAGCTACCTGATGGCTCGGCATGTTCAGGCTGTTGAATACCTTTCAAAGGTGAGTGGCGACGCGACGGGAGCGTTTTATCTGGCGCAATCGCTGGTCTCGTTGGGGCGATTTGATGAGGCTGCTGGGAGTTTCCAGCAGGCCGCCGATCTAGGCTGGGATGCCGTCGACTGCACCCTGCTCCGAGCCGGTGCCATTCGGCAAGCGGGCCGATTGGAAGAGGCCGAACAAATCATCCGCAGCACGGCCCGACAAGGGGCCACTCGAGCCGAGTACTCTTTTCAAATGGGCTGCATTCTGGCCGAACGCAGCGACACGTTTGGCGCGATCGAATATTTCGAGCGGTCGGTGGACATGGACCCGCATCACACGGGAGCGTTGTTCCGCCTCGCGAATTTGAACAATCAGCTCGGTAACGACGACGACGCAATCAAGCTGTTCGAGCGGTCGCTGTCCCGTCCGCCGTTCTTTTTGGGAGCTCTCATCAACCTGGGCCTGATGTACGAGGACCAGGAGATGTATCCGGCCGCCGCGTTCTGTTTTCGCCGCGCACTAGAATTCGATCCAAACAACGAACGCGCCCGCCTGTATTTGAAAGACACCGAAGCCGCCGGCGACATGTTCTTCGATGAAGACACCGCGCGTCAGAATCGCGAACTGGAAGCCGTTCTGACGGTGCCGATCTCGGACTTCGAATTGTCAGCCCGCAGTCGCAACTGCCTGGACCGCGCCGGCATTCACTCGTTGGGTGACCTGACCCGCGTGACCGAGGCCGAATTGCTCTCGAATAAGAACTTCGGCGAGACCTCGCTGAAAGAAGTTCGTGACGTGATGGCGGCCAGAGGTCTGACCATCGGTCATTCGCTAGGTGCCGCGAAGCCGGCAGCAGTAACTTTCGTGCGGGAAGATGTGGCCCCGGAAGTTCGAGCGAAGATGGAGCTGACGGTCGCGGACCTCAATCTCACCGTGCGGTCGCGAAAGTGCCTATCGCGACTGGGAATCACGACGCTGGGCGAGTTGGTCTCGAAATCTGCCGACGAACTGCTGATGGTTCGCAACTTCGGCGTGACCTCGCTGAACGAAATTCGGCAAAAGTTGACCGAAATGACGATGTCACTCCGCAACGAATAGTTGCAAAAACTAGCCCGACGCGCCAGCGAGGGATGCGTACTGCTTCGATCCCTCGCTGGCGTGTCGGGCTAGAGGTTTACGCCAGTATGCCGGCGACGACTTCGCCGGCGACATCGGTCAGGCGGAAATCGCGGCCGTTGTAGCGGTAGGTCAGCTTTTTGTGGTCCAGGCCGAGCAGGTGCAGGACCGTCGCGTGCAGGTCGTTGACATGCACCTTGTCGACAGCCGCTTTGAAGCCGACGTCGTCGGTCTCGCCGTAGCTAGTGCCCCCTTTCACCCCGCCGCCGGCGAACCAGTAGGTGAAGGCGTGCGGATTATGGTCGCGGCCGGTACCGCCCTTTTGCACGATCGGCAGCCGTCCGAACTCGCCGCCCCACACGACTAGTGTGTCGTTGAGCAACCCGCGCTGGGCGAGATCATCCAGCAGCGCGGCGATCGGCTGATCGGTTTCCTGCGCGAAGCCCGTGTGATTCTGAGCGATGTTCGCGTGACCGTCCCAACTTCGCTCGTTGTCCATGCCGCCGGAATAAATCTGCACGAACCGAACGCCACGCTCGACCATTCGCCGAGCGATCAAGCATTGTTTGGCGAAGTGTTCGCACTTTTTGTTGTCGAGTCCGTACTGCTTCTGGATGTGCTCCGGCTCCGTTTCGATGGCGAGTGCTTCCGGCGCGGAGGATTGCATTCGGTACGCCAGTTCGAAGCTCTCGATTCGCGCGGCGAGTTCCAATTCCTCCGGTTTGGCTTTCAATTGCTGTCGATTGAGCCGTGCGAGCAAGTCGAGTTGCGCTCGCTGTTGCGAGTCGGTCATCTCGGCTGGACGTTTGAGATTGTCGATCGGCTCACCTTGCGGCTTCAGCCATGTCCCTTGGAAGACGCTCGGCAGAAAGCCGGCTCCCCAATTCTGCGAGTAGCCTTTCGGCAGCCCTCGACCGAGCGGGTCGGACATCACGACGAACGCCGGCAGGTTTTGGCTTTCCGAGCCAAGGCCATAAGTCACCCACGAACCGACGCACGGGAAGCCCATCCGCGGCGTGCCGGTGTTGATCATAAACAGCGCGGGGCTGTGATTGTTCGACTCGGTCCAGCACGAGTGGATGAACGCCATTTTGTCGACGTGCTTCGACAGATTCGGAAAGATCTCGCTGACCCAGGTGCCGCTCTCGCCATGCTGGGCCCATTGAAACGGCGACTTCATCAACGGCCCGACCTGAGCAGTGAAGAAGCCGGTGTTCTTGTCGAAGCCCTCCAGTTCTTTCCCATCGAGCTTGGCGAGCGTGGGACGGTAGTTCCAGGTGTCGACTTGGCTTGGCCCGCCGTTCATGAACAGCCAGATCACCGATTTGGCTCGCGCCGTGAAATGTGGTTGTGCGGGAGCCAGCGGATTCATTTTCCGATCAGACGCCGCCGCTGCGAAGGCCGATGGAGCCAGCAAGCCTTCTTCGGAGAGCAGTGTTGCCAGCCCAAGCAGCCCAGCTCCGCCGCCGCAGCGTGCGAGGAGTTGCCGACGATTGCTCGGACCAGCCAGAACCGAGTCGAATTCACGCATCACAGTCTCCCTCGAAAAGAATCAGAGGCGGGGCATCATCCATGATTGGCGGACATCGTATTTGTCGGCGGGGGATTGGTGCAAAGGGTGCACCACTTCGATTGCTGGAGTTTTTCCAGTAGCCCGATCCCTTGTGGATCGGGCGATCTTTTTGCCTTCGTCAATCCTCCAGGCCACACGGGCCTGGGCTATAGAACTTCAAATTCCATCGGGTTGCTGTTGTCGGGGTCGCCGTTGTAGTTGATGGTGATTTCTTCACCGGGCTGGATGTCTTGGATCGCACTAAAAATCTTCGTGCGTCTGGCGATGTCGTCGTAGCGAGCGTTCGGCGAGTACGAATGGTTGTAGATCGAGCCATAACCTAGCGCGATCGCGACGGTCTCCTGGCCCCACTCGAAACAGTAGTGGTAGAGCGTCGTCGGTTGCCCGTCGATGTGGATTTCTTTGCCGGGGAAGACCAGCATCGGCGCACGCTCAATGATGGTTCCGGCGGCGATGAATTTTCGAGCAAACACGCCGCGGCCTCGTCCTTGAGAGCGGCGGACTTCGATGAGGTCAGTTGGTTGAAGTGGCATTCGATTTCGCAAGAGATGATTCTCCGCACCGTTGAGTGGCGGAGTGAAAGGTGGTTCAGAAAAATCACACGTCAAACAAAGCAGCCCGACTGCATGAAGCGGTCGGGCTGCGGAAAAGACTTCTTCGTCAACGCTTAGTCAGACTCTGCCGAGACGGGCATCGGCTTCTCAACCTTGCTTTTCGTTCCTGGCTTGATGCAGAAGACTTGGTTGCGGTTGGCGATGAACAGGGTGTTGTTGGCGACGACCGGAGTCGTGTAGACCGCGGTCGACATGTTGATCGGTCCTGGATCGCCGTTGGAATCTTTGCTGAGGATTTTCATCTCTTTGGACAATTCGAAGATCGTCACATCGCCATCCTCGTCCGTGATGTAAACGTGGTTTTCAACGATCAATGGTGAGGCCCACGAAGCGGCCAGCATGTCGTAGGTCCAATGAGCCTTACCAGTCTTCAAGTCCAGACAGTGGAACAGGCCACTGAAGTCGGCGATAAACAGCAGGTCGTTCTTGATCGCGACAGTCCCACAGGTACGGTGCATCGTGGACTCGAACTTCTTCGGCGGGTCGTTGCCCATGTAGTGCCAGACGACGGCCGAATTCTCATTGGGCTTTTCGATGTCCCCCTTGTCGGCTTCGAGAGCTTTGATTCGCTTGTGTGGAATCGACGTCTTGCCGCCGTCGTGATCTGGGTTGAAGACTTGAGTTGGGCTGACGTCGCCGCGCTTGGTTGGATCGATGCACCACAAGTGGCCGACCCCTTCGCCGTGTTCGGGGTCTTCGCCGACGGCGATGTAGACCAGGCCGTCGTAGACGACCGGAGTGCCGATCAGGTGATTGCGAGTCGATCGGCCGGTGAGGAAATAGTGCGCGTCTTTGGGATTGCAGTCGAATTTCCAAAGCAGCTTGGATTTTCCGTTCTCGCCTTTTGGGTCGAACGAGTACAGCCAGCCGTCGCCGCCGGCGAACAGTACTTGCGCTTGGCCGCCGAGCACTCCGTAGCCGGGGGAACTCCATTGGCCATGCAGCACGTTTTCGCCGGGCGAGCCGTCGGTCCACAAAACTTCGCCAGTGTTCATGTTCATGGCCACGAAACTGGGGGCGTTCGGTTGCGGAAGACTGATGTGCCCTTCATCCACGCCGTTGGCCGTGTTCACGAAGAGCGTGTCACCGGCGAACGTCACGCTACACGAGCACATGTTGTGCTGCGAGACGCCGAGCTTGGCCATCATGTCCAATTTCCAGACGACATCCGCTTCGTGCTGTTCGTCCCAGACGACGTCTGGTTTGTCTGGCTTTTCGGCGGTGAAGGGGCCGTCGTTTTCGCCGTCGCGAAACCCATCGGCGTCCAGGCAGATCACTTCGCCTCGGCTGGAAACAAACCAGACTCGGTCGCCGATGATCAGTGGTGCCGAGCAGATGCCTTGATTCGGCCAGTCATGGACGCGACCGGTCGGCAGCTTTTCGCTGGAATGCTGCCAGAGGAATTCTCCAGTCTCTTCATCGAAGCAAATCAAGCAGCCTAGATCGACCTTGTTCGGATAGCGCTTCATGTAGCCGGAACCGTTGTTCGTCCCGACATATACCTTCCCGTTTGCGATGATCGGATTGCCGTAGGTTTCGGAGCCGAGCTTGGCGGACCACTTGATGTTGGTACCGTCCTCGACGTTCCACTCGGTGGCGATTCCTTTTCCTTCCGGGGTGTTGTTTCGGAAGTGACTGCCGCCGAATTGCGGCCAGTCGCTCGGCTTGACCTTCATGGTCTTGATCACCTTCAGCGTCTCATCCGTCGGATCAAACTTGCCGTCGGTTTTCGGAGCGGCGGCCAGAGCGACCTCGTTGTCACCGGCCTTCGGCTGTTCGGCCTCGTCCTTTTTGGCCTCTGGCTCGCTGTTGCCAGCGGGAGCTTCGGCCGAGTTAGAGCTTTCGCCGAGGCTGATGGACGGCGGCGGCGCTGGCGGAGGAGATTCACTGCAACCAATGAGCAGCGCGCCTAGGAATATGGACGCTGAGAGATTCCAAATCAGTTTCATGGTCAATCCTTTCGTAACCCGATTCGGGGGGTCGCACGCCTAGGCGTGTGATTTGACAAATTAACCCGAAGCGTCAGCGAGTGCGGACGCTTCTGAAGTCGAACGGTTGTTGTATCAGTGAAGCGTCCGTCCTCGCTGACGCTTCGGGTTATTGATTCGCCTGCACCGCGATGTTGTCGATGAGGATTTCCGCGTCGCTCGCGTTGCCGAACAGGCCAGGGCTACCGATTCGGTTTGGCGTCAGGTCGGCGGCTTCGATCGTCCATTCGCTCGGTTCGTCAGCTTCTTTCGGCCAAACTTTTCCTCGCAGTACGACGCGGTCGTCTTTGTTCTCAGATTGAAACTTGAGCGTGTACCACTTGTTGGCTTGCCAGGCGAACTTGAGCGTCTTCGCGAAACGCAGTTCCAGACGCGGCACCCACGAGCGGATTTGCAACTGCTGATGGGCACCCATCAACGCCAGGGTGTATCTCTGATTGATGAGGCCGACATCGGGAATCTTTCCGTCCTTGATCGAGGTCTTGAAGTCCGCCTGGATCGTGTAGTCATGCAGGCTCGGTTGGCCCATCCAGAGTTGGCTTCGAGTCCCTTTCGGGATGGTCGAGATCTTCACAAGTGCCGGGTTGCCGTCCGCCTCGCGAACTTGGTGGCGATATCGAGCACCGATCCACGTCACGGGGACTTGCTTGTCCGAGATGTCGAACGACCACGGCAGTGCCGGGATGACTCGAGCGCGAGAGATCGGTGACTTCGCGCCATCGACCTCGGCGGCGATCTTGGCGAAGACATGAGCCGCGTCGGTGGGAGCGGAGTACTCGCCAGCATCGCTGACCGAGCCGGCTCCTTCGACGGAGAACTTGGCCTTCGCATCCGACGTGACAAGTTGGCCTTTCGCATTGAAAAGTTTGAGGCCGAGTTTCACTTTTTCGCCCGGCTTCACAAGCAATTCTACCGGAGAGATCTGAGCCTGAGCCAGTTTTTGATCGGCATTCGCGTCGTCTTCTTTCGGAGCGGGCGGAATCGGGTCGGCCGAGGGTTTCCAATCTTTGAGTCCGACGCAGTACATCTTCGCCAGCGTCGGGATGAAAATCTTGCCGTGCGAAATGATCGGCGATCCCCACAGTTCGTCGCCGGCGAGGTCCACCTTGCTGAGCACTTTCAGCCCCTTCCACTTGCTGGCCTTCGGGTCAGGCTTCGCAGTCAGGTCAGGCTCGAGAATCGAGAACGAGCCGTATTCGCTGACATAAATCTTTCCATCGCCGGCCACCGCGCTGCTGGTGATGACACGGCCCAGTTTCTGCTTGCCGAGCAAAGTTCCCTTGGCGGCGTCGATGACAAACATTGTGCCGCCATCTTCCAGGCAGTACATGCGACCGTCCAATAGCAGCGGGGCGCTCTTGCCAACCGCTTTCTCAGGAAGTTGCCAGCGACGACTCACCTTCGTGATGTCTCCTTCACCCGTGGCCTTGAACGAGAAGACCGCGCCGAGCGTTGTCGTGTCATCGAAGATTTGCTCGGCGTGCCCACAGTAGACGTTGCCGTTGACGACGATCGGTGGCGTGTTGATGCCGCGAGTCGAGGCATCGAAGCGGAAGATGATTTTTCCCGTGCGTGGCTGAATCGCGTAGATCGAGCCGTCGCCTGCTCCCGTGATGATCGCGGCTTGGCCATCCACGACGGTCACGAACGGCGTGCTGTAAGTCGTGTCTTCAGGTCGCACCTTCGTGCTCTGAATCCAGACCGCCTCGCCGGTGGCTTTGTCGAACGCGATGTACCGATGAGCCGGAATCGCATACTCGTCCCAGCCGGTCATTACGCCGCTGAGAATCACGAGATCTTCAAACACGATCGGATAATTCGTGCGGCCGCCGTAGGTGCTGAGGATGCCGTACTCCTCCATCAGCGAGCGTTCCCAGATCGTCTTGCCGGTCTCGCCGTCGATGCACTTGCAGGCACCAGCCAGACCTTGCAGAAAGATGTGTCCAGTGGCCGGATCGCCGACAACACTCGACCAGCCGATTCGTTCGGCCGGAGCATCCGTCAAAAAGATGTTGTGGATGTTTTCCCACAGAATCTTGCCGGTGTTGATGTCGGCACAGACGACCTTCTCTCCTTCTTTGGTGGTCTCCGGCTCGTGCCGGCAAATGGTGTAGAGCTTGCCGTTGAGAACAATTGGAGTCGCTCGTGTGGCCAACGCCTCGCTTTTCCAAAGGAGGTTTTCCCCACCGTCTTCCGATGACCAACTGGCCGGCAGATTCTTCTCTCGCGAGATGCCCGTCCCTTCGGGGCCGCGCCACATTGGCCAGTCCAATGGATCGACCTTCTTGCCGTCGGCGGCAACCGACAGAGCGACCGAGGCAATCGACAGAAACAACGCGAAGCAGACACGAAACGCGGCTCGCAACATCATGGGAATTCCTTCAACAGCGGCAGCGAGGCGGGACAGTTGGTAGGCGGTGAAACGATACCGACCCACCGAATGCCGAACAAGTTCGCCAACGGCTGCTTGCAAGAGAGGTCGCGTCCCGGTTTACTGGTCGCGTCCGCACCGAACCCCTGCCTTCCTCGCAGTCCTGCCGATGTCTGACCTCACCTTCCTGATGGGCAAGTTCGAAGCCCGCATCCCGACCGATCGAGTTTACTCGGACAACCATCTCTGGCTGCAAGCGGACGACGAGCCGAATTGCTACCGAGTCGGCTTCACGGCGTACTCAGTGCGGCTGCTGCAAGATGTTTACTTTTTGGAGTGGTCCATCGATCCGCACTCGGCTGTTCACAAGAAGCAGGAGATCGGCGAGATCGAAAGCTCGAAGGCGGTCTCGACGCTGTACGCTCCGGTCGATGGCACAATCCTGGACTTCAACGAACGATTACTGGACGATCCTTCGGCAATCAACACCGACGGCTACGGCAAAGGATTCCTGTTTCGGATGCAAACTGAAGTGACCTTTCTGACCCCCGAAGAATACGTTGCCCACCTCGCCGCCGGGTGGGACAAGACCGAAAAGCTGATCAAGGGACAGTACAACTGATTGGGAATTTCAAATTGCAAATTGCAATCGTTTCCTAACCCCGCCAACTGCAACACGCGCCCATGCCCAAACTCACCGTCGTCATCTCGCAAGCGCAGGGCAAGAACCCGGCAAAGCAGCAACTCGAAGCCGAGTTGGTGGCGGCGTTGTCGTCGGATGCGAACGTCGAAGTTTCTCTTGTGCCGAATTTGTACGACCTGGCCGCTGATCACTCGGCGACGCAGTTCCTGCGCTCGATCCCCGGCGACGTGATTGTGCTCTCGTGGCTGTTTCCACGAGCGGCCCGCTGGATTCTGGATCGTCAGAACGTCCGCGGCCACGAAGGAGTGTCGCTGCTGGAATCCAAATCCGACGACGAAGAGAGCGATGACGAATCGCCCGCTCGCAAGAATGGCAACGGGCGGCATGGGCCTGACGACGCCAAGAAGAATGGAAACGGGAACGGCAATGGACATGGCACAGAGCCTGACTTGCGGCCGGTGCCGAATCGCAAAATCTATTGCCTCGACCTGCGAGATCACTCGGACGCGAAGGTGTATCTCGGCGAGATTCGCCGCATTGCGAGCGAGGCTTCGCTGTCGCTCGTCGATTTATTCAGCTTTCTGAAAACGCAGCCGCAACCGGAGCGGCTCGAAAAATACCTGCGGCCGTTGGATCTGCTCGCCGAGCAGAAATCCGCCACGAGCCTCGACGACGATGACGACGTTCCCGCGAACGGTGAGGTTGTGCGGCGGCGGTGGTATCCGGTGATCGACTACAGCCGCTGCACGAATTGCATGGAGTGCATCGACTTTTGCCTGTTCGGCGTTTACGGCCTCGATCCACTCGGTTCGATCCTGGTCGAACAACAGGACAGTTGTAAAAAAGGCTGCCCCGCCTGCAGCCGAGTCTGTCCCGCCAACGCGATCGTCTTCCCCGGACACAAGACTCCCGCGATCGCTGGAGCAGACGGCGAAGTTGGCGACGTGAAGATCGACCTGTCGAAGTTGTTCGGTGCTCCGTCAGCCGTCGAACTTGCTGCGCGCGAACGTGACGTCGAACTCGTCCGTGACGGACGAGACATCGTCGGCCTGTCGATCGGTATTCCCAAACGTCTTAAAGACAAACCGAAGAAGCCGCGCGACGAACTGGACGATCTGATCGATTCGCTCGACGCGCTGGAGTTGTAAAAAGTGGCGAGTGAGGAAGGCGATCGCATCCGCCGAGCCTACGAAACCGCGAAGTCGGCATTGCTGGCCGAAATGGTGAGCGAGTCTGTCGCGTCGGATGATCCCGTTCAGAAGTTGCTCGATGAGCCGGTCAGCGAGATGCGGCATTGGGTCGGCGAGCTTTCGACCTCGGCACTCTCGACGGCGACGGCTGTCATGGCGTTGGAGCAGATGCGGCGGCAGTACGTCTCGGCGGGACGAGACGTGCCGGAGGCGTGGACTCGGCTGATTCGCGGTGGCAGCGAGTGGTTGGCCGCTCATCAAAACGAAGACGGCGGTTGGGGCGATACGGTCAAGAGTATCAGCAACATCTCGACGACGATGCTTTGCTATGCGGTGCTGCACTCCGTAGATCGGGCTTTTCACCCTGACCTTGATCGAGCGGTGAAACACGACCGCTCAGCTCTCCCGTGGGTGAGGCTAGGAAACCTGCACCGTGCCAGTGGCTACATCCACATTGCTGGCGGCGTGAAAGCGGTCATCGCGCGCTACGGCACGGACCGCACATTCTCCGTCCCGATCCTCACGCACTGCGCGCTGGCTGGTCTCGTCGATTGGGACGAAGTCATCTCGCTGCCGTTTGAACTGGCCTGCATTCCGGCGAAGTTTTACGCGGCGGTGCGGCTGCCGGTCGTGAGTTACGCTCTGCCGGCGCTGATTGCGATTGGGCAAGTGCGGTTCCATTTTCGCCCGTCGTGGAATCCGCTGCGGCGCTGGCTGCAACGCTGGGCAAAGCCGGCCAGCTTGCGAGTGCTGGAACGGATTCAGCCTCCCAACGGCGGTTTCCTGGAAGCCACTCCGCTGACGAGCTTCGTCACCATGAGCCTCGCCGCGATGGGCCTCCACGATCACCCGGTCGCTCAACGCGGCATCGAGTTCATCGTGGCGTCGGCGCGGTGGGACGTGAGTGACTGCGCGTGTTCCTGGCCAATCGACACAAACCTGGCGACGTGGGTGACGACGCTGTCGATCAACGCCTTGGGGGACGACGTGCCGCTCGACGCCCGCCCCGGCCTGCGAGCATGGCTGCTCCGCCAGCAATACCGAGTCGTGCATCCCTACACCAACGCCGCCCCCGGCGGCTGGGCCTGGACCGATCTCCCCGGCGGAGTCCCCGACGCCGACGACGCGCCGGGGGCGATGCTGGCACTGATGAATCTCGAATCCGTACCGCAACCGTCAGGGAACGTCCGCGATCGACTCGGCGAGCCGGACGGCGCTAGCCCCCGGACGAGTGACGAATGGCAGGTCCGGGGGCTAATGCCCTCCGGCTCCCCAATCACGGAAGCATTCGCGGCTGCCATCAACTGGCTTCACAAACTGCAAAACCGAGACGACGGTTGGCCGACCTTTTGTCGGGGATGGGGCACTTTGCCGTTTGATCGCAGCTCACCGGACATCACTGCTCACTCAGTGCGCTGCATTGCCGAATGGCAGTTAGCGATTCGTAAATGGCCAGACTTACTTCCTGAAACACGCGGCGCATGGTTCGATTTGGATGTCGAACTTGCAGACTTAAACGAAAAACTTGAGTACGAGAAACAGGAGTTCGAAGTTGGACTCGATCTTGACGCAACAAAACGTCTGTGGCGTGGTGTCAAGTTTCTCAAACGCACTCAGCGTCCCGATGGATCGTGGCTGCCGTTGTGGTTTGGGAATCAGCATGCTCCGAACGACGAGAATCCGACGTACGGAACGGCCAAGGTGTTGGCGGCGTTTCAGGCGTTGGGGCGAATGTCGGACGAGTCGGCCGTGCGCGGCGTGAGGTGGCTCGTCGAGAATCAAAACCCCGACGGCGGCTGGGGCGCGGGACTGGGAACGCCGTCGAGCGTCGAGGAAACCGCACTGGCGCTGGAAGCGCTGATTGGAGTAGGTAGTAGGCAGTGGGCAGTGGGCAGTGGGGAACAAAGTCAGGGCGGCGACTCAAAACTGCCTACTCCCTACTGCCTACTGCCTACAGCCATTACCGCCGGACTTTCCTGGTTAATCCCCCGCGTTGAAGACGGTCGATTTCGGGAACCTTCCCCCATCGGTTTCTATTTCGCCAAGTTATGGTATTTTGAGGCCCTGTATCCGCTGATCTTCACTGTCGCGGCGCTCCGCAAAGCGGCGGCAGTGTGCGAAAACGAGCAATAATTCCAGACGGCCGGCTTTGAACCTGCCAACGACGGGAATTGAATATGTCCATCGCGACGACACCTCTGCACGAGGCTGATGAGCGGCATGAGCATTCTCACGCTGTCGACCAGGACTCTCCCCCGCCCGAACGGCGGAATGGTGAAGCGGCGGCACGTCGGCGGGTCTCCGACATCCAGGACGATGATGACGAGCCGATGCCGAAACGGAAGAAGATTCGCTCCAGCACGTCGCACCTCAAGATCGTGCCGGAGACGTTGGAACTGCGAGAACTCGTCAAAGCCAAGGCGCAGCAATTCGCCGAGAAACTGGATCACTCGAAGCCGTTCAACAAGACGCAATTGACTGTCTGGTCGATGCAATTGCTCGGCGAGATGTCGCTGCCAGAGAAATACAGCGGGTTCGCGGCGGTGATGATCGGCAATTTCTTCTGGCGTCGGCAATTTCTGGCGACGCCGTTCGAACGGCGGATGCTCCTGTTGCCGCATTGCCTGAAGCACGCCGAAGGCTGCCCTGCCGAGTACACCGAGTTCGGCCTGGACTGCGAGCGCTGCGGCGCCTGCACGATCGCCGACTACAAAGTCCGGGCCGAGCAACTGGGCTACAAAGTGCTGGTGGCGGAAGGCTCGCCGATCGTGCTGAAGATCATCGTCGGCGGCTACGTCGATGGCATCCTGGGCGTCGCCTGCCTGAACGTACTGGAGAAGGCGATCGACAAAGTCCTGATCGCGGGCGTGCCGAGCTACGCTGTGCCGCTGCACTCCGGAGATTGCCACAACACGTCGCTCGACGAGTCGTGGATTTGGGAAGTGCTCGACAAGTACGAACCGATGCCGGACCAACGTCTGACCGGCTACGTTTCCGTCATGCGCGCGGCCAATCGCCTGTTCGACGAACACTTCGATCGACTGCTGCCGCGAGTTCGCAGCAGGACGCCAGAGGCAGCCGCGACCCCGCTCGGCAAAACGGAAGACATCTCTTACGACTGGCTCCGCAACGGCGGCAAGCGCTTCCGGCCGTTCATCACGCTGGCGGCCTACGACGCCGCGACCGGCGGTTCCTGTCTGAAGAATTTCGATTCGAGCACTCAGCGATTCGAGTTTCCCGACTCGGTTGCGCGAGTTGCGATGTCGATCGAAGCGTTCCACAAAGCCTCGCTGGTCCACGACGACATCGAAGACGACGACTTGTTCCGCTACGGCCGCGAAACTCTGCACCGCACGCATGGCCTCGGCCCAGCGATCAACGTCGGCGACCATCTGATCGGGTTGGGTTACAAGCTGATTGCGGCCTCTCGTGGGGCAGGCCTCCAGCCAACCATTCCCAAAGACGCCACCATCGCAGCACGGGACGATCATGCCGGGCAGGCTGGAAGCGTACCCCACGACGTCGCCTGCGACGTCCTCGAACGCATGGCCGCCGCGCACATCAAGCTCTGTGACGGGCAAGGCGCTGAGATGTTCTGGCAACAGAACCCGACGCTCGACTTCACGCCGCTTGACGCGCTGCAAATTTACGCGCTCAAAACTTCGCCCGCCTTTGAGGCCGCGCTCTTCGCCGGACTCCGCATGGCCGGTTCGGTCGAGAAGTTCGAATCGCTAATCGGTCCCTTCTGCCGACATGTTGGCATCGGCTTCCAGATCCTCAACGATCTGAAGGACTGGCGCGGCGACAACGACAATAAAATGGTCGCCGGCCAAGACGCGCTCGCCCTGCGGCCGACGCTGATCATGGCCCTCGCTTGGCAGGCCGCAAATGCGGAGCAACGTCAGCTCATGCAAAGTTGCTATTTCGACCGCGAGGAACAAGACGCGATCCGCCTCGCCCGTCTCCGCCGTTTGTACGAAGAGCTCGGCGTATTCGAGAAAGCCGAACGGCTCATCGAGAAGTCCCGCGACCGAGCGGAACTACTCGCCGACGAAGTCGAATCCGACGACATCCGACAGCTTTTGTACTTCCTCGTCGACACTGTGATGGCCGACGAACAGGACAAAGACCCGCGTGACTCGATGCCCAAGCCAACCTCGGTTCTCCACCCGCTGCCAGTGACGACGGCGTGAACTCTCCGCCGAAGGGTGGGACAAGCTCGCTTCGAGCGCCGGCCCACCAATGTCCCGATCATTGATCGTGTTATTCATTTGGTGGTGGGTCGCCGCGGGGAATCGTCGCTGGTCCCACCCTACAACGACAGTACGCAGGGTTTCTCACTTCCACGCGAGCGGTTGCTTCCAACATTGCTTGAGTTCGTCCAGCGTGGAGTCGATGACCAATGCTCCCGCTGTGCTGCGAATCTGAACACGGTCGGTCGAGGCGATCTCTCCAAGTTTGATCGCCGGTACGTTGGCTGAACGACAAAGAGATTCGACCGCGGCTTGTGCTGTCGCGAGAACCTCCAGAATGAAACGCGAGTTGCTTTCCGAGAACAGCAGAACCAAGTCGTCACCCAGACCGCTGGACTTTGCGAGTGATTGCAGATCCAGCGACACGCCCAGGCCGCCAGCGAACGCCATCTCAGAAACGGCAACCGCCAATCCGCCCTCGCTGAGGTCGTGACACGAGCGAACAAAGCCTTGCCGGATCGCGTCGTGAACTGCGGAAAAAATGCGCGGCGCGAGTGCCAGGTCGACGCGCGGGACTGCTCCCCCTTCGAGTCCGTTGACCTGCGCGAAGTGGCTGCCGCCGAGTTCGTTGGCGGTCGGTCCAATCAGCAACAGCACGTTGCCGGCGGCTTTGAGGTCCATCGTGACCGCCTGTTCAACGTCGTCGAGTTGGCCGAGTGCGGAGATTAGCAATGAACTCGGAATCGCGACCGTCTGCTTTTGGCCGTTCGCGCCCACGAACGAAAACTCGTTGTTGAGGCTATCCTTGCCGCTGATGAACGGTGTGCCGAAGGCGATCGCCGTATCCTTGCAGGCGAGGGCCGCTCGCACGAGCGTGCCGAGCGTCTCCGGGCGGTCGGTGTTGCCCCAACAGAAATTGTCGAGGATCGCGATCCTTCGCGGATCGGCTCCGACCGCGATGCAGTTGCGAACGGCTTCATCGATCGCCGAAGCCGCCATCCAGTACGGATCGAGATCGCCGAACCTTGGATTCATGCCGCAAGCAACCGCGAGTCCGCGCTTTGACTGCAGGTTCGGCCGCACGACCGCCGCATCCGATGGTCCGTCGTTGCAGATACCGACCAGCGGTTTCACGACGCTGCCGGCTTGCACCTCGTGGTCGTACTGCCGGATGACCCACTCCTTGCTGCATACGTTGAGCGAGCCGAGGATGCGGAGTAGTGAATCTTTGTAGGACGGGCACTCTTGCCCGTCCGCCTTGGTTCCCGCGTCCGAAGGGGCGGGCAAGAGTGCCCATCCTACTTGCCGTAACGGCTCCTCGGCCTTCGGCGTGAACACTGCCTCACGAACGATGGGCGGACGGCCGTCATGCAGAAAGCTCATCGCGAGGTCAGCGACTTGCAGGCCGTGATACTTCAGCATCAGCCGGCCGGTTGGCTTGAACTCGCCGAGGATTGCGGCCTCGACTCCTTCGGATCGGCAGAGCGATTCAAACTCGGACCACGACGAGGGCGGCACGGCAAGAACCATGCGCTCTTGAGCTTCCGAAATCCAAATCTCGGTGTAGCTCAGGCCGCTGTATTTGAGGGGTGCTTTTTCGAGCCACACTTCCGCTCCGATGTCTTCGCCCATCTCGCCGACGGCGGACGAAAAGCCACCGGCTCCGCAATCGGTGATCGAACTGTACAGGCCGCGGTCGCGAGCTTGCAGGATGACGTCAGCCACCATCTTTTCGGTGATCGCGTTGCCGATTTGGACAGCTCCGCCGGAGATCGTTTCGCTTTCGTGAGTCAATTCGGCCGACGAAAACGTCGCGCCGTGAATGCCATCACGCCCCGTGCGTCCGCCGACAGCGACGATGTAGTCACCGGGCTGTGTGTGCTTCTCGCACTTATCGACCGGGATCATCGCCACGTTGCCACAGTAGACCAACGGATTGCCGAGATATCGCTCATCAAAATAGATCGCGCCGTTGACCGTCGGGATACCCATGCGGTTTCCGTAGTCGCGGACTCCGCTGACGACACCGCGCATCACCAGTTTCGGATGCAGAGTGCCCGGCGGCAGCGAATCGTGCGGCGTGTCGGGGGGCGCGAAGCAAAAGACGTCGGTGTTGCAGATCGGTTTTGCTCCCAGTCCCGTGCCGAGCGGATCGCGGATCACGCCGCCGATGCCGGTGTTTGCTCCGCCGTACGGTTCAAGGGCCGACGGATGATTGTGCGTCTCGACCTTCATGCAGACATTGTCGGTCTCATCGAACTTCACAATGCCGGCGTTGTCCTTGAAGACGCTGACACACCAGTCAGCATCACCCAGCCGTCGCCGAATCTCGACCGTCGCGGCGAAGATCGTCTCCTTGAGCATGTTCTGAAAGTAGATGTCGTGCCGGCCGTCTCGGTAATGAATCCGACCGGCGAGCGTCTTGTGCGAGCAATGCTCCGACCACGTCTGTGCGACGGTTTCGAGTTCCACATCGGTCGGATCGCGGCAGAGGTCAACAAAATGTTGTCGGATCGTCTGCATTTCGGTGAGATTGAGATAAAGCTGTCCCTCGCGACTAAGCCGCATCAGTCGGTCGTCGTCCATGTCGCGGATCGCGACGTGCGTGAGTTTGAATTGGTATTCGCCGCCGATGCCGATGGTTTCCATCGCCAGCGGGCCGACGACAACATGCTCGATCGCGTCATTGGCTAACACACGCTTGATGAGCCGCTGGACTTCGGACTCGGACGCTCCGTCGTTGAGCCAGTATTTTCGGACCGTCGCGACGGACGTCACGGGGACTTTCAAGTCGGCCAGCGCGGCCTTCGTGCTGAGCGCAACGTTGTCGGTGACTCCCGATTTGAAGAGGACGTTCAAAAGGGATACCGGCTGTCGGCTGTCGGCGTTCGGCTGTCGGCCAAGCGGGTGGACCGAGCACGTTTCGACGACCGAATCGACGAGGAGTCCGAGTGCTCGCTGCTCGATCGCCGCGGCATCGGCGTCCCCCTCGATCAAAAAAGATCGCGCGCCACGAACGGCGTTGATTGAGCCGAGCCGCAATGCTCTCGCTTCGCTCAGCACGCGAGCACCTTCGCGATCGACTTGCCCGGCGGCCGGATGAATCTCCACTTCCCACAACATGCCGAACTCCCTTGCGTGATGACTCTGGCGCGACAACGCCGTCGGATTGTAGGGGGCAAGCTCGTGAGTCGGCAGCGTTGAGGACTCTCGCAGCCGTCGCTTTTCATCGAAGAGTGCATGGCTATAATCCACGCCCCTTACGTCGGCCAACCAACCGACGCGAGTTTTGGCGAGGTAGCTCAGCCGGTTAGAGCACAGGCTTCATAAGCCTGGGGTCGTGGGTTCGAGTCCCACTCTCGCTATTGCTTTCCGAAGCTTGATGCCGAAACGAGTTAAGTTACCTGCCGACACTCAAGTCGGAAAACCACACTTCGCCGCTCGTGTCGATGTCCGCCATCGACAGACTGAGCACCTTCTGGCACGCGGGGCATTTGACTTTCTTTCCGGCCAGCTCGTCCTTAACCGAGAACTTCTTGCCGCACAGGCAGATGATCTTGATCGCCATTCTGAAAGTCTCCGAGTCTGTTCACAGCTCAGACGAGCTGGGCGGCGTCAGCCCCCCGGTAGTTTCGCCACCAGACCGGAGCTGACGCCGCCCCGCTCGCCTGTTTCATTTCTGGCCGCGCGAGGCATAGATGCCCGTCGGCGCTTCGATCCCGACACGGCTGGCCAAGTCTTCAAACCGACATTTCCCAGATGAGTTGAGCCTGGATCCGATCCAGACTCGCAACGCTCTCCGTTCTAACAACGACCCATACCCCACGCCCAACGTGTGCGGACCGTTTGTCATTTTTCCAGCCTCCCATCTCGGCTCGGCCCAATCCGCGTGAGGCCAGACTTTTCTGGCGATTTGGCTCGGCTCGGACACCGTCAAACGGACTTCCGCGGCACCAATAATCGTCGGCAGTTGCACAAGCAGAAAAAAAGACCAGGGAACATCCCAAAACTGCCGTTCGGGGGTGGGTTGACGGTAGCCGTTGGGTTTTCGACGGGGCTGATTTCATAACGGGGGCTTCCATTTGGTTTGCGAGTTACGATGTGCCGACGATCCGTTGACAGGCTGTTCGCTTGTGGAACTGCCTTGTCATCAACCGACTCAATTTCATGGATGACTCCCCGGTACGACAGACGGAACGAGCGGTTTGGCGAAGTTTAGCCAGAGTCGGTTCGTTGTTGTCTCGGGAAGGTTCCCATCGTGAATAACGAACTGGTATCGAGAGACATGCGGTGTACCGGGGGTGATCTCCCAGTCGCCCAGATGTGACGGCGAGTAGACCATGTACGGCATGGTCGGATGAATGCGGAGCGGTTCCGGCGCGCGGAAGTTGGCCGGGTGAGTGAGGAACGCAATTCCAGCCGTCTGATCGCCGACAGGACCGAAGAGGTCGCACCAGCGCGGACGCGTGTGATTGCCGGCGCCCCGATCCTTTCCCTCGGAGGTGAGGAAGCGTGCGTGTTCGGCATCCCAGG
Source organism: Candidatus Kuenenia stuttgartensis (assembly GCA_945906725.1). Taxonomy (GTDB): domain Bacteria; phylum Planctomycetota; class Planctomycetia; order Planctomycetales; family Planctomycetaceae; genus SXKJ01. Next base: position 5,211 of record CAMDRI010000062.1, on the reverse strand, counting down.
ATCGAGCGCCGCGAAGCGCCATTCCGCCGTAGTGATACTTCAGCAACCGCAACGGGTCGGGTGTAGCACAGTTCAAGGTTGAAGTGAGATCGCAGATCCAGAAGCCGGCGTCACGGCCATCGACGTTCCAGACGCGAACGCTCCAAGTCTCGACGAGCGCCACCTTCCCATTCGGAGCGGACATGTCCACATGCTCGTGTTCTGCAACTAGCTCGCCGAAGATCGGCCCGCTCGTTGTGTTCTTCACTGTTTTGAAGCGAACGCATCCAGTCCCGCCGAGCAAATCCCAGAAATTCGGTGTGCGACCGGAGAACTCGGTCTTGGTGTGAGCCAGGAAAACACCGCTTTGATGAAGGTGGTCCGGAGGAAATTGATCGGTTGCGACGATTCCGGCCGGCGTCCACAACGGATGAATGAACGCGCTTCGGCCGTACTTGGCATCAGCACCGGTGGGCGGTTCGACATGGGCCGAGTTGTATTGCAGCACGGAGGACTCGCCGACACGAACAAGGACAGACTCCGCACGACGATCGACTGAGACCTCCAGGCTTGCGACCGCAGCTCCGGCGGAGACCGTGAAGTTCGTCACCTGCGGCAGTTGACCAATCGGCGCGTTCGTGGCTCGCACGGACAGACCCGTCGAAAGAATCTTCGCCTCGTCACCGTCCGTCGCGTTCTCGACGAAGTTCCCGAACTGCGTGAGCAGCAGATCGAGTTGGGCTGCGGAATTGTTCTGGTTGGCCGTTGCAGTCTGCGACGCCTGCCGCGCGGTTTCGGCGGCGAGGAACGGGATCGTGAAACACTTCAGGTTGTAGCCAATCAAATCACAGCCCCTGAGCAGCCCGTAAATGCGGCTCTGGACATCGGCAAACGTGGGACACTTCGCGCTGCCACGCCGGTATCGGCGCAAGCTCAATGATGTCAGGTCAGCGACCTTTCCGGGATTCAGTCGCCGAATGTAGTTCGTCGTCACGCCGGTGGGTTCGATGCGCAGGATGGCGATCTTCGCAATCCGGCTCATTGCGGGGCCGGTCCCTGTTGTCTCCACGCCAATCCAAACCAGTGGCCGAGTCGGTTGAAGAGTTGAAGCGCGATCAGTCATTCCGATTCTCCGTCGAGTTTGCCTAGAGACGCTGTAGGACGTTTCCTCTTCGCCGGTGATGCTTCCGGTGTGTCACCACGATCTGCCTGCTGGTGTAACCAACGCTGGCCAACGAGTTGGCCCAGCACTCGTGCGAATTCCCGTAATGATCGCTCTTGGGATTTCGGGTCTTCACCAACAGGTGGTGAACGTCCCCGGACAGGACGTACGTTTGAGTCGATACGGTCTTTCATCAATTGGTTCTCCGAGAAACAAAAAAGGCCGCCCCACAGTGGGACGGCCGAAGCTGTATTGAGATCTGTCGATCGAGTCGCAAATTCGCAGTGATGGCAAAACGGGGCGTTTGCCTTGCATGGTATATGACACGAATTCAGCACGGATTTAGAGCACAGATCTGTTGTTGACGGCGGTTGACAGTGGCTTTGTCCCGGATCGTTGCAGCATCCGCAGTGCGGAACTTGGTCTTGGAGCACTGCGTCCTCCGGGCTATTGTGCTGTTGGAACAATTAGGTGGGAAACAAGGACGTTTCATCAATGCAGCCGTGGTTTCATGCACTGGCGTGCTTGATCGAAAACGCTCAAAGGCGGAGTCAGCGTTGGCTTGACCGAGTGACGGGACGCGACCAACGGAAGAGTCTGGAGTGGCAGGCTGAGGCGTTGAAGTGGCTGATCGAGGAAGCTCATTTGCCGGGTGAGTTGCCGACAGGACGACACGTTCAGTCCGAGCCGTTGATCTCAATTGTGATGCCAGTTTGGAATCGTGCCGACGTGATGCGGGTGGCGATCGAAAGTGTCCTCGCGCAGACGTACTCGAACTGGGAGCTTGTCATTGTCGATGACGGCAGCACGGACGAGACGCAATCCGTGATGGCTTCGTTCGCCAGTGATACGCGAGTGTGTGTGCTGACCGAACCGCACGCCGGGGTCTGCCGAGCCAGAAATCGTGCGTTGGAAGTCGCTCGCGGCGAGATTATTGCGTACTTGGATTCGGACAACACTTGGTTCCCGCGATACCTCGCCGACGTGGCGTTCGCGTTCACAAAACAGTCGGAGACCGACTGTGTGTACGCCGCGCAATTGGTCGAGGACTTCGCTTCGGACAAGTGGTCGTTGCGGGTGATCCAATACGACCGCCAGCAATTTCTCAACAAGGGCGGCATCGACTTGAACGTCTTCGCTCATCGTCGCCACTTGGTCGAAGAGTTTGGGGGCTTTGACGAGCGACTGACGCGGCTGGTCGATTGGGAGTTGATCATTCGTTACACGGGTCATCGCGACCCAGTCAGGCTGCCGAAGCTCGGCGGCCGATATGTGGCCTGTCGCCCGGACAGCATTTCGGCGCGAGAACGCTCGCGGCCCAATCGACGGCTCATCCAACAACAGCCACATCACGATTCGCGGCGACCACTGCGAGTGCTGTATGCCGTCGCCAATTACCCGCAGCTCACCGAGACCTACATTCGCTGTGAAATCGCCACGATGCGGCGTTGGGGTGTGGAGATCGAAGTCTGGTCCGACGATCCTGAGCCGCGTTCTCCGTACCCGGCGGAAGTGACGGTGCATCATGGTTTGCTGCGGGACGCGATCGCGCGGTTTCAGCCGGAACTGGTGCATGTGCATTGGCTGAGCAAAGGCAAACGGTACTGCGACATCGTCCGCAAAGCAGGATTGCCGATGACAGTTCGAGGACACAGTTTTGAGTTCGCCGCTCGCACCGTTCACAAGCTAGCGAAGCACAAGGCGGTCGAGTCGATCTTTCTGTTCCCGCACTTCGCGCGACAGTTGGCCGAGCATCCGAAGATTCACGCGATGACTTCGGTGTTCAACCGCGAGTTCTTTTTTCCAGCCATGAAGAGTCGCCGGTTGGTCGTTCGCACCGGTGCCGGCAAGCCGACGAAAGGGCTAGAGGATTTTCTCGAAATCGCCAGCCGCTGTCCGGAGCATCAATTCGTGCTGGCGTTGGGACTGCTTCCCAACATGGACCGCTTCGTGGAACAGCTCTTGGAGCGGAATCGTCAACTCGGATCGCCGGTGACGGTGAAGGTGAATCTCAGCAACGAAGAAGCCGCCGCGTTGGTCCGCGAAGCGGGCATCTATGTGCATACCTACGGCGACGATGAACCGTTCGGAATGCCGGTCTCGATTGCGGAGTCACTGGCCACAGGTTGCGTCACGCTGGTTCGCGATCTGCCTGGTGCGGCCGAGTATCTCGGTGGCGCGGGAGCGTTGTATCGCAGCGTCGATGAGGCCGTGCAGCGGATTCAAGCGACGGCGAACTGGTCCGACGACGAGTGGCAGGTGACACAAGCTCGCGCGATCGAGTCCGCCAACATGCGGTTGGCGGATGAAGTGGTCTTGCTTCCGTTGCTCAACGATTGGCTGAAGCTGACCAATCGTGTGTGCAGGAGTGCCGCAAATCCCTCTGATGAGCCGAATATGTCGTTGAACAGCAATCCGCAGGCGTGCGCGCGGAGCTGGCATGAGGATTTGGTCCTCCCCACGGCAACAATCGCCAACGTCGATGATTGATCTTCAGATTGATCTTCGCGCGCAGACCACATCTACTCCGCACGGTCATCCGCGAGACGTTTCGTTTAACCCGGAGCAAACGGCGACGGTGACATTCGCGGTGGAATCGCCGTCGCCGTTGGCTCCGGGTGAAACGACTCAAGATCGGCCGCGTGAGAGATCAGTCCGGACGTGGGCGTCCGGACTACGGTAAGTTTTGAGTTGCTGATCGCCTTATTGCGTCATCTTGTCTCCAGTGAGGACATTCAGGAACGCATCGGTGCCGGGACCACCGAACAGAAGGTCGATGTCGGCGTCGGCGCTCGCGTCCAGGGTGTCGTCACCGGCTTCGCCATTGAGCGTGTCTTTGCCGACGCCACCGGTGAGCGAGTCGTTGCCGGCACCGCCGCGGAGGCTGTCGTTGCCAGCACCGCCGTCGAGCGTGTCGTTGCCGATGCCGCCGATCAGTTTGTCGTTGTCGGCTCCGCCGAACAGCTGCACATTGATGGCAGTCGTCACCGCCGGAGTGTTGCCGACTTTCGGTATGACAGTCTTCGCGCCGCTGGCATTGAGCGTGTCGTTCCCCGAGCCTCCGTTCAGGATGACGATGCCCGTGAAGACCGCGTCGAGGCTGCTGATCGTCAGCGAGTCGTTGCCGCCGTTGCCGTTGACGATCAGCGAAGTGACTCCCGTCAGGTTGAAGTCCAATGGCATCTGGCCATTCGTCGCGAAGCGTTCGGTTCCCGCTCCCTTGAGATCGCTGAGGCTGGCCAAGTCATTGCGGCCAAGCAGATCAAACTTCACTGTGGCCGGAGCATTCTCCAGCGTGACCGAGCCACCCAGATGCTGGAACGTCAGCAAGTATGTCTGGTCTTGCGAATCGACGAACTCAAACGAACCGCTGTGCAAAAGATTTGGCCGATAGGTCAGGCTCTCAAAAGCGTCGCTGACCTTTTTCAGGAACAGCAGGTCTCCCTGGCCGATCTGACCATCGAACGACAGTCCGCCGAACGGAATCGGATTGCTGGTTTCGCAATTCACGATCAGGCGGTCGCCGCCTTCGTTGCCGTTGACCGCCAGCGAGCCGGTGTAGTTCAAGGCGATGCTGTTGATTTGGATGACGTCGTTGCCTTTGTTGGCATTGATCGTGATCGACGTCGCGGCGGCGATCGAGAATGTTGTGTCCTCGAAGGTCGTCCCGGCCAACAGCATCGTGTTGGCATCGACGGCCGAAAGGAACACGTTCGTGTCGCTGGTGTTGGGCAGGTTGAAGATCACATCGCTGGGCGCGCCGTCGATCGTCAGCGGGTCGATGCCGGTGAAGATCAACGTGGAATCGACGGTCGCCCCCGTGCGGAACTGCACGTTGCCGTCGGTCGGGTTGTTGTAGTTGATCGTGTAGGCGTCGAAGGCGTCGTCCAGCCCTCTAACGTGCAGCGTGTCAAACCCTGTTCCGCCGTTGAAGGTGATCAAGAAGGGCAGCTCGCCGTTACCGACGTCCAACGTGAAGGTGTCGTTGCCGGTCCCGCCGTTGATGGCCAAGTTGGTGATCCCGTTCAACGGGGTCGAGAATGTCTGCCCTTCATAAGTGAGCAGGAAGC
>CAMDRI010000061.1 GCA_945906725.1 Candidatus Kuenenia stuttgartensis | reverse complement strand
ACCTGCGGCATCACAAACATCACGGCCAGCGCGAAGACGATCTGGATCAAATGCTGCCGAGGACGCCGGCCACGAATCAGTCGATTGAAGAGATGCGTGTAACGAATTCGCGAGACCATCAAGCACGCGACCGCCAACGTGATGAACGGTAAGACGTTGGCGGTCCATGTGTCGAGCCACGTCGCGAATCGTTCCCAAAGTTTGTCATTGACCGCGTCTTCTAAATGGCGGAATCCAAAGGCCATGATCGGAAAACTTGCCACGGTCCCCGCCGCCGCAGGTGACGGCAGACCGCTGAAGGAATCGTGAGCGTCGTCCTCGTCGGTCTCGACATTGAACCGAGCCAATCGCAGCACCGCGCAGACGACATACAATGCCGCGATCAACCAGACGAAGCGGAGGTGCAGTAAGTCTCGCGACTGAGAGAACTGAAACATCAAGATTGCCGGAGCCGCTCCGAAGCTGATCGCATCGCACAGCGAATCGAGCTGCGCCCCGAACTCGCTGGTCTGCTTCGTAAGCCTCGCTGCACTGCCGTCGAGGGCATCGAAGACCATCGCCAAAAAAATCAGGCACGATGCGATAAACAACGACACCGTGGGATCGCCGCCGGACCACTTGGCCACAAACGTGATCGCTCCGAATCCACACACCGCGTTGCCGAGCGTCAGCATTGTCGGCAACACGGCGAAGACTTTTTCGCGACGGCTCATGATGGAAACTCCGCCAGGATCGAAGTGCCAGCTTTCACTTTGTCACCAAGTTGAACTCGCAGCTTCAACGCCGTCTCACGCGGCAGGATCAATTCGGTTCGTGAACCCAATTTGATCATGCCGAACTGCTCGCCACGAGCCAGCGAGTCTCCCGGCTTGAGCCAGCAGACGATTCGCCGAGCGATCGCGCCTGTGATTTGTCGGACAATGTACCGCCGAAATGGGAATTCCGTTTCCTGCATCCGCACGGCGAGCTGTTCGTTCTCGCGAGCCGATTCCGGCCGCAACGCATTCAAATACTTTCCGGGCCGATACCGCAAGCCGATGACTCGCCCAGCCGCATGAGCCCGGTTGATATGGACATTGAAGATCGACAAGAAGATGCCGATCTGCACGGCCGGGCCGCCGAGGAATTCATCGTGCTCGATCTCGTCAATCGCCACAATTTTCCCGTCGGCCGGTGACACGATCAAACCTGGTGTCGTCGGAACGGCTCGCGGCGGATTGCGAAAGAACCACACGATCAACAGGCCGATGACCGTCAGCGTTGTGACGCTCAGCCAGGCGATGATCCGCACCGGGGTCGGCAGCGTTGCTGAACACGGACAGGTCAGCCAGTAAACCATCGCGATCGCCGGACCAAACGTGATCAGCGAGAACACAAACAACTCGCACAAGCCGGTGCGAGCGAACGGGATCTTGTCGCGCCAGCGGAAAGGGTCATCCGTTGGCTCCCAGTAGTAGCCGCCTTGATTGCGGAAGTACTTCACGTCGCGCGGATCGATCACCTCATGCGGGCAGCCGTTGAAGTCCCCTTTGCGACGCTCCGCCATGCTACGCACGTAGCCGCGACGAAACGACTTCAACCACCAACGGCGAACGTGTCCCCACGCCAGTTCCAGATGGCAAATGACGCCGCCCCCCGGCTGAATCCATTTCAGTTGCGGGTCCATTGGTTCCAGCGGAAGCGGCTCGACGGGATGCAAGCGAGGTGATTGTTCGGAAGGTACAGTCATGTGGCCGATTGTAGTTGTGCATCCGACGGCTCGCGACGCAGTACTTCTCGCGAGATCAGGCTCTTCTGAACCGCCGTTGGTTTAAGCCGAGAGTGCCGATCCGGCAAATTCTCCGGCGGCTCATGGTGGTGAATGTGGGCGGAGTTCGACAAACTCCGGCCGATTTCGCCGCGTTGTGCGGCGTGTGCCAGATTCCTTTTCAGGACAACGAACGATGAGTGTGGAAATTGCAGCCGTGCGTGCTCGTGAGATTCTCGATAGCCGCGGCAACCCGACCGTGGAAGTGGATATTGAAACAGAAGACGGACATCGCGGCCGGGCGGCCGTCCCCAGCGGAGCCAGCACCGGCTCGCACGAGGCGGTCGAACTGCGCGACACGGCCGACAAACAGCGGTATCTTGGCAAGGGCGTGTTGCAAGCGGTCGAGAACGTTAACGTGAAAATCGCCAATGAGCTGATCGGCCTCGACGTCTGTGATCAGGCGTTGATCGATCACGCGATGCTGGAACTTGACGGGACTGAGAACAAGAGCAAGCTCGGCGCGAACGCGATGCTGGCCTGCTCGCTGGCGGCGGCGGACGCGGCGGCTCAGGTCAGCTTCTTGCCGCTGTTCCGCTACCTCGGCGGCGTCGGAGCGAATCGCTTGCCGGCCCCGATGATGAACATCATCAACGGCGGAGCGCACGCCAACAACGGCATCGACTTCCAAGAATTCATGATCTTCCCGCTCGGTTTCGACACGTTCAGCGACGGGCTGCGAGCCGGGGTCGAAGTCTTCCACCACCTCAAGAAGGTGCTGCACGATAAGCACATGAGCACTGCCGTCGGCGACGAAGGGGGCTTCGCTCCCGACATCAAGTCCACGAAGGAAGCGCTCGACACGATCCTGAGTGCCATTGAGAAAGCGGGCTACAAGCCGGGCGAGGAGATCAAGATTGCCCTCGATTGTGCGGCGACCGAGTTCTACAAGAACGGAAAATACGAAATCGAAGGCAAGAAGCTGTCGTCGGCCGAGATGGTTGGCTTCCTGGCGGACCTCGTCGAGAACTACCCGATCTGTTCGGTCGAGGACGGTTGCGCCGAGGACGACTGGGACGGCTGGAAGTTGCTCACCGACAAGGTCGGGATGCGTTGCCAATTGGTCGGCGATGACCTGTTTGTCACGAACACGAAGCGGCTAGCTCGTGGCATCGAATCGGGCGTTGCGAACAGCATCCTCGTGAAGGTCAACCAAATCGGCACGCTCACCGAGACCATCGAGGCCGTGCAACTCGCGCACGGCAGCGGCTACACGGCGGTAATGAGTCACCGATCGGGCGAGACCGAGAACACGTTCATCGCCGATTTAGCGGTCGCCCTCGGCACCGGCCAGATCAAGACTGGCTCGGCCAGCCGAACCGATCGAATCTGCAAATACAACCAACTCCTCCGCATCGAAGAAATTCTCGGCCCGGCCGCCCAATACGGCGGGACGATCTGATCGCGAAACTTCGTTATGAATCTCACCGAAACTCAGGCCGGAGCGGTAAAAAGCTCCGGCCTGTTTCGTTTCATCAGGCAGAATGTGGAACGAAGAGTGAAGAACGAGGAACTGGAATGAAGAACGAAAGGTTCTTGTTCTCGTCTTACGTTCCTCATTCTCAGTTCTTCATTCCTCGTTCTTCATTCCAATGCACGACAAGATTAACCAACCCGACACTCACGCTTCTTGGACCATCTCACTGGCCTTCTGGCTGACCTTGTTGACGTCGATCAGTGCGTTCTCGTTGGTCGCGTTGTCGCCGAAGTTGCTGAGCTTCATCCAACTGCGACACGACTACCATGCGACACAGGTGCAATTGGTTGGTCTCGAACACGAGGTCGACGATCTGACCCAGGTTGTTGATTCATTGGCTCGCGATCCTGATTTCGTCCGCAAGCTGGCCAGCGTCGAGTTCGGTGCTCGCCGCGCCGGCGAGGAACGCATCGCGATCGATGAGCACTTGCAGCTTTCGATCCGCGACAACGACCCGGTCTTCGAGATGCCCGCCGATTCGCTGCCGTGGTACGTATCAGCGATTCAACCATTTGCGGTCAATAACCCTTTGCGCGGGATGATCCTGTTGGCATCCGCGTTGACAGTGGTGCTCGCGTTCATGTTTTTGCAGCCGACCGCAATGGTCTCGGAGGCGAAAGAACAATTGCGGGCGATGAATGGCTCTGGCGGAATCTTATCTCGGTATCGCCGCCCCGTATGACCTCACCGCTTTGCGGGACTGCGGCTCTGGCGTAGAGTGGCCGCCTGTGGATCAACGACCACGCATTTCCGAGACTGGCATGCCGACTCTGCTTCTGGACCGCGAGGAATACATCGAGCAGACGCACTTCTTCCGCGTCTTCGCCGAGCGGCTGCGCGAGAACATTCCGTCGCAAGAAATTCTCACGACCGTCCAAGAAGAGATTCTCAGCACGACCAAGCTGCCGATGGCGATTGATTTCTTACGCAGCGAAATCCTGCTGCAAGGCCGGATCAGCGACGGGATGGCTCGGTTGGAGCATTACTTCGCTCCGTTCCAAACCTTCATCATGCGGCAGGCGGAACAGGAAGCGAAGTCGCGGTTCGATCAGTTCATGGCACTCGAAATTCTGACGCGCGAGGCGGAATTCCGTGCGAACAATCCGACGCCGCAAGGACTGTTCATTTTTCAATTCGAGTGCCTGTCGCGAAACCGCTTGGGCTACACCGACGGCTTGATCGCGCTCGGCGGTGATCCGTTGTACGACGATGCCTGGCGCGAGTGGTTCGGAGTCTTGCGTCGAGAACTCGGCACGTCCGAGTTCTCCGACTTGCTCTATTTCCGTTCCGAACAATTCGTCGCCGACCGCCGTCGAGCGACTCAAGATCCCGAATTCACCCCGCCACACCCAATGCTGTTTGGCTTGCGAGAGGGGCGGATCGCAAAGGCTCATCGCAAAAAAGATCCGCTCTACATGTTTGCTGCGTTGCAGCGACAACTCGGATACCCCGCCGTGCCACGACTGAAACCGAAGTCTGACCAGTCGGTGATTCATCCGGTGCTCGAGCAACGACTGCAGCGCATCGAGCAAATTCTCAAGATCGTGCAGGCAGAGTTGAAAGGCGGCCTCGACCTGTCGCAGTTTTTCGTGAAACCGGATGACGTAACGTAGGATGGGCACTCTTGCCCGTCCGGCTACTTCGGCTTTGACTCCGCGTCGATCGCTTTCAGAAGTTCGACGAACACCGGACGTTGGCGGATCGGATTCAGAACGGTGTCCGTGCGCAGCTCTTGCAGAAAGTCGTCTTGGAACTTGGGGCCAGCGGTGCGGTGAGCATCCGTCAGGAGTTCGATGGCACGGGAGACGTACTTCGTGGCGAGTTCCTCGCGGCGTTCGGCCGAGAGTTTCGGATCGACGCTGGCCTTGGCTGAAGCTTGTGCGTACGTCGTGGCGGGGTTGAAGAACAGCGGCCAGGCTTGCGAGCCGTTTTGAGCGACCGCGCGTTTGTTCGTTGCGGCCGCCTTCTCGATTTCGGCGACTCCGCCGACATGATCTCCCAGCGTGACCATCGCGTGAGCGAGGCCCCAGCGGCTGTCAGGATCAATCGGGTTAAGTCGCAGAGATTCCTCGAAGTCTTCTTTCGCGAGTTGCGTGGCCTGCAACAAGTACGCTTTGCCGCGACGGTTCAGCATGTTAGGCGAAGGCTCGTATTGCAGTGACATCGTGTAGTCGTTGATTGCCTCGCGGTACTTTTCCGTCTTGGCGAACGCCAGGCCGCGAGCGCGGTACACGTCGCCGACGGGGCCTTCCTTTTCGAGAAAGGCAGTGAACCCCGCAATCGCCTGGTCGAATTGCTCCAGAGACAGCAGTGTCTCTGCACGTTGGCGAATGACCGATGAGTCCCGCGGATTGTGTCGCAATGACTGATCGAAGACTGCGAGGGCTTCGGGAAAACGTTTCGCTCTCTGATGGATCAATCCAATCTCGCGCAGACTGGCGGCGCGGAGAAGGGGATTAGGAGATTGCTGGATCGCTCGTTGAAAATCGTCGATCGCCGCTGCAGGATCACTCAAGGCGACGTGGATCATGCCGCGAGCGTGATAAAGCGACGCTTGCTGAGGAGACAGCGGAATCGCTTTGGTCAGCTCCACAAGAGACGTTTGGAACTCGGACTTCGCACGGATCACTCCATCCGGTGTATCGGAGGTTGCCAGCTCACGACCGAGGATGCGGCTCAGGTCCGCCAAGTTTTCGTGTGGGCCGGACAGGTCAGGTCGCAGTTCGGCGGCCTTGACGAAGTCGGCTCGCGCGGCGGCGTAATCCTTTTTGTTGAGGAAGACGACGCCTCGATTTAAGAAGACATGATACGACTGCGGGTCGAGTTCCAAGGCTTTGTTGAAGTCACGTTGAGCTTGCTCGTACTGCTTCGATTCGCCGAAGGCAAAACCGCGCATGACATACGGCCAGAACGCATCCGGACGGCGAGCGATGCAGGCGGTGTAGGCTGCCACCGCTGCTTCACCACGCCGCGAATGGACATGGCAATAGCCGATCATGTTCAGAGACCAGAAGTCGTCGGGATCAACTTGAAGAGCGTCCTGATAGTGCGACAGCGCGGCGTCGTAGTCGTGACGCAACCGAGAAAGCTCGCCTAGAAAGAAATGGTCGAAGCGAGTTCGAGCCGGAATCGACTCCATCTCCTTCAGAGCGGCCTGAGCCTCCTCGGACTTGCCGAGACGATCCAGCAAGTCCGCCTTCAGCGAGGCGATCGCCGGAGAAGTGCGTCCCAGGCGTTCTGCATCGTGCAAGCGATCGAGACTGCGTTGTGCCGCCGTCCGAACTTCCGCCGGCTGATCCTTGATTGCGAAATTGATCTCGGCTTGCGCGACCGTGAACACCAACTCGAATGCGCCGTCGCGCCAAGTCTCAATCGCCTGCGGGCCGAGCAGCGTCAAGCGCGGATCGAGTGTCTGCAGTTGCTCGAAGTCGATGGCGAACATTTCCAATCCGGCAAGTCCCAATTTGTGAGCCTCGCGGATGTCGTCCATGGAATCCTCGCCAGACATACTGCTGCCATGCACGCGAACTTGCTCGACGGTCGCCGTGAACATGGCAAGCTGAGTTTTTGCGGCATCGACCTCCGATTGGTCGGCGAGTGTTTGGTTGACATCCGTCAAACGCGACAGTGCCTGACGATGCAGGTCCACGAGCGAAGTCTCTTCCGCCAGAAGTGTGACCGCCTCGGTCAGCAGCGTGCGGGCTTGAGAGAAATCCTTCGCGGTGTCGCTCGCCTCCTGCGCGTCATCGAGCAGACGAGAGGCCTTCGTGCGCAGCTCGGCGAGCCGTTGAGTTTCGACTGCGGCTTGAAGGCGTGCGACGTTGTCGAGATCGCTTTGAATACCGTCGCGAAGTTGCGCCAGGTTTGATTCGGCGCGGACTTGGCCGAGCGCCTCGGTCAGCAATGTCGTCGCTTTCGCAAGGTCTGATTCCTTGGTGGCGGTGCGTGCGGCATCGACTTTCGATTGAGCGGCCAGTCGCAGATTTTCGATGCGGCTCGATTCCAGCCAACTCCAGGCGATCGAACCGCACAAAATCACGACGGCTGCCACCGTCGAACTGAAGACGAGCGTCCGATGCCGTTTCGCCAAGCGTCGCAAGCGTTCGTGCCACGGATCAGGGAAGACCGAAACTGGCTCATCGGCCAGCCAGGCTTCGACATCGGCGGCAAGTTCCAACGCCTTCCGGTAACGGTCGGCTTGTAGCAGAGCCATCGCCTTGCGGCAGATCGCTTCGAGCGCCGGGTGGATGCTTGGGTCGATCTCTCGTGGTCGCACGATCTGCCCGCTGATGACTTTGACAAGCACGTCTTGTGCTTTGCCTTTCAGAACCGGCGGTTGGTTAGTCAGCAGTTTGTAGAGGATGCCGCCCAGCGAATAGATGTCGGTCCGCGCGTCGAGTTCGTTGATCAACCCGCGAGCTTGTTCAGCGGGCATGTACGCGGGCGTTCCCATGATCTGGCCCATCATGGTCTGACTACCGGCGGTGCGAGCGTCCGTCGTGACTTGGCGACGAAAGATCGTTCCCGGTTCGGTTCGTCCGGTTTGTGTGCCGCCGGCCGATGTCGCCGAGGCACGCGTCGCGCCGGTGCTGGTGACCGCTGCTCCTGCGCCTCCGTTTTTCGTGACGGCGAGGTTTGTGTCTGTGGTGGGTGATTCGGCAAGCGTGTGATCATCGGCCGAAGGGTTTGTGTTGTCGAGTTGCCCGTCGGAGTCAGTTGTGATTTCGTGTTCGCCGAGCACATCAACCAACTTGGCCAGACCCCAGTCGAGCACCAGTGTCTCACCGAATTGGCCAATCATCACGTTGAGCGGCTTGAGGTCGCGGTGCAGCACACCCTTGTCGTGCGCGAAGCCAACCGCCTGGCAGACTGCGATGAACTGACGCAGCAGTCGCGTGAACGCCAACTGCCGCTCAGTGCTGCCGCGCGGCAGGACGTGCATCGATTCGATCGCCTCTTCCATGTTGCCGCCTTTCAGCAGCTTCATGGCGTAGAACGGAGCTCCATTTTCCTGATAACCGACGTCGTAAATCGGCACGATTCCGGGATGCTCAAGTTGTCCGGTGATCTGCGCCTCTTCGAGGAACCGTTCGACGATCCGAGGGTTTTTCAACGCCTTCGGCAGCAATTCCTTGAATGCGATCTCGCGATGGATGATGGAGTCTTTGGCTCGCCAGATGTTGCCCAAGCCGCCGTGCGCGAAGTTGTCTAGCAGCCGATACCGGTCTTCCGCTCGCGGCGCGCTGAGCGGCCGCTGAGGCGTCGGCAGTTTTTTCGCGGCATTCGCCAACGGCTGAGGCCAAGCGGCACCGGTCGCCCCCTTGGTCGCAGCCCAGCCTCGCGCCATGGAGTTCGATCCCGCAGTGGCCTGGATTCCCGGAGACGTTGTATCCGCGCCTGGAGTGGAAGGATCGACAATGGTGTTCATGTCGGCCTCCGAATTGCTGAGCCTGGGAGTGCTCAGGCCAATCGAAGGATCGGCCATCGTCACGTCGTGATCGACGTGCTCGTTCGGAAGGATGATCGTGGCGCCAGCGTTTGGCGGTGGATCAACGATCGTCGCCTCGTCTGGCTCACTCGGTTCGACCAGTGTGTGGTCGGGAGTCGTACCGGCTCCTTTCTCCAGAACGTCATCGACCATTGTTGCCTCGTCGGTTGATTCTGTAGCGGATGCGTCTCGCATCCGACCGACGCGAGACGCGTCGGCCACGTCGCTGGCACCGTTGGGATGAGGCACGGACATGGCTGTCTCCTTATTGCCGAGTCTACTCACGGTTCGTGAACGGATTCTGCAACACCTCGCCGGACATGAAGTGCAATCGCGTGGCGCGGAGAATCTTCCAGTCTCCCTTTTCGCGTTGCCACGTCAGTTCCCAGCGAGTTGGCTGGTGGACGCCGACATCGGAAGAGCCTCCCGCTCGGACGGTGGCAGAGGCTCGAAACTGTGTGACCGCTCGCGAGTCGTTGTTGCTCATCGTCGTCCGCACGTCTGAAATTCGCACCGGTTCCGGGAGATCGACGAAGTTCAGAGCGGCCTCCGCCATTCGTCTGGTGCCATCTGCCGATGCCGAGATGTAACTCAGCGCGGCCGGCTCCGGTCCGGGGATCACCAAATTCACCAACCCCTGCCGCATCGAGTCCTGCTGAAACGCGACCGCGAAATCCAGCAGTCCCTGCTCGACCCGCTCACGCTCGGTGACGACCTGCTGCTCGACGACAAACACGATCCCGCACAACGCGAGACACAACGCGACTCCCGCCAAGAACACGGTCTTCTGCTGCGACAGCCAGCCCAGAAACAGTAACACGACGACGATACACAATCCGATGATCGGCGGCCAAGGCGTTTCCGTGAACCACATGATGGCATCTTCGATTTAAGGTTTTTGATTGGCGATTGGAACTACGGCGAGTTGAGCGGCTGTCCGACGCGCAGGTAGGTGAAGAGATTGCGGACCTGTTCTTCGGTCAGGTTGTTGAGCAGCCCCTCCGGCATGAGCGATTTCTTAAGCGGGACAGTTTCTTCGATGTCGTCGCGGCTGATCGAGATGTTTTGGCCGTCGATGCCGCGGACCACCAACACGCGAGCGTCTTGGTCAGCTCGGAAGCCGGTGATCGTGCGGCCGTCTGTCGTGACGACGACGATGGCCTCGAACCCCTCGCGGATCTCGGCGCTGGGGTTGATGACGTTTGTGAGAATGTGATTGACATCGTTCCGTTTGAACGCGGTCAGGTCGGGGCCGATGCGACCTCCCTCGCCGAACAGCAGGTGGCACTTGCCACACGACTGCATGAAGATCTTTTTGCCCTCGAATGGCTCGCCCCCTTCGGACTTGGCGACTGATGCGAACCGCGCGATCAGTTCCTGCATCTCGGAGGTGCTGGCTCCTTCGAGCTTCGGCCAGTGCTTTTTGACCAACGCAGCCAGCTTGTCTCCCTTGAGGAACGTCAGCTTGCGAACGACGTCGATGGGGAGCATGTCTGGCTTCAGCTTGCCGGAGTCGATCGCTTCCAGAAGCTGTGTGGCCCAGGCAGCGCGGCTGGTGAGCAATGTCAGGGCGACCGACTGCACGTCGTCGTGCAAGCTGGAGAAGACGGTCAGCACTTCGGAGCCGATCGCCTCGTCTTTGAAACCGAGCAGCGCTGTCAGCGCGGCCGAACGGACATCGTTGTCCGTTGACATCTTTACAATTGAAAGCAGCACATTGACAGAGCCGCTCGGCTGAACATCGCCGAGCGTCTGCACGAGTTCAATCCGTCGAGTCTTCGCCTCTTCAGCGGCCGCTTTCTGTTTCGGATCGGGTGGAGAAGTCGGTTCGACGGCGACGAGCTTGAGCGATTCTTCGATCGCGGCCGCGTCTTTCTGGCGGACTCGCAATGCGAGCGAGCCGCCGCCGGACTCAGTGATTTGTTTCACGAGTTCATCCGGCAGACCGCTGAGCGGTCGCCCCCTGAACGCGGCCTCGAATCCTTTCAGAAGCTCTTGTTTGTGCTCGGCGGTCGGAGCCCTCGCCAGCAGATCGGCGGCAACGAGCAGATCGTTGCGCGAGCCGGCTTGAGCGAACCGCTGCATCGTACGCGAGACCAGATGTTTCTCGACCAGCGGTCGCTCCCAGACGTCCGCGTTCTTGAGCAACCCAATGATCGCCGCCGAGCTTTTCGTGGCCTTCGATTCCAAGGCCCACCACAGCAGCAGCGGGATGTGAATGTCGTCGGCGTCTTCGTTGTGAGTCGTCAATGCGTCAATCAGAGGCAACGCTTGATCGGCCGGCAGGCGTTTGGCGGTCGAAGCGAGTTGGCTGCGGACTCGGACGTAGGTTTCCGACTTCGCGACATCGACCAGCTTGCGAGCTAGCGGAATCGAGGCTCGCGTCTCTGCGAAGCGATGTCCCATCAGATGCGCGTCTTGAGCTTCGCGCGGTCCTGGCACGGCGCGGCCTGTCGCGTTCGCAGCGGCGGCAAGTTCGAGCGGCATGTCGCCGCTCAATCGCACCGTCCATTCGCGGACGAGCGGTTCTTTGTGGGCGAGGCACTTCTGCGCGAACGCGTCGTCGAGTCCTCCGAGTTGATAAACCGCCCACAAGCATTCCAGCGAGAACTGGCCGGTGCTCGATTCGATGTTCTTTTTCAGCAGTGGCAGCACGGTGCGATCGCGGCGCTGGCTGATGAGTCGCAGGGCTGTTTGGCGCTGCCACTTGTTCGGCTGTTGAAGGTGCTCGACCAGTTCTGGCGTCTTCTTCTTGCCGAGGTCCGCCTGCTTCGATGGCGACGAATTCTTCGCCGACAACCGGTAGATGCGGCCGTTGTCTTTGTCGATCAAACCTTGAAAGTGTTGTCGGTGAGCGATCTGTGGTTCGTACATGTCGGCGACGTAGATCGCTCCGTCGGGTCCGGCTTTGATCTCGACCGGGCGAAAACGCGGGTCGGTTGAGGTGATCGAGTAGCCGAGGTCTTTCGTCTTGAAGGATGAACGATCACTCGTGATCTCGGCCTCGACGACGCGACCTTGCAGCGGCTCAACACCGAACAGGTGGCCGCGATATTTGTCGGGCAACGCGACTCCGGCGTCGATTACGAAGTTGTGTGTGAACCGCGGCACGTTCGCGTGGCCCATCGCGGCGAAGTAGCCGTTGGCATACGGATTCGACAGCGGCCCGTGCTTGTTGAAGCCCTTCTGGTAGTAACCTCCCTGCGTGTAGTGAAAGCCGCGTGTGTCGCCGCCGTTGTGGCCGGAGAAGACTCGGCCTTCGGCGTCGATCTCGCAGCCGAAGCTGTTGCCGCCACCCTCGGAATAGATTTCAAAGCGCCGCGTCGCCGGGTGATACCGCCAGATGAGCTGCCCCATCGAATGCACCGGCAGCTTGTCGAGGCCAGGCCGCATGACCGCGCTGCTGGTCGTACTCCCTTGGCAGCCGTAGAGCCAACCGTCCGGTCCCCAGCGCAGCGAGTTCGCGACTGAGTGCGTGTCTTCGAGGCCGAAGCCTTGCAGATGCACTTCGGGATCGCCGTCGGGCGCGTCGTCGTGATTCTTGTCGGCGTAGAAGAGCAAGTACGGCGGGTTCATCACCCACACGCCGTCGCGATCGAGAGCACAGCTCGTGGCGATGTTCAGGCCATCGAGAAACGTCTTGTGTTTGTCGAGCACTCCGTCGCCATCGGTGTCTTCGTGGATCGTGATCTTGTCCAGCCCCGGCTCCCCCTGTGGCGGCGGCAGCGGGACTTTGTCGTAGACCGCTCGCCAGAAGACGTCCTTGCTGACCATCTTCAACCCGGCCGGATATGGATACTGCAAATACTGCACGACCCACAGCCGGCCGCGCTCGTCCCAGGTCATGTGCAACGGCTGCTTGACGTGCGGCTCGGCGAGCACCAGTTCCAGCTTGAGATCGTCCGGTACGGTAAACGTCTTGAGCGCCTCGTTCGGAGGCACGATCGGCGAGTAATCGGTCGGAGCCTTCCCGACTGGCGCACTGGACGGCGACACCAGAATTTTGCTGAACGACGCCGGAGCCGTCGGCAACTTCATGGCGTTTTTGTTATCAACACGAGCCGCGAAGACGGCGTCGTCGCCGAGCCGAAAGTCCCACTTCCCCTCCATGCGAATCGTCTGCCCGCCGGCGCTAACGTTGGGAGCCGCTCCTTTGAACCCCCCTTTGCCGTCGTGATCGTAGACCCGAATTGCGATGATGTTGGCCTCGCCGTAGCGGATGTGTTCCGAGGGGATGACATATTTCTTGAGTTCCTTCAAGCCGCTTTCGTACTTCGGTGGAAACATGCCTACTCCACCCAACTTCACACCGTTGAAATACGCCTCGTGAGCGTTGTCGATCTGCTCGGTCGCGAGCGTGACCTGAGTCGATTGCCACTCGGCCGGGATCTTGGCTTCGGCGCGATACCACGCGATGCCGTCAAACTTGGCGAGCACGCCGTTGGACTGATCGTCCCACGTTCCCGGCACCGTCAGTTTGTGCCAGGCCGTCTTGTAGTCCGTCTCCGTTGGCGTCGTGTCCGCTGCTCGGACGGAGATTCCCAAAGAAACGGCAGCAACGACCAAAAAACCAACGGATCGCAACATCACAAACTCCTGAGCGGAACGAGGTGGGCGAAATTGCAGGCGAGAGGAAAGAGCGAGTCTTCCAATCAGTGGCCACTTTATTGACCGCAGGGGTGAGTTGGAAACGTGGTGGCTGAAGTGGGTTGGTTGGCTCTTCCCATCGTCCACGCTTTTCCTCATTCTTCCGCCTCGTTTCTGACCAATCCTGAACCTCGAGCTATTCGCCTTTCACCATGCCCAAAGTTCGCATTGCCATCATCGGAGCCGGCGCGGTTTCCGATTATCACCACGTCCCTGGAATTCGGATCGACTCGCGTTGCGAGCTGGTCGCCGTTTGTGATCCGGACGAACAACTACTCAATCAGCGGCAGAAGAATTGGGGACCGACGAAGAAGACAACAAAGTTCGAGGAGATCGCCGCCGACCCGGACATCGACGCGGTCATCATCGCGACGCCGAACTTCACACACAAACCGATCGCGCTGGCCTGTATCGCCGGCGGCAAACACGTCATGTGCGAGAAGCCGCTGGGGCTGAACTTCGCCGAGTCAGCCGAGATGTTCCGAGCGGCTCGCGACAAGAACCTGCGGCACATGACGGCGTTCACCTACCGATTCGCTCCGTCAATGCGGTACGTCCGGCATCTCGTTAAGAGCGGGGCGCTCGGCCAGCCGAGGCACTTTCGGAGTCAGCGGTTTCTCGACTGGCCGGAGACAAGCTGGGGCTGGCGGCAATACAAGAATCTCGCAGGGGCTGGCGATCTGTTCGACATGACGATTCATCGTATCGACTTTTCGATGGACCTGATGGGGCCGATCAAGACGATCTGCGGCGCGGTCGCTCAATTCGCCAAGCGTGAGAAAACGAACGACGGCCAAGCGTGTGCTCCATCCGAGGTTGATGACTGGTCGTCGCTGATCGGTCTCTTCGCCAACGGAGCGACCGGCGTGTGGGAGGGGAGCACACTCATGAAGGGGCATCACAACAACGGCTTCGGCTACGAGTGGGCCGAGGTCAACGGCAGCGAAGGCTCGGCCGCGTATCAGCTCACTGATCCGAACAACATCGTCATTGGCAAGCACGGTGGCACGATGCAGAAGCAAGCGGTCCCGCGCGAGTTCCTGGTGATCCCCGGCAGCCCGCGCAATCCGAATGACGGCGTCCCCAGCACCGTCTTCCGCTACGACCTCGTCTGGGAATTCGTCAGCGCAATCACCGAAGGCCGCGACTGCGTCCCCGGCTTCGACCACGGAGCACTCGCCCAAGCAGTTGCCGATGCGACCCTTGAATCGTTCGAGAAAAAGACCTGGGTCAACATCGACGCGAAGTTATGACGCCGCTCAACTCAGCGACCGTTTCCGTTTTATCACAGGCCGTGAAGTCGACGTGAAAGCAACAGCCGTCAATGAAATAATCGTTTCGCGGCCAGAGCGTGTGGCAGCGAAACGATTGACTACATCTTATTGTTGTTTTGGCATCAACTGCGACAGTCTTGCTACCTCTTTGCAACCGGAGGCGGCAAAGGAGGTGGAGGAGGTGGGAATGGGCAACTTGACGTTTTCGCACTCGTCTTGTCGCTGTCGCCGGATCGGCGAGACCGACGAACTCGGAATGCAGATCTTCTCGAGGTCAGTGTCGGTACCCAATCTGCATGCGACGATTCACTGCGCTCTGGGCATCAACCCGCGTGAAGAGAATTTGTCCAGCAATCGACCGGTTCCAATCACCGACGACGGTGAGTCGATTCGGGAATTATTCGCGTAGCCGCTCGATCGCGTGTGTGATGTCCTCCGTCAGCGGGGCTTCGAAGGCGAGCGGCTCCCAGGTGATCGGGTGCCGGAATTCAAGCCGGTACGCGTGAAGCGCGTGGCGGCCGATCAACAGCAATTCTGGTGGGATCGCGGTTTCGGCTTCGTCTTTGTTGCTGGTGAAAACGGTATCACGGCTGTCGGCTGTCCGCTGTCCGCTGTCGGCCGGAAGTTGGATTGGTTGACCGGCCGGATCTTTCTTGATCCAGCCGTATGGGCCGTAGAACTCGTCATCGACGACGGGGTAACCGAGATCAGCGAAGTGGACTCGGATTTGATGATGCCGGCCGGTGACCGGCTTGGCTTCGACGAGCGTGTACTGGGCGAAGCGTTCGAGGACTCGAAAGTGCGTGATCGCCGATCGCGGATTCACGGCGTCGGCGTGCGTCGTCACCAAACAGCTTTCGGGATCGAGCGACTCGCCGATCGGTTTGTCGATCGTTCCGCTGTCCGCTTCAATGACCCCGATCACCAGCGCGACGTAGGTCTTGTGAACCTGGCGGCGCATGAAAGCTTCGGTGAGCAGACCATGCGACAGGTATTCCTTTGAGACAACCATCACGCCGCTGGTCAGCCGGTCGAGTCGATGGACGATGCCCGGTCGCAGCAACCCACGCCAGCGAGTCTGTTGATCGAGATGATGTTGGACGACATTGGCCAGTGAGTCTGTTTTGTAATCGCCGGCGGGGTGGGCAAGTTGGCCGGCCGGTTTGACGACGACCAGCAGCCACGGATCTTCGTACAGAATGTGCAGCGGCCCTGGAGTCGGTGGCAGCAGCCGATCGGGGGGTTCGATCAGACGCACTGAGACCCGCTGATCTCGATAGACTCGCGAATCGTTGTCGCACACGACGTCGTTGATGCGGACCTCACCGGCTCGCACAATCCGCTGCAGCCGGTAACTCGAATAATTGCGGAAGTGCTTCACCAGAAACGTGTCGATTCGCTTGCCGCTGAGAAACGGCTCGACAATCAGTTCGGCGAAGTACGGTGCGGACATGGCAGCAGCATGAGGGATGGCGTTCGCGTCGGGAAGGGTTTTCGCTGGGCCGGTTGACCACCATCCACCGGCTCGCTACAAGTCTGGCCCTGCTTTGGGGCAAAACGAATTTGGACAACGATTTCAGGGTGTGAGGTCACAACGAATCATGGGACGATGTCAACGTCAGCGCGAATTGGCTCGACGACGCAAGCGTGGCGAACAGTTGAAGAAGCTTCGCGTGAAATATGCCAAGGCGAAAAACCAAGGGGATAAAGAGATCCTGGTTGCGAAGGCGTTCCGCATCAGCGCATTCGCGACGTTGGAAACCGCAGCGAAGTAACGCGTGCTGGTTTCAATCCGCTGCCACCACAGCCCGACTGCTCATCGCCGCCGGGCTGTTTTCGTTTGGTAGGCCAAGTTTTTGTTCGGCCGTCAGGGCGACTTCGGCTTGGGCTTCAGCCGTACCGTTTCACCATCAATTGTGACTTCGATTCCCAGTGGCTCGAAGAGATCGCGGAACAGCTTTTCAGCAGTTACGTCTTTGAAGTTGTCCATGTCGACCTTTTTGTCGAGCGAGATTCCCGCATCGGCGAACTGCGACAGGTCGTAATCGATCTGCACTCCGAACGCGATGAAGGTCTTGATGACGTCATCGAGTGCGACATTCTGTTGCTTGAGCAGCGTGAAACGTCGTTTGCTGAGTGGCTCGTTCGGTTTGTTCTCGGCAGGCTTGAGGGGCTTCTGTCCGCCGGATTTCAACCACGCGGCGATCTCAGCCTGTTGTTCAACGGTGCCACGAACAACCCACTTTGCTCCGGATTTGGCAATCTCGGCGTCGGAGAATTGCTCGCGTACAGACTTGACCGTCACCGGCGAGTTTGCGGGAACTGCGTGAGTTCGCTCGATCAGCACTCGCTGCGGAATCGGAACGATGCGAATCGCCGCGCGGTCGGGAATGAATTCGAACGTCGAGCCGAATTGCACCAGCAGCAGCGACAGTGCTTCAGTGGCTGTCACCTGCGGAAGTGATGCTGTACCCCATAAGTCGTGCGGCAGTTTTTCGAGTCCGTCGACCTCGATCTGAAACTTGTCGGCAACTTGTTTGAGGATGTCACGCGGACGGTCAAAGTCTTGCCAGGCGAAGGACTTTTTCTGGGTCAGCGCCACGGGTCGATTCCGCCACGGCAACTTGCCGGGCGTCGCAGCGCTGCTCAACTTTGACAGGTCATTGTTACGAAGTTCAACCAGTGTGCGAAGTTTCTTGGCGGAGTCCGTCGGCCCCACATAAACGACATTTCCGACGACGGAGATCTCGGCGTCCACTTTGCGAGCGAGCGCGGCCAGCATGTCACGCAACGGTGTCTTCGGCAGCGTCAACTCGATCGATTGAGTTGGATCAACACGCCGGTCCAGCACGATCGAGATGCGTTGCGAGTCTGTGAGTTGTCGCACGATGTCTCGCAATGTGTGACCATCTTGGCCGGCCCAGGAACGTCCAATCCGATGATCCAAGGCCGACTCGAACGGTTTTCCGGCGAGCGGTTCGGCGGCGAAAACGCTGACCGTTTGGAGCAGCAGCCAACCGACAAACTCGATGCGCCAGCGAGGGCGAATGCTCGGCAGTATTCTGAGTTTGTTGAGCATCTGTCGGTCTCTTGGCGATTGTTCCGTCTCGTGGAACGAGGCGGCTACGATGGCAGCGGCGGCAATCCGACTCGCGGACAGAGTTTTAGCAGCGGACACTCCGGACAATTGGGTTTGCGAGCATTGCAGATTCGGCGACCGTGGTGAATCAGGCGGTGCGAGAAGTTGATCCATTCGGACTTCGGCAGCAACGCTGCCAAGTCGTGCTCAATTTTCACCGGGTCGAGGTTTTTCGTCAGCCCCAAAAGCCGCGTGAGGCGTTTGACGTGCGTATCGACAACCACTCCGGTCGGCAGGCCGAACGCCGTGCCGAGCACTACGTTTGCCGTTTTCCTGCCAACTCCCGGCAGCGAGACCATTTCATCGAGCGTGCGCGGCAACTCGCCTCCGAACTGCTCGACCAACACTTGAGCCATGCCGCGCAGGTTCGTCGCCTTCGCTCGGAAGAAACCAGTCGATTGAATGATCTTCTCGACATCCGCCTGCTTCGATGCGGCCAACGCGGCGGGAGTCGGATACTTCGCAAACAGGGCTGGCGTGACCATGTTGACCCGCTCGTCGGTGCATTGAGCCGACAGGATCGTCGCGGCGAGCAATTGAAACGGGTTGTCGTGCTTCAACGCGCACTCGGCATCGGCGTAGGTCTTGGCCAATTGGCGAGCGATTTTGAGGGCACGTTGCTTTCGGTCATCGCCGCGTGAGGCATGTTTGGTCTGAGGCATGATGAAGTTATCGAGTTTGGAAAGTTGCTCGTGGACTGGCGGTTTCCGACGGCGCTAGAATTCCGCCCGGCATGGTCAGAAGAATTGTCATTGGTCATTGGTCGTTTGTCATTGGTCATTGATTGTTTTCCAAAATAGCCAATGACCAATAACCGAACGCCCCTCAAAAGGATCAACAAATGTCGGACGGATACGCACCGCAGTACCTCGAGGGTCTGCGATTGTTCAACGAGGAGGAGTTCTTTGAAGCCCACGATGTTTGGGAAGAGTTGTGGTCCGAGTCGCTTGGTGACGAAAAGAAATTTCTGCAAGGGTTGATTCAGGCATCCGTTTCGCTGTTCCACTTCGGCAATGAGAACTTTGGCGGGGCGAGGAAGCTGTACGACTCGTGCCGGCAGAAGCTCGATCCGTACCGGCCAAGCTTTCTGGGACTAGATCTCGACAAGTTTCTGACCGACTACCAGCGTTGCTTCCAAGAGTTGCTGGACCACAAAGAAAAATATCCCACAGACATTCAACTGCGGGACGAACTCGTTCCCAAAATGATTATCTCCGAGGACGCGACTACATGAGCGACACGTTTGATGTTCAAGACGATCTGAATCTGTTCACGGGGCAGGCTCCGGTGTTTCCGCTGCCCAACGTAGTGCATCTCCCGCACACATGGCTGCCGCTGCACATCTTCGAGCCTCGTTACCGAGCGATGATCACCGACGCTTTGGACAGCGACCGACTGATCGCGATGGCTCTGCTGCGTCCGAACCAAGAGCTGGCCTATGAGAACAAGTCTGCCAAGATACATCCGATCGTTTGTCTCGGCCGCATTGCTGTCGAAGAGAAGTTGCCCGATGGCCGATTCAATCTCGCTGTTCGCGGAGTGTGCCGAGCACGCATCGCGACAGAACTCGACACCGATCAACCGTATCGCACGGCTAAGCTGACTTTGCTCTCCGATTTCTACCCGTCCGAGCCATCCATCGACCGCCGTCATCGCCAGCGGGAACTTCTGGCCGGAGCCACCGAAATTCTGCCGGAATTGCAATCCGATCCACTGCTGCACCAGTTGCTCGATGCCGAACTGCCACTCGGAGTGCTGTGCGATGTGCTCGGCCACTCGCTCGGTTTGAGTACCGCTGACGCTCAAATGCTGCTGGAGGAGTCGGATGTCGATCTCCGCAGTGATCTCGTCTTGCAGTACCTGCGGCAACGACAGCGAAAAGCGGCGGCAGGAATCTCGTCTGGTTTCCCGCCTGCGTTCAGCCGGAATTGACGATCCAAACAAAAACTTCCGAAGTCTCGAAAGGCTTCGGAAGTTTGAGTCGAGTTCACGAATTGTTCTTAACCGATGCCAAGCAGCTTGCGCGCTTCGTCGTAGCACGGAGCGCGGAAGCCGTACTTTTCGAGGCGGTCGTAGGCAAAGGAACTAGCGGTCACGCGAGCGAAAGCCGTCAGCTCACGCCACTTGAACGCCGAACGCATCGTGGCGAATTCTTCGCTGACGGTGCGGTAATATTTCTCAGCGTGCAGGCGGCCGTCTTCGCTGATGGCGTACTTGAGCATCAGATCGAAGACGCCTCGCGGGGCATGGCCGAGTTGGCCGTAGCGATGAACCGCGGCGCAGGCGAGCGTCTGGTTGTTTTCGCGGATCGCTGCCTCGGCTTGCTTGAGGATCGCTGTCGGATCTTCAGTGGTGATCTTTTCGAGGTGATCCGCGAACGGCAGCGGTTGCTTATGCAAATCACCGCCCTGACCGGCCGTGTGATACGCACCGACGATCAGGCTCGCGACCGCGTCGAGAGCTTGCCGACCAGGAAGTCCGAAAGCTCTTGCTCGGTAGGGCAAATCGGCGGCTTGGCGGATCGCGTCACGACAGCAGCCTTTCCACATTCGAGCCGCGAATCTATTAGAGGATCGATTCTGGCAAGTCGCTTTCAACGAACTGGAGTTTCGCTGACTCCGAAGAGATGGCAGTGCAAATCCCAGACGCGGTGTTGCTGCAGGGTTCTCTCGCATCGTAAAAAAAGTTGGAATGCCGGTCGCCGTTCTTACAAATCCTGTAACGGCACTTGAAATACGCTGGCCCCAATCGCGACGATACGCACCGAATCTCGATTTGCCCACCGATTCCACCTGCCTGAACCCCGCCACGAATCCTTGCTCATGAACAGTTTGTTGCTACGTCTGCTTGTCAGCCAGTTGTTGGTCACAGTGCTTTTGTTTCCGTCGCCGAGCCAGTCGCAAGAGTCGTCTCCGGACTTCAGCACGGCTGGCCTCGCGTTTCTAAAAAAGCACTGCCTCAAATGCCACAGCGGCGACAAGCCGAAGGCCGAGCTTTCTCTCGTGGGCTTCGTGGACAACGCCTCGGTCCTCAAGAAGCGAAAGACGTGGGAGTCGGTCCTCAAAATGGTCGAGGCGGGCGAGATGCCGCCGGATGACAAGCCTCAACCATCGGCCAAAGAGATCGAGGAGTTTGCGTTGCTCGTGCGAGCCGTCTTTGAGCATCACGACAAGAACGCGAAGCCCGACCCTGGCCGAGTCACGATGCGGCGGCTCAATCGTGTCGAGTACGCCAACACGCTGCGCGATCTGGTCGGAGCGGACTTCAACCCGGCAGCCGATTTTCCCTCGGATGACATCGGCCACGGCTTCGACAACATTGGCGACGTACTGACCCTCTCGCCGGTGCTGATGGAGCAATACCTCGCCGCGGCCGAGACGGTCTCGCAGCGAGTCATCCTTGCGAGTCCGCCGAAACCTGCGAGTCGCTATTTGTCGGGCCGTTTCTTGCAGCCGAACAACGCACAGACTCCGCAGGGGCGATTTCGGCAGCTCAATCCGACCGCCGAGGCGGCGGTGGAATCGGGACCGTTCACCGCCGATGGCGGCTACCTGAAATTCTCCGCCGATGCGGATCTCATTCTGCGCGCGAACATGTACGCCGAGACGAAAGGCACCGCACCGGTCAAGGTCGCGCTCTTCATCTCCGGCGGCAAGCTGGCCGATCCTTCGCCAGACGAGGAAGTCGATCAACTGATGGGTACGGCTTTGAAAGGGTTCAAGCCGCTGAGAATCTTGAAGGTGGCCGAGATCACCGCTCGCGATGCGAAGAGTGTCCAGCAGATCGAATTCCCGATCAACCGCCGCGGCGACATCCAGCGCGCCGGCGTTGCTGTCATCAAGCCACCCGAAGGCGACGAGCCGCCGCAGCTCTTCATCGAACACATTTGGACGGAAGGTCCGCTGGAGACTCGGCCGGCGTCGCAGTTGATGCTGCTGAAGTGCTCGCCGGACAAGCCGCAGGCCGAACAGACTCGCGAGGTGCTCGCGCGGCTGCTGTCGCGCGGCTATCGGCGAACGGCATCTCCGCAAGAAGTCGAGGCGATGGCGAAAGTAGTCGATCAAGCGGTCGCCGGCGGCGAGAAGTGGGAAGCCGGAATGCAGTGGGTCGTGCAAGCGTTGCTTTGCTCGCCGAAGTTCTTGTTTCGAGTCGAACTGGATGACCGCCCCGACAGCCCGGAGGCTCGGCCGATCGACGAGTTTCATCTCGCGTCTCGGCTGTCGTACTTCCTGTGGAACACGATGCCCGATGACGAACTCTTCGACCTCGCCCGGCGTGGTGAGCTGTCGAAGAACCTCGAACCGCAAGTGCAGCGGATGCTGAAAGACCCGCGAGCGGTTGATTCGCTCGTCGATCGATTCGCGATGCAGTGGTTGCAGCTCAAGCGACTCGACTTGATCGCTCCCGACGCGAAACTGTTCCCCGACTTCAACGAGGAGCTTCGCCGAGCGATGCGTGACGAGACGCGGATGTTTCTCGAAACGATCGTGAAGGAGGACCGCAGCCTGCTCGACCTGTTGATGTCGGACTTCACGTTCGTGAATGAACCACTCGCGAAGCATTACGGTATCGCCGACACGAACGGCAACCTCGTCGGTCAGAAGCCAGCGAAAGACCAAGGTCAACCGATTCGGGGCCCAGAGTTCGTCAGAATCAACGTGTCGGGAACTCCGCGCGGCGGATTGCTCACCCAAGCCAGCTTGCTCACCGTCACGTCGAATCCGACACGCACGTCGCCGGTCAAACGCGGACGCTGGGTGCTCGAACAATTGCTCGGCACGCCGCCGCCACCTCCGCCGCCGAACGTCCCGGAACTCGAACAAGGCGAGAAGCTGACCGGCTCGCTACGGCAACGCATGGAACAGCATCGAGCAAACCCAAGCTGCGCGAGTTGCCACGCACGCATGGACCCGCTGGGCTTCGCATTCGAAAACTTCGACGCCATCGGCCGCTTCCGCGAGAAGGACGGCGAGTTTCCCATCGACCCGTCTGGCGAGTTGCCGACCGGCGAAAAAATCGCGGGACCAACTGAACTCAAGGAAATCTTGAAGACTCGGCAGAATCTGTTCGCTCGGTGCATCACCGAGAAACTGCTCACGTATGCCCTCGGCCGTGGGCTAGAGTATTATGACCGGCCAGCCGTGGACCGGATCGCGACTGCTCTGGGACAAAACGGCTATCGGTTCTCAACCCTCATCGCCGAAACAGTGAAGAGCGAACCGTTCCGAATGCGCCGCGGGAAGTCGGCGGACGAATAACCGTAGGGTGGGTCGAGTCATCGAGACCCACCACGATGAACGCGAACCTTTGAACTGGTGGGTCTCGATGACTCGACTCACCCTACGATTGAACGCCCACCTGAAAGATTCATCCATGCCTGCCCAACTCTCCCGCCGGACTGTGCTTCGAGGACTTGGAACTGGAATCGCTCTTCCGTGGTTGGAGGCGATGGGGCCGCTGGTCGCGTGGGCCGATGAAGCCACGAAGCCGGAGCAGGCCGCTCCGAATCGCATGGCATTTTTGTACGTCCCCAATGGAAAGAACATGGCCGATTGGACGCCGGCCAGCGAAGGAACGAGTTATGAGTTGCCCGCGATCTTGAAGCCGCTCGAAGCGGTGCGGTCGAAGTTTTCCGTGCTGACAGGGCTGACCGCCGACAAGGCTCGGGCGCACGGCGACGGTGGCGGCGATCACGCGCGAGCGCTCGGTGCGTTCCTCACCGGTGCTCAGCCGCGCAAGACGGACGGCACCGACATCAAAGCCGGCACGTCAGTTGATCAAGTCGCAGCGGCACGAATCGGCGACAAGACGCGAATGCCGTCTCTCGAAATCGGCACCGAGGCCGGAGCGATGGCCGGCAACTGCGATTCGGGTTATTCGTGCGTGTACTCGTCCACGATGGCGTGGCGGTCGGCGACTCAGCCGCTGCCGAAAGAGGTCAATCCGAAGCTGGTCTTCGAGCGGCTCTTCAGTTCGGTTCCGGATGCGGATCGGATCAAGCGCGACGTTCGTCGAAAGAGCGTGCTCGACTTCGTGCGGGAGGATTCGAAAGACCTCAGCGGTAAGCTGGGAATCAACGACGTGCGCAAGCTCGACGAGTATTTTTCTTCGGTGCGGGACATCGAACTCCGCATCGAGCGTGCGGCGAAGTTGCCGCCGGCGAAAACTCCCGAAGGCCCAAAGCCGACCGGCATCCCCGGTGACTTCCAAGAACACATTCGCCTGATGTGCGACCTGCTGGTGCTGGCGTTTCAAACCGACAGCACGCGAGTCAGCACGTTCGTCCTGGCCAACGAGGGAAGCAACAAGCCGTACCCGTTCATCAACGTCGCCGAAGGACATCACGACCTCTCGCACCACGGCAACGACAAAGCCAAGATGGAAAAGATTCGCGACATCAACACGTTCCACGTCAAACAGCTTGCCTACCTGCTGGAGAAGCTGGACTCGGTCAAAGAGGGAGACGGCACGCTGCTGGACCACTGCATGTTGGCCTACGGCAGCGGCAACTCCGACGGCAACGCCCACAATCACGACAACCTGCCGCTGCTGCTCGCCGGCGGCGGCTGCGGCACGCTCAAACCCGGCCGCCACATCATCTTCCCGAAGGAAACCCCGCTCAACAACCTCTGGGTCTCGATGCTCAACCGTATGGAGGTCAACCTCGACCGGCTGGGCGACAGCACGGGGACGCTGAGCCTCGGCTGAAGCTGGACTGCGGCAGAGCGCATGATTGTTAGCACGGCGTTCTGGTTGCAATCGAATGCCGTCGGTCGAAAGGTAGCCTTCATAGCCCCGCGTGAGGGCTACTTCGGCAGCAGAAATGCCAGCAGGTAGGCCATCTCTTGCGGGGTCCTTCAACGAGGACCGGGCTAACCGAATTGCGGGGTGATCGACGCGTTTCGTGTCGGCCGAAGGCGAGACGCCTCCGCCACGGCCGCTGGCTAATCACGGCTGTTGAGCTTGGAGAGCAGTCGCAGGATCTCGACGTAGAGCCAAACGAGCGTGACCAGTAAGCCGTAGCCGGCGTACCACTCCATGTATTTGGGGGCACCGTGATTAACACCTTGCTCGATGAAGTCGAAGTCGAGCACCAGGTTCAGAGCAGCGATGATGACGATCACTCCGCTGATGCCGATGGAAAGCCAACTGGAGTTGTGCAGGAAGCCGATGCCACCCACTCCGCACAAGGACATGATCATGTTGACGAGGTACAGCAGCGCGACTCCGCCCGTGGCGGCGAAGACGCCGAGTTTGAAATTTTCGGTCGGCTTGATCAGGCCGGTGCGGTACGCGGTCAGCAGGCTGAAGAGCGTTCCGGCGGTCAGGCAGACGGCTTGAAAAACGATCCCTTGAAACATTGCTTCATAGGCGGCCGAGAGCACTCCCAACACCAAGCCCTCGGCGACGGCGTAGATCGGGGCGAGGATTGCCGCCCATTCGCGTTTGAACCACAGAATGACACCCGCGAGCAACGAGACAATCAAGCCGCCAACCATGTGTGGAATCACTCCCTGAATCCCGCCGGCACTTCGCAACTCGATCCACGAGTAGCCGGCCGAAGCGGTGAGCAGGATCAGCAACATGCCGGTCTTGGTGGCGGTCCCATTCAGTGTCATCGTGTTCGAGCGTTCGACGGCGTAGCTGTCGAAGGTTTCAAACGTCGACGAGTTCAAGGCGGGATTTCCGGTTCGCAACATGACAAGCTCCTGACTGAAGATTGATTTGCAATTCTTCGCCCAACTCATTGGGTCGGGTTACGAAGTTTTGTAACGGCTGCTAAAGCTTCGGCAAGACCGGCGGCTTGGGAGGCGGCGCTGGAGGTGCTTGCTTTTTCGGTTCTGGAACGAATAGGGCACTCGGCTTCTGTGAAGCCGGTTGCGTTTTGCTTTGCGCGGCAGGCGGGGGCGGTGGGATGAAACGTTCTTCGACGCGGATTCCCAAGGGATACTGCAATTCGCGAGCGGCCATGATTGCCCACGGGGTGCCGGGAGCTTCGGTGACAACTCGGTTGAGCAAATCGACCGCGAGTTGTGCTCCCTTTTTGCTGGCAACGCCGGAGTTCTTCACTTCGGGAGAAGGATGGAAGATCCAATGATTGGAGCGCGTGTTGATGTCCCCTTCGGACAGAGATGTTTTCATCAAAGCCAACACGGAGTTGTATTCCAAGTTGCGCGTGCGATTCGCGAGGAGTCGCCCGTAGTTCAAACAGAAGGCCATGCGCCAACGCAGTGATGGTTCGCGATCGAGTTGTTTCTCGATGCCGGGGGGAAATGCTTGCAGCATCGCATCGAGCATGTACTGACTCTCGGCGACATCCTTCTGGGCATCGGTGGCCGTTTGGCGAAAGTTGTTGGCGGTCACTCGAATGTCGAACCGCGGGGCACCCTTGATTTTGAATTTTTGGCTCATCTGCGCGGCGTTGAGCACGCAGACTCGCAGCGGATGTTTGCGGACGTCCTTCGCGAATTCGTCAATCGCGCCGAAGCTGTAGTCGGGAGCGAATGTTCGCAGCGTGGCTTCGTCGAAGGTGCCGATGGGGGCGAGGCCAGCCATTGTGGTCATGTTCGTCAGGAAATAAACGCCCCCCGTTTCGCTGACCAATCGAGCCAGTCCAAACGGCGCGAATCCCGACGAGAGGTAATCGTACTGCGGGCCGTTGAACCAAAACGGCAGGCTGACGTTTTCCGCCATCGGGGCTTCTGGGCCGAGGTCGATGGGGATTTGGTACGTCTTGCCATTCTCCGGAGCGACATACGGGACGAACCCGCGCCGCTGGCCGAACGGTGCGGTCGGGCCGATGACGTAAGCCTTCGCTCCGTAGCGGCGACAAATCGCGATCGCATCGAGATGAGGCCTGCCGAAATCGTCACCCGCTTCGTCGGTAATCGTGATCAGCATGATGCGGCGATGCTGGTCAGTGCGATAACTCGACCAAAGATTCACGGTCTGTTTGACTGCCGTGAAGATGTTCTCCACACCGGAGGAGTCGGTTGGCAGTTTCTCGAAGCCTTCTTGGATCTCTTCGAACTTGTCAGTCGGCTTGACGACGAAGTTGGTTTTTTCGCCGAACATGACGACGCTGGAGAGGAGTCCCTTTTCGTGCCGCGGAATCGTGCTGGTGTTGTCCAGTGCGCCGAGTTCCCCGTAGATGCGTCGCAGTCGTTTGGCAACCGCATCGCGCTGCGTCTTCAAGCTGCCCGATCCGTCGAGTAACCACACGACCAGCAGCTTGCTCTCTTGCAGGTTTTGAGCGATCTCCCAAGTGACACGATCGAGGGCCGATTCGATCTGCACCATTTGTTCGCCGGTCGAACCTTTGACGACGAGCCGGTCATCGAACTTCAGACCTTCCGGCACGTCGTAGGCCGGCAACTTGGCGAGATCGACACGAGCCTCGTCGAGCAACTGCTTCGCCGGGGCGGCGACCTTCGGAACGTTTTGCACGACCGCCAAGCCAAGGCTCATCGCGTTCGTGACCTCGCGGACTTCGAGTTCGCGATCATCGGGATTTGCAAGCTCGAAGGGGATCGCGTCCTCGATCTCCTGGTGTATCACTTTCTCAGCGAACGTGGTTTCGAGTACCGGTTCGAGCGCTTCAGGCGATTCGGGCAACAGCCATCCGCCGAGGTTCATCATCAGCCAGACATGCAGCAGCAGGCTGACCAGGAATCCTCCGAAGACGGTTCGCGAACCGATCGTTTCCCGGGGGTCCGATTCGTCGGACAACTCCAGCAGAATGATCTCGTCCGAAAGCGGACGCGCTGCATCCGAGTCGCGACGGAATTCCGTCTGCGGTTCGTCGGGTAGAACTGCGACCTCGTGCAGTGGGTCTTGCAACACGACGCTCACGCTGGTGTGCCTCTCCAAAAGGATCGACTGACCAGCAGAGTGTAACCCACGACCAGCCCGATTGTGATCGTCAAATGTTGCGGAATTTCGATTGCCAGGCAGGTCGTCTGAGCGACGGGAGATTCACGATTTGTCGTCGAGGATCGCGAGTGTCTCGAATTTCTTGCCTTCGAGGAGTTCGAGGCTTGCGCCGCCGCCCGTGCTCAGGTGCGTGACTTTGTCGGCGAAGCCCATTTGCTCGATGGCCGCTGCGCTGTCGCCTCCGCCGATGATGCTGATCGCGGCGGAATCGGCGATTGCTTGAGCAACGGCTCGCGTGCCGGCGTCGAACGGCGGCAACTCGAACGCCCCCATCGGGCCGTTCCAGATGACGGTCTTCGAGGACTTCACGATGCCGACGTACCGCTGAATCGTCCCCGGCCCGATGTCGAGACCTTCAAACGAGTCAGGCAGTTCGCCGAAGGGGAAGATTTTCGTTTTGTTCGGATCGGCGGCGTAGGTGCCCCACACGAAGTTGTCGAAGGCGTTGTTGTCGATCGGCAGCACGATCTTGGCGGACCCCTCGGCCAGCAGTTTTTTGGCGAGCGGCACGTCTTCGGACTTGGCGTAGCTCTTGCCAATCTTCAGGCCCTTGGCGAGCGCGAAGGTGTAGGCCATCGCTCCGCCGATCAGGATTTGATCGCACTTCGGCAACAGGTTTTGGATGACGCCGATTTTGTCGCTGACCTTCTTGCCTCCGAGAATCGCGACGAACGGGCGAGCCGGATTCGCGACGGCTTCTTCGAGGTACCTCACTTCCTTCTCGACAAGGAAGCCCATGACCTTGGGCTTGCCGGTCATTGCTTTCGGGACGTTGTGCATCGAGGCGTTTTCGGCGCGGTGACACGTTCCGAAAGCGTCATTGCAATAAGCATTGCCGAATGCCGCCAGCGCGTTGAAGTACGCGGGATCGCTGGTTTGGCCCGTCTTCTTATTAAAGGCCTTCTCGTCTTCGCCGGCATTGAAGCGGACGTTTTCCAGCAGCAGCACACCGCCGTTTGCCAGCGACTGGACCTTCGCTTGAGCATCCGGGCCGACGGTGTCGGCAGCAAACGTGACCGGCCGGCCAAGCAACTCGGTGAGTCGGGCGGCGACAGGCTTCAGGCTGAACTCCGGCTCCGGTCCTTTGCCTTCGGGACGTCCGAGATGGCTCATCAGAATGGCTCGGCCGCCGCGATCGAGGACCGACTGAATGGTCGGGATTGCCATGCGGATGCGCAAGTCGTCGGTGATCGTCTGGCCGTCGAGCGGCACGTTGAAGTCGACTCGGATGAGCACGGCTTTGTCGCGGACGTCGATGTCGGCGATGGTTTTCTTGGGCATCTTGGATTCCTTCGTGGCGAACGCGTTTCGCGTCGGTCAAATGCGGGACGCATCTGTCACGAGCCGCGACGGTCGGTGGGTTTATTCCGATTGGATGGGCGTTGGAATGTGGCACAACCGGTACGGAAACTCAACGGAGCACAATCGACACATCGCGTGTCTTCGGCAGATCGCGATTGTCCGGCTGTGTGTTTTTCGACGATTAATCGCGCGGCAATCGACAAACGGAATACAGCAGTCGCGGCGGTCCTGCCTCGCTTGCGAATCGCAGAGCTTACGGACGAGCAGTCGTGAGAAACCGGATTCCTCGTCACGACACGTCGTCAGCGTCACGAGCGTTGC